>NZ_CP150484.1:5725104-5901393 GCF_037997115.1 Amycolatopsis coloradensis
TTTCATAGCAAATTCTGCTATGAAAGCGTCCTTCATCGCAGCCGCGAAAGGCGTTCAGAAAGTTCCGTCCGTGGCGACCGAGCGGTCCAGCCAGAGATCCTCCAGAGCCGCCCGCACCTCAGAACCTCGGGAAGCAGCCAGCGCGACAGCGCCCAGGTTGTCCTCCAGCTGAGCCATCCGGCTCACGCCGAACAGCACGTTCGCCACCGGCGTGTACGCGAGGCAGAACGCGAGAGCCAGCTGCGAAGGACTCACCCCGAATTCCCCGGCAACAGCGGCGACACGCATGGCGGCGGCACGGATCGACTCGCGGATCCCGCCCGGGTCGGCGCCGATCTTCCGCGACGGAGTCTTGCCGAGCAGCACGCCACCCTCGAACACGTCGGACGCCTGCAACGTCAACCGTCCCGCCTCGAAATGCGCGCCGTAGAAAGGACCTTCCGCCATCGAACGCCGCACGACGCTGTACTTCAGCTGAGCGAATCGCGGTGCCGGAAGCCCTTCGCGGGAAGCGAAGTCCAGTGCCCGGTCGAGGTCCGCGGCCTGCCAGTTGTTCACGCCCCAGACATCGAAGCGGCCGAGCCGGATCTGTTCGGCCACCTCGGTGACGATCCGCGGGATGTCCGGGCGCTCGAAATAGTCGCCGACCACGACGGCTTCCGCACGCTCGACGCCGACACGGTCGAACGAGGTCGCGAGCTGCTCGGCGAAACCGGTGTTCGGGTAGTCCCAGAGCCAGAGTTTCCCGCACAGCTGGTACTCGTCGCGCTTGATGCCGGCGGCACGGACGGCCTCGCCGAAGAGGAGGTCCGTGCGCGATTGCTCGGAATGCGGCCCCATGTTGTAGTGAGCCACGTCGAAGAGCGTGATCCCGGAGTCGATCGCGTACCGGAGCAGGCGCACCGCGTCGTCGAAGTCCATGCGGTCCCAGGTGTTCCAGGATCCCAGGCTCAGCGCCGAAGTGACGAAGCCGAGCCCGTTCTGCTTCTCGTCCACGAGATTTCCTTTCGCTGGTAACGGAAACCAGTTTTAGTCTACGATCGTAGAATGAACAAGAGACTTGTTGTGGTGACCGGCGGTGCCAGTGGCATCGGCCGTGGAGTCGCCGAAGCCTTCCAGTCCGCGGGTGACCGCGTGGTCATCGCCGACGTCGATGTCCGCGCCGCGCACGACCTGGCCGGAGAACTCGGCGCGGAGCACGTCGAACTCGACATCTCCGACCCCGGATCGGTCGACGCGGCGCTGGCGCTGGTCACCGATCGGTTCGGCCCGGTGGAGGTCCTGGTCAACAACGCGGGCCTCGCCGGGGGCGGCGGGCCGTTGGTGGGCTTGGACATCGGCGTCTTCGACCTCTGCATGCGGGTGAACTTCCGCGGCACGTTCCTGATGACGCGCGCGGTCGGCGCGCACATGCTGGAAGCGGGCACCCGGGGCGCCATCGTGAACATCACCTCCATCGGCGCCCGGCAGCCGACCCCGGGACTCGGCCATTACGAGGCCACCAAGGCAGCCGTCGAGGCCCTCACCCGCTCGGCCGCGCTCGAACTGGCACCGCACGGCATCCGCGTCAACGCCGTCGCGCCCGGCCCGGTACTCACTCCGATGACCGCCGGGTTCGCTTCGGACACCGCCGCCCGCGCGGCATGGGAAGCGAGGATTCCCCTGGGAACCATCGCTTCCGTCGCCGACGTGGTGCCGTCAGTCCTGTTCCTCGCCTCCGCCGACGCCGGCCATCTCACCGGAGTGAGCCTCCAGATCGACGGCGGGCAGCTGCTCACCTGAGTACACGACGCGGCCGCCGGACACGGTGAGTTCGACACCGACGTCCGGCAGGTCCGCGAATCCGACCTCAAGCGGGTTCGCCGCCAGCACACAGAAGTCCGCGACGCGGCCCACGGTCAGCGATCCCTTCCAGTCCGCCCCACCGTCCTGCTCGGCGGCCGCGACGGTGTAGCAGCGCAGCAACCGGCTCATCAGCTCGGCGTCCACATCGGACACTTCCAGCATCCGGGCGGCCGCCGCGATGTGCACCCGCCAATCGGGCGTCACCACCGGCGCGTCACTGCTCAAGGTCAGCGGGACCCCCGAGGCCAGCATTTCCGCCAGCGGCCAGGCACGGGCACCGACCTCGGCACCGAGTGCGTCCGTCAGCATCCCCCGCATGGCCACCGCGATAGCGGGCTGCGTGGTCAGGCCCACGCCCGCCGAGGCCATTCGCGCGAGTTGATCCGTCGTCACCAGATCGCCGTGCACCAGATGGTCGCCACGGCGGAGCGAGGCGAGCGCCGCCTCGATGCTGCGATCCCCCGTGGCGTGCACCGCCACCGTCATCCCGGCGTCGTGGGCGAGACTGATCATCGCGGCCAGATTGCCCGCACGGCCAGGATCGTCGTCGCCGTCGACGAGCAGCGCTCCGTGTGAACCGTCGGCGTAGCAGTGGCGCGTCCACGCGGAGCGCATCGGCGGAATTCCGTCGGCGAAGATCTTCACGCCGGGCACGGTGAGCCACAACGGATTCGCGGCAGGCGGCGGAATCGCCAGCCCGCGCCGGAAGTCCGCCAGCGAACTGGCACCGTCGAGCAGCCCGAACAACCTCAGCGCGGTCACCCTCGCGCGCAGAAGCCCGTCATCGGCCAGCCTCGCGTACTCCTCCAGCACCTCGACGCTGAAACACCCGGTCTCGCCAGGCCCCAGGCCGGGTTCGGTGTAGCTCGTGATGCCCAGCGACGCGCACAGGTCACCCGCACGCAGGATGGCGGCTCGCCGTTCGACCGCGGAACGCACCGTTTTCTCTTCTCCCCCGGTGAATCCGGCACCGCCGATGAGCGTGTCCGGCCACCGCGCACCGAGCCAGGTCGCATGCAGATGGGAATCGTTGATACCGGGCAGAACGGTTCTCCCCGCCAGGTCGACCACCTCGGTCTCCGGGCCGATGTGGTCCAGCGCGACATCGCCGAGGGCGACGATCCGGCCGTCACGCACGGCCATCGCCCGCACGACGGTGTCCGCCGGGTCGAAGGTGAGCACAGGACCGCCGCGAACCACGAGTGAAGCGGGACGAATACGGTGCGACGGCATGGTTTCCTCCAGGATCTGGACTTTTTCTCCTACGACTGTAGACTAAAAAGATGGTCAACAGAACCGAAGCGGCGGTGCTCACCGAACACGGCTCCGCGCTCACCTTGCGGGAACTACCGCTGCCCGAGGAGCCGGAACCGGGCGCCGCGCTGGTCCGGATCACCTGCACCACCTTGTGCGGCACCGACGTGCACCTCTGGTCCGGCCAGATGACCTTCCCCGGCATGCTCCCGATGGTGCTGGGCCACGAAATGGTCGGCGAGGTGGTGGCCGTCGGACCGGGGACCACCGACACGCTCGGCCGCGAGATCACTGAGGGCGACCGCATCGGCTGGTCCGAGTCGACCTGTGGAAAGTGTTACGGCTGCACGATCTTGCGTGAACCGGTCGCGTGCGACAGACGCGGATACGGGTTCCTCCAGCGTTCCGACGTCTTCCCGTACGCCACCGGCGGGCTCGTGCGGTACTGCTACGTGACTCCCGGCGCGGCGAAGCTTCTCCTGCCCGACGACGTCAAGGACACTTGGGCCTCGATGTCGGGCTGCGCGGGCAAAACCGTGCTGCGAGCCGTCTCGCGATCGGGCGGGATCCGTCCTGGGGCGACCGTCGTGGTCCAGGGCGCGGGCGCGCTGGGCGTGTTCGCCACCGCGGTCGCGCGGATCTCCGGCGCGGGCGACGTGATCACCATCGGCGGTCCCGCCGATCGGCTGAAGATCGCTGAGCGTTTCGGGGCCACAGCGACGATCCCGGTCGACGGCAGCGCCGAAGACCGCGTCGAGCGAGTCAAGGAACTCACCGGCGGCCGGGGCGCCGACCACGTCTTCGACTTCGCCGGCGGGCCGACCATCGGCGAAGAGGCCGTCGCCTTCGCCGCCCAGCGCGGGACCATCGCGATCGTCGGCTCCACCGGTCCCGCGCCCTCCCCCGTGGCGCTGGGCACTGTGATGGGCAAGGAACTCACGGTCGTCGGGTCGCTCAACGGCGACATCGCCGACTACCACGGCTCGGTGGACTTCTTCCGCACGTTCGCCGATCGGCTGCCGTGGGACGAACTCTTCAGCGCGCCCGTCGGTCTTTCCCAAGCTTCGCAGAGTGTCGAGTCGATGTCGCGGCTCGGTGAACTCAAAGCCGTCATCGACCCCCGTCTGCCCTAGTCAGGCGTGGGCCGGGCGGATTCACGCGTACGGCACCTTCCCGACTACACCTCGGCTCCGCCACCCCAGCCCTAGGAGACTCCATGACCGTCATCCCGCAGCGCCGGATCGGCCGCGACGGCCCGCTCACCGGCGTCCTCTCGCTCGGTTCCTGGCACACCTACGACCGGATGGACTTTCGCGAGGCGGTGGACCTCGTCCGCACCGCGGTCGATTCCGGAATCACGCTCTTCGACGTCGGTGTCTACGGTTTCCCCGGCGCCGCACCGGTTTTCACCGACGTGCTGTTCTCCGCCATGGTCCGCGCGGCCGGGATCCGCCGGGAGGACTACCTGTTCTCGGCCAAGCTCTGGCTGGAGGGCTATCCGGAGCACAACCTCCGTGGCCAGCTGGACAACGCACTGTTCCGCGCGGGCGTCGAGCACGCCGATCTGGTGGTGCTGGGCGACCTCCGTCGCGACGACACCGATCTGCACCGGCTGGTGCTGGATCTGAACGAGCTCCGCGAGGCCGGGCTCATCCGGCAGTGGGGCGTCAACAACTGGTCCGCCGGCACGATCCAGGCCCTGCACGATTTCGCCGCGGCCGAGAACGTGCCCGGTCCCGCGATCGCGCAGCTGAAGTACAGCGTCGCGCGACGGTCCATTCCGGACGGTGACCCCTTCAAGAAGGTCTTCGGCGAACTCGGGGTCACGCTCCAGTCGTCGGACATCTTCGAAGGCGGGATCCTGCTGGGCAAGAACAGCGGAGCGCGCCAGGTCGGCCGCGACCCCGGCGACATCCGCGAGCGCATCGCCGCCTCCGCCCCGGAACTGGCGAAGATCGCGGCCGGGCTGGACGCGACACCCGCTCAGCTGTGTCTCGCGTTCACCCTCACCCATCCGGCCAACACGACCACGCTCTTCGGTGCGACGAGCACCCAGCAGCTCAAGGACAACCTGGGCGCCGTCGACCTCGTCGAGCGCGTGGGAGCGGAGCAGCTCCGCGAACTCGTCGAGCCGTATTGGGCCGACCGGGGCGTCGTCGATCCGGAGGGACCGTGACGGCCTTCGATCCCGAACTCGCCGAAGCCCTGAGCGGGCTGCCTTCCGGACCGCCACTGGGCGCCGAATCGCTGGCGGAGATCCGGCGGGTGATGGCCGACGCGAACCTGAGTTGCGCCGAGGCGATCGGCGACCGGGATCTCGTGTGGGAGGACCGACGGGTCCCTGGCACCGACGTGGTCGTCACGGTCGTCAGGCCGAGGGACGCCAAGGACGCGCCGGGGTTCTACAACATCCACGGCGGCGGGATGGTGCTGGACGACCGGTTCGCCGACCTGCCCAGAATGGTCTCGCTGGTCGAGGAGTTCGGCTTCGTCGCGGTGACCGTGGACTACCGGCTCGCTCCCGAACATCCGCATCCGGCGCCGATCGAAGACTGCTACGCGGGCTTGACGTGGATGGTCGAGCACGCGGGCGAACTCGGCTTCGACCCGGGACGGCTGATCGTGGGCGGCGGCAGCGCCGGAGGCGGGCTCAGCGCGGGTATCGCCTTGCTCGCCAGGGATCGCGGTGGACCTGCGCTCGCCGGTCAGCTCCTGCTGTGCCCGATGATCGACAGCCGCAACGATTCGGCGTCCACAGTAGAATTCGCCGAGCGCGGGGTGTGGGGCAGGGCGGCCAACGAGTTCGGCTGGCGATCCCTCCTGAATGGACAGACGTCGCCATACGCCGTTCCGGCCACGGCGACCGATCTCACCGGTCTCCCGCCCGCCTTCATCGAGGTCGGCGCGGCCGAGATCTTCCGCGACGAGGACGTCGAGTACGCGCGGCGGCTCTGGCAGGCGGGCGTGCCCACCGAACTGCACGTCTGGGCGGGCGCGTACCACGGCTTCGACCGGATCGCCCCGGACAGCGAGGTGGCCCGGGCCGCGCTCGCCGCCCGGGCCTCCTGGCTGCGCCGCATTATCGGCCGAGCATGAACCTGGCGGCCTGCTCGCCGACCAGCACCGCCGGCGCGTTGGTGTTGCCCGTGGTCACCCGCGGCAGCACCGACGCGTCGGCGATCCGGAGCCCGCGGATCCCGTGCACGGCGAGCTCCGGGTCGACCACGGAGTCGGCGTCGGTGCCCATCCGGCAGGTCCCGACCTGGTGGTGGTAGGTGATCGCGGTCCGCCGGACGTACTCGCGGACATCGGCGTCCGGCCCCGGATACAGCTCGCGGGCGCCCCAGTCGTCGGCCAGCGCGGACGCGCGGCCGATCTCCCGGCACTGCTCGACCGACGCGACCAGGCTCTCGAAGTCGGCCGGATCCTCCAGCGCGGCCAGGTCGATCAGCGGCTCGTCGAGCGGGCTCGGCCCCGAAAGCCGGAGACTGCCCCGGCTGCGTGGCGTGACCATGCCCGCCATCAGCGAGAACCCGGTCTCCGGACCGGTCATCCACGACTCGTACATCGGCACGCTGAAGTGGATCGGCTGGGTGTCGGGCACCTCCAAATCAGGGTGGCTGCGCCAGAACAGATGGGTCTGCGTGACCGAGCGGCCGGGCGCGGGCGGATCGACCTGACGGCGATCGGTCGCGAAGATGACCGGCGAGAGCAGATGGTCGTGCAGGTTCTTCCCGACGCCCGGCAGGTCCGCGACGACGTCGATACCGTGCACCTCCAGCTCGTCGACCGGGCCGATCCCACTGCGCAGCAGGATCGCCGGGGACGCCAGCGCGCCGGCGGCGAGCACGACCTCGTCGGCGAAGACCTTGCGCAGTTCGCCGTCGACCTCGGCGAGCACGCCGGTCACCCTGTCGCCCTCGATGAGCAACCGGTGCACGAGCGCTCCCGTGTGCACGGTCATCCGCTCGGCCGCGGGCCGGCCGTAGGCGAGCCAGGTGTTGAGCCGTTTGCCGTCGCGCGTGGTGACGCGTTGCACCGACACGCCGTCGAGCTCGTCGCCGTTGTAATCCGGATTGAACGGCAGGCCGATCTGCACCGCCGCGTCCACAATGGACTGCTGGATCGGATGCAACGGCTCGTTCGGTACGACGTCGAGCAGATCCTTCTCGATCCGTTCGTACACCGGGCGAACGTCGTCCCATCGCCAGCCCGGCAGGTCCCAGCCGTCGTAGTCGGCCGGGGCGCCGCGCACCCAGATCATCGCGTTGAGCGAATGCGACCCGCCGAGCACCTTGCCGCGTGGCAGGTGCAGCCGCCGGTTCGCCGCGTGCGGCTGCGGGACGGTGTAGTAGTCCCAGTCCTCCGGGCCGTGCCACAGCTCTCCGGCCCGCGAAGGGTCGTGAATGGCCGGATTGGTGTCCGGCCCGCCCGCTTCGAGCAGGGTGACCCACGCCCCGGAATCGGCCAGTCTCCTGGCGACCACCGAACCGGCCGAACCCGCTCCCACCACGATGACGTCCATGTCCCCCACCCTCGCAAGGCGCGACGACGTCCGGCGGATTCGGTTCGCTGGCCGACAATCGGCGTGCCCTGGCGGGCAAGACCGGAGACCTCGTGGCGCCCGATACTCGATCACACACCGGTCGAGGAGGAGCTAGCCATGGCCACACGCCTGTTCATCGACGGACAGTGGACCGCCGCGGGAGGCGGGTCGCTGCCGACGTACGATCCGGCCACCGGCCAGGTGATCGAGGAGGTCGGCACCGCGTCGGCCGCCGACGTCGACGCCGCCGTCGGTGCCGCACGGAAGGCATTGGACGACCCCGCATGGGCGGGACTGCTGCCGGTTCAACGCGCGGCGCTGCTGTTCCAGCTGGCGTCGCTGGTCGACGAGCACCACGAGGAGCTGGCCGCGCTCGAGACGCGCGACCAGGGCCAGCCGATCGGCATCTCACGCCAGGTCAGCGTCACCGGCGCGGCGGAGCACCTCCGGTACTTCGCGGGCTGGGTGACCAAGATCCAGGGCACCACCAACCCGGTGTCCTTCCCGGACACGCTGCACTACACCCGCCGCGAGCCGGTCGGGGTGAACGCGCTGATCACGCCGTGGAACTTCCCGCTGATGATCCTGGTGTGGAAGCTCGCGCCCGCACTGGCCACCGGCAACACCGTGGTGATCAAGCCCAGTGAGGTCACCCCGCTGACCAGCATCCGCCTGGTGGAGCTCGTGCACGAGGCCGGGTTCCCGCCGGGGGTGGTCAACCTGGTCACCGGTGACGGCGCGGTGGGCGCGCTCCTGAGCAGGCACGACGACGTCGACCACTTGTCCTACACCGGGTCCACCGCGGTCGGGAAACTGATCACGGCGGCGAGCGCGGAGTCGAACCTCAAGCGCCTGACCCTCGAACTCGGCGGCAAGGCCCCCAGCATCATCGCCGACGACGCGGACATCGACGCCGCCGTCGCGGGCAACCTCGCGGGCGCGACGCTGAACAGCGGGCAGGTCTGCGCCGCGTACACCCGGTTCTTCGTGGACCGCAAACGCGAACAGGAGTTCGTCGCGAAGCTGGCCGCCGGGCTCGAAGACCTCAAGATCGGGCCGGGGCTGGACGAATCCACCCAGCTCGGCCCGCTCGTGTCCGCGAAGCACCGTGAGCACGTGGACTTCCTCGTCTCGACCGGCAACGAGCAAGGTGCGGAACTGGTCACCGGTGGCAAGCCCGTCGACCGCGACGGCTACTTCTACTCTCCCACGTTGTTCGCCGGTGTCGCCGACGACATGACGATCATGCGTGAGGAGATCTTCGGCCCGGTCCTCGCCGTCACCGCCTACGACGATCCGGACGAACTGCTCGCACGGGCGAACGACACCGAGTACGGGCTCGCGGCGACCGTGTGGACCCGCGATCTGGGCGTCGCGCAGCGGTTCGCCAACGGTATCCGGGCGGGCGCCGTGTTCGTCAACATGCCGTCGATCCCCGACATGGCGGCACCTTGGGGCGGCTACAAGGCTTCCGGCTGGGGCCGCGAGATGGGGCCGTGGGCGATCGACGCGTACACCGAGATCAAATCCGTCTGGCTGCACTACTCGTGACCACGGGCGACGCGGTCAACTCGACCACGATGAGCAAGTCGCAGATCGCCTACCACTGGATCAAGGCGAGGATCGACGACGGCACCTTCTCCCCCGGTTACCGCCTCGTGTTCGGGCAGATCGCGCAGGAACTCGGGGTCAGCACCGTGCCCGTGCGCGAGGCTGTCCGGCGGCTGGAGGCCGAGGGCCTGGTGACCTACGAGCACAACATCGGCGCGCAGGTCGCGATGGCGGACGAGAGCGACTACCAGCACACCATGCAGACGCTCGCGCTGGTCGAGGGCTACGCCGCCGCGCTCGCGGCGCCGTCCTTGCCCGGCGAGGCGCTCGACGAGGCCAAGGCACTCAACGCGGAGCTGACCGCCTGCCTGGACAACTTCGAGCCGTCGCGATTCACCGCGCTGAACCGCGACTTCCACCGCGTCCTGTTCGGCACCTGCCCCAATCCGCAGGTACTCGATCTGGTGAACCGCGGCTGGAACCGGTTGGCCGGGCTGCGCACGTCGACGTTCAGCTTCGTCCCCGGCCGCGCGCACGAGTCCGTGCAGGAGCACCAGAAGATCCTCGACCTGTTCGATCGGAACGCGCCGGCCGGCGAAATCGAACTGGCCGTGCGCGAACACCGGTTGACCACCTTGGAGACGTTCCTGGCCTGGCGGCACCCGTAGCTTGAGTTTCCTAAGCCAAGTCGGCGGTCTTCGCGCCCAGGTTCTCACTGGCGGCACGAAGCCTTGTCGAACATGTTTAACAAAGGTGGCGTGCCCGCGGGGTGGTCGGTAGCCCCGAGTACGACACATTTGCCTTACCTCTCACTGTGAAACACGCCCTAGCGGCTGCGGAAAAGCGTAGAAGCGCACGGAAAGTTCCTTTTCCCCCTCCACCTGACGACGACGGCGTCGGCAGTACCGCGTGATCAGTTCGCGGTACTCCGCGTCCAGCTCACGGAACTCCTCCTCGGTCAGCCTCGCCGAGGTCCGCTGGGCCGTCGACCACGGGCCGAACTCGTCGCGGTGCGCCGCGGCCCAAGACAGCAAGGCGACCTCGTCCGCGTACTTCGCGTCGAGGAACGCCGCGATCCGTTCCCGATCCGCGCCGTCGTAATCCTCCGGCCTCGGCTCACGCAGGTCTTGCGGGATCGCGATCCAGTTCCCTTTCCGGTCACAACGTACAAAACCGTTGTCCCGCAGAGTGTTCAGACATTCGGTGACTTCGGCGCGCTCCAGCCCCGTCCGGCGCGCGACCGTCTGCGTGTCGCCGGGAAGCTCACGCGTCACCCGCTGGTATCGCGGGTCCTCCCGCATCGCGATGTCCCGCAAGGTGACCGATCGCCGCGGCAGCGCGTCGCTCAACAGCCGGCGCGCGGTGAAGGCCAGCACCACGGCGACCGGGATCTCGACGAAGACGGCGAGCGCGACACTGGTCCACCGTTCGGCCGACGTCCAGCCGAGCATGACGTCGAACCACGCGTCGCAGCACAACATCGCGGCCGTGGCCGACAGCAGTGGCACGGCCGCCCGGCGGCGGCGCGTCCCCAGCCACGCGCCGGCCGCGAAGCAGAGCAGAAGTGCGACGTCGAATCCGACCCAGGCCGCGCGCCACTGGCCGGTGTCGTACCGGTCGGGCAGGGTTTGCGCGAGGTAGACGGTCCAGGGCACGAGCAAGACCGCCGCGCCGGCGAGCACCGTCAGGAGTATCCGTCGGATCATGATCACGACGCTAGAAGCGGGCGGCGGCCCGGGCATCCGGGATTCTCCCTGGTCCGGGCTCAGGGGTCCGCCGACCTCGAATCCCGCGGGAACTCGACCGGCAGGGAGCCGCCGGCGGTGCCGCGCGGGCAGGCCGCCCCGATCGACGTTGCGAAAGCCACTTTCGCAACGTCGAAGGTTGCGAAAGTCGCTTTCGCAACACGCCGTGCTTGCCTCATCCCCTCGTGTGCCGTCCTGGCCGCCCACGAGGACTTGAGTCTCCACCCACTGGAGCCTTTACCGTCGCTCCCATGACGATCACCGTTCTCGACACCTACCCCGCGATGCGAGCGATCCTGCGCGCGCCGCGGCCGGACCGCGCCGCGATGCTCAAGGCGATGGTCGAACCCGCTGCCGGAATGTACCGCTACTTCCCCGGCGACGTGGATCTCGTCGCGATGCACGCGATGGGTTCCGGGTTCCCGCTCGACCGCGACGAGGAACGCTGCCTGGAGGCACTCGGAGCACTCCACGAGGCGGACGCCTGGAACCGGATCCAGCGGGCGCTCGACGACGCCGTCACCGCTCAGCTCGCCGCGACGCCCGGACTGACGGTCCCCGACATCACCGTCCTCACCGTGCTGGGTGATCCCGGCGACGAGCACTTCATGGGCCCGAATCTGGGGATGACGGCGAACGGGAGTGTGCCCGGCTACATCCACCTCAACTTCTGGCCGTATCCGGAGAACCTGGCGCGGCTGGAAGCCACGGCCGTCCACGAGTTGAACCACAACCTGCGCTACAGCCCCGGCGGGGTGATCTGGGACCCGGCGACGGTCACCGTCGGCGAGCAGATCGTGTCCGAGGGCCTGGCCGACGCGTTCGCCCGCCAGCTGTACGGCGACGAACTCGGCTACGCCCGCATCGGTGTGCCGCATCTGCACGACGACGCCGTGTTCGCGAAGGTCGTCTCCGGGCTGGAGATCACCGGCATGCGGAACTTCACGGCGTGGGTGCACGGCGACGAGACCGCCGCCCGCTACGGCGCCACACCCGTCGGCCTGCCGACCGGCGCCGGGTACGCGGCCGGCAACCGGCTCGTCGACGCCTATCTGGCCGCGACGGGCCGGACCGCCGCGGAGGCCCTGCTGGCGGACCGCCGCGACGTCATCGACACCGCCCTCGGCTAGGACTCGCGGCGCCTCGACCGGATCGTGAGTGCCACCAGCACGCCACCGACGAGCAGCAGGAACAGGCCGGAGACCAGCAGGCCCCGGACCTCGCTGCCGGTCGAGGCCAGCGGGCCGCCGTCGGACGGCCCGCCGCCCGGCGCGGTCCCGCCCGGCTGCCCGGGCGTGGTGGGCACCGTGACGCCGGGGCCCGGGGTCGTGGTCGAAGTGCTGCTGCCGGTGGTGGTCGGTGCGGTGCTGCTCGAGCTCGACGACGGCCTGGAGCTGCTGCTCGTCGGGCTCGACGACGTCGCGCTGCTGGAGGAACTGCTCGATGTCGAGCTGGTGCTCGTCGGGCTCGACGACGTGGTCGAGGTCGGCGTCGTCGAGGTGGGCGCCGTCGACGTGGAAGTCACCGACGTGGAAGTCGCCGAAGTCGGGCTGGTCGACGTGGCGCTCGTCGGTGTCGAGCTGGTCGGTGTCGAGCTGCTGGTCGTGGTGGTGCTGCTGCTCGTGGTGGTCGAGCTGCTGCTCGTCGGCGAACTGCTCGACGACGAAGAAGACGTGGAGGTGCTGGGCGTCGTGGTCGGCGTGCTGCCGCATTCGGGCAGGTCGCCGTTGAACGGGTAGGCGTGGAACTCCTGCCCGCCACCGCCGGTCGCCTCGGAGGTGTGCACCAGCGATCCCGTGGTGAAGAAACGGCCGTTCATCCCGGAGGCGGTGACGGTCGCGGTGCTCCCCGGCTCACCGATCAGCACACTCCCCTGGAACTGGGCGCCTCCGGCGATCTTCACTCCGGTGGCGTCCGGGAAGTTCCACAGCAACCGCTCGCGCAGCTTGTTCAGCGGATCCTGGTCGTTGAGGTCACCGGTGTAGGTGTTGATCGTCCGGGCGGCTCCCACCATGTTGACCAGAATCGTCGCCCCGGCCGGGATGCCCTCGAACTCGATCCCCTGCATGCCACCGGTGGCGCCGGTCAGGTCGAAGTCCACGGTGAACACCTGCAGCGCGGATTTCCCGTCCCCGGTGAACAGGGTGCGGTATCCCTGGTTGACCGCCGTGCCCGTGGCCGGACGCGGCGTGGTGCCTTCCCGTGCGTAGCACTTGCTCGCCACTCGAAGTTCCTCGCGCAGGCCCAGATAGGGTTTCGCCGCGTCGGGGTCCTTTTCGAGCTTGCCGGTCACCGTCCCGGTGACGGTTCCCGCGTGCCGGACGACGCCGCCGTCGGCGAGCAGCCGCTGGTCCGCCGCGACGCTGACGTTCCCGCCGGTGGTCAGGAAGTCGGCGCCGTCCGATGGCGGGACACGCGAACCGACACCGGCGATGCCGACGTTGTAGACGGAGGACGCGCCAGCTCGTTTCGCCATGTCGAAATCACCGAGGACGACGACCCGCCCTTCGGCTTCCGCGGCGGCTTCCCGTACCTGGAATTCGCCGCCGACATAGACATTGATGCCGTCGTCCCGGCCCGCGTAATCCTTGTTGTTCACCGGTGGGTACACATCGGGACAGGCCGGCCCGACGCACGGTCCCAGACCGCCCGGTAAAGGGGCGGCGACCGCGCCGTCGGTGACCACGAGCGCCGCCACGCACACCGCGGCGGCGGCACCGGCAGAAAGAGAGGCGAATCGCCTTGCACGCATGCGGCGATTCTTGTGCCCATCGACCGTGCGAACACAATCGGAATGCGGAAATACCCCCGACCGGGCGAGGCGGGTAACCCACCCCATTCGTGGACGTCCAGCGTTGTCCAGACAAGGGAATTCCAGGTGGAACGCGAAATCCCTAGAGTCTTGCCGGACGATGGGAGGTTCGCCACATGACGGACACCGAAGTGGGCAGGCGCGCCGGTTCGGTGGAAGTGCTCGCGGGCCTTCTCATTCTAGTCCTGCTGGTCCGAGGCCCGCTCGACGACGTCCTCGGCACGCCGATCGTGCAGACCTGGACGACGGTCTTCGTTTCGATCGTGCTCCAGGCCGTTCCATTCCTCGTCTTCGGGGTGACCCTTTCCGCCGCGATCGCGGTCTTCGTGCCGCGGGAATTCTTCGCGAAAGCCCTTCCGAAACGCCCGGTTCTCGCGGTTCCGGCGGCCGCGGCGACCGGAATGGTGCTGCCGGGTTGCGAATGCGGTTCGGTCCCGGTCGCCGGCGCCTTGGTGCGCAAGGGGGTCACCCCGGCGGCGGCGCTGGCGTTCCTGCTCGCCGCCCCCGCCCTCAATCCGGTCGTGCTGGCCGCCACGGCGATCGCGTTCCCGGATCAGCCGTCGATGGTCTTCGCCAGGGCGGCGGCCGGGCTCGCCGCCTCGGTCGTGATGGGCTGGCTGTGGCTCGGCCTCGGCCGGACGGAATGGATCAAGCTGCCCGCGCACGCCCACGACGGCCCGCGCTGGCGGGCGTTCGCCGGCGCGGCAGGCCACGACCTGGTGCATGCGGGCGGATTCCTGGTCATCGGTGCCATGGCGGCCGCGACGCTCAACGTCCTGATCCCCGGCCGCTGGCTCCAGACCGTCGCGGACCATCCGCTGCTCGGTGTCCTCGCGCTGTCCCTGCTGGCGGTCCTGTTGTCGATCTGCAGCGAAGCGGACGCCTTCGTCGCCGCCTCGCTGAGCCAGTTCTCCCTCACCGCCCGCCTGGCGTTCCTCGTGGTCGGGCCGATGGTCGACCTGAAGCTGTTCGCCATGCAGGCCGGCACCTTCGGCAGGCGGTTCGCCGCCCGGTTCGCGCCCGCCACGTTCGTGGTCGCGCTCGGTTGCGCGGTCGTGACCGGGACGGTGCTCTGGTGAACCGGACCGCCGCGACCGTCGTGCTGCTCCTGCTGGGCGCGGCCGTGGTCAAGGTCTGCTTGACCGGCCAATACCTGCGTTATGTCAAGGAAGGGCTGTGGCCGTTCCTGCTCGCGTCCGGTCTCCTGGTCCTGGTGCTGGCGGCGACGAACCGCCATCGTCATCCGAAAGTGGCCTGGCTGCTCCCTCTTCCGGTTCTCGCCTTGCTGTTGGTCGCCCCGCAGCCGCTCGGCAGCTACGCGGCGGGCAACGCGGGCACTGCGCTAAGCCGATCCGACGAATATCCGGCACTGCCCGACGGCGACCCGGTGAAGGTGACCGTCCTGGACTACGCCTCCCGCGCGGTGTTCGACGAGGGCCGGTCCCTCGGTGTGAGAAGGGTCGTGCTCACCGGTTTCACCGCCACCGGGCCGGACGGCGCGTCACTGCTCGTCCGGATGATCCTGACGTGCTGCGCAGCGGACGGCCGCCCGGTGAAGGTCGTGCTGGACGGCCAGGTCCCGAGCGCGCCCGACACCTGGATCGAGGTGACCGGCACGTTCCGGCCGGGGTCCGTCGTGGACGCCGTCAACGGCGAACGCATCCCGTTCCTGAAGGTCGAAAACGTCGTACCGGTGGCCGCGCCCGAACGTCCCTACGAATAGTCAGGCCCAGCTCCATTGGATCCCGTACTGGCCGGGGAGCGGGTCGAGGGTGATGAACTGGAAAGTACTGGTCGCCCTGTCGAATCTCGCCTCGCCGCGTTCCTCGCGTGGCTGCCCGCTGCGCGGCTGGAAGAACGCGGTGCAGCGTTTCGGCAGCCGTCCGGGGTCGAACGCGAGCTGCACGACGATGTCCCGCGCGGGCCGGTAGAGCGCGATCTGCGCGTGCCGGTTGGTCTGCCCCGGCGGAAACCGGACCCCGAACTCCACAGAGGCCAGTTCGCCCGCGGCCAAGGTCCGGTCGAGCGCGAATTCGAAGACGCAGGTGGACGACGGGACGTCCGCGCGGAACCGCGCCGGACGGCAGCCTTCGGTGAACAGCACCACGGGCGGCTGCGTGATACTGGAACACCGGCTCACGAACACGAACCGCGAGGTGCCGTCGTGATCGGCGCGGACGAGCCGCCGAACCCGGATCGATTCCTGGTGCCCGTGCCCGTCGACGCGGTAGCACACGTTCTGCGAAATCCGGTGCGGTGTATCGAGTTCGTCCGGCGTCGCGTCCATTTTGGCCAGTGCGCGCACCACTTCCTCCGGCCGCCGCCACACCTGGTCGTAGGGCAGGGCGTCGCCGGTGCGGCTCGTCCAGCGGCCGCGGGGGCGCCGCGGGCCGAGCAACCCGGTCAGCGTTTCCGGCGGTTGGCCGAGAATGGTCTCCAGCGCGGTCACCGCGGCGAGTGAACTGGCCCGTTCCGGCCGGTTTTCGCCATTCTGCCAATAGCTCAGCGCACTGATGCTGACCGGCGTGTCCCGCGCCCGCAATCGGCGACTGATCTCGCTGAGACTCAGCCCGCTGCGTTCGATCGCGGTGCGCAGTGCGGCACCGAATTCCGCCGGAGCGAGACTCGTCATGAAGGCGCAGCGTACCGTCCGGAACGCCCGACTTTCGTCGGGTGAACCAGGCCCCGTTCAGAGTTATCCAGCCTCCCGGCGACTTTTCGTTGACCCTCCTCCGGCCGTGATTAGGGTCGGAATCGTCGGAAGAATCCCCGAATCGCCGACGACTCGCACGTCCTCCCGCCGATGACCGAAGAGGATGATTTCCCATGCGCTCAAGCACAAGACGATGGCGCCGCCGGACGCTGGCCGTCTCGACCGCCACGCTGGCGGCCGGGGCCTTCCTGGTCGCCGCGCAACCACAAGCGGGCGGAGCCGCGCCACCCGCCGCGCCCGAAGTGGCCGATCAGATTCCACAACTGACCGAGGCCGGGGTCACCACCGGCGCCGCTTCGGTCTCCGGTGCCGGCGCGTCCACCATGGCCACCCGCTCCGTCTGCGCACCCGGCGCGCAGTGGCTGCGAGTCCGGTTCACGGAACTTTCGCTGCGCGGCGAGGACTCGGTGACGCTCACCGGCAGCCGCGCGGGCGCGTTCACGCTCACCGCGCGGAACTGGCCTGGCAAGGCGTTCCACAGCCGCGCGTTCGAAGGTGACTGCGTGCGGGTTTCGGCGGCGCTGTCCGACCCCGCCAGCCGCTTCGCCATCGACGCCTACCAAGCCGGAGACCAGCCTCTCGCCTCGGCGACCACGACCGTCGCGGCGGTCGGCGATGTCTGCGGGTCTTCGTGCAACCAGACCGCCCCGCTGATCAAGAACATGAACCCGCAGGCGCTCATTCTGGCCGGGGACAACGCTTACAACTCGGGCACGCTGTCCGAGTACAAGAACACTTACGACCCCTATTACGGGCAGTTCAAATCCATCACCTATCCGACGCCGGGCAACCACGAGTACAACACCTCCGGCGCCTCGGGCTACTTCGACTACTTCGGCGCGCGTGCCGGTGAAAGAGGCAAGGGCTACTACAGCTTCGACGTCGGTGATTGGCATTTCGTCGCGCTCAACTCCAACATCGCCCGGAGCGCCGGCTCCGCGCAGGAGACCTGGCTGAAGAACGATCTGGCGGCGAGCACCAAACCGTGCACGGCCGCGTTCTTCCACCATCCGCGGTTCAGCCGCGGCTCCCACGGGGACGACACGTCGGTGAGGCCGTTCTTCCAGGCGCTGTACAACGCGAAGGCGGACCTGATCGTCGTCGGCCACGACCACAACTACCAGCGGTACGCGCCCTCGCGGCCGGACGGCACCCGCGACGACGTGAACGGCGTCCGCGAGTTGCTGATCGGTACCGGCGGCCGGGGTTACTACAACTTCGACCAGTCGTCCGCCGCCGTGCAGGAAGCGGGCAACACCAACACCTTCGGCGTCGGGAAGCTGACGCTGAGCGCGACGGACTACCGCAGCGACTTCGTGCCGGTATCGGGCCGCACCTTCACCGACACCGCGACCGGCAAATGCAAGAAGGGCGTCTCGTCCCCCGCCTTCTCCGTCGGCACCAGCCCGTCGTCGGTGTCGGTGGAACCGGGCGGGACGGCCTCGGTGACGGTGAACGTCGGCAGCACCGGCGGCTTCAGCTCCGAGACCGCGCTATCGGTTTCGGGCCTGCCCTCGGGAGTGACCGGCACGATCTCGCCGTCGTCGGTCACCCCGCCCGCCAACGGCAGCGCGACGGCGACGCTGACCTTGACCGCGTCGGACACCGCGACCGGCTCGGCGACCGCCACGGTCACCGGGTCGTCGGGCTCCACGACCCAGACCGCGAAGGTCTCGGTGAGCGTCGGTCCGGCAGGCGGTGAGGCGTTCGCGGACGACTTCGAGACCGACAAGGGCTGGCAGCTCAACGCGGCCGGCGCGGACACCGCCACCTCGGGCAAATGGGAACGGGGCGATCCGGAGCAGACCACGTCGACCTACAGCAACCAGATCAAGCAGCGCGGCGACACGACCAGCGGCGCGAACTGCCTGGTCACCGGGCGGCTGGCCGGATCGGCGTACGGCGTCAACGACCTCGACGGCGGCGGTTCGTCGATGGCCTCGCCGTCGTTCACCGTGCCGGCGGGCGGGAAGCTGACGTTCTCCTACACCTTCGCGCACGGCGACAACGCCACCTCCGCCGACTATCTGCGCATCCGCGTGCTCGACGGCACCACACCCACGACGGTGTTCGAGAAACTCGGCTCCGCGACCGAAGTCGCGGGCGTGTGGCAGACCGCGACGGCCGACCTGTCGTCCTTCACCGGGCGCAGTGTGCGCCTGCTGGTCGAGGCGGCCGACGCGAGTACCGCGTCGCTGTGGGAGTCCGCGGTCGACGACGTGCGCGTCACCGCGTAGCCCGGGAAGGCGGACATGTACCTCTCCACGATCCGCTCAGCTGACCCGGCCCGGCCGGGAGGCCGCGCCAAGCACGCGGTGTCGGGCACCGTCATCGGTCTGGGCGTGGTCAGCCTGATCACGGACGTGTCCGCCGAGATGGTCACCGCCGTGCTGCCGCTCTATCTCGTGTACGGGCTCGGCGTCGGCTACCTGCAGCTGGGTGCGATCGACGGGCTCTACACGGGCGCGACGGCGTTGCTGCGGCTGGCGGGCGGCTACTTCGCCGACCGCCTCGGCCGTCCGAAGGCCGTGGCCCTGGTGGGCTACGGCCTTTCGGCGGCGACCAAACTCGCCTTGCCCGCGGCCGGATCCTCGCTCGGCGCGATCGGCCTGGTGATCGGGGCCGATCGCGCGGGCAAGGGCATCCGCACCGCGCCGCGGGACGCGATGATCACCCTCGCCTCACCCGCGGACGGCCTTGGCCGCGCTTTCGGCGTCCATCGGGCGATGGACACGGCGGGCGCGCTGCTCGGGCCGATCGTCGCGTTCGGCTTGCTGACCGTGCTCGTCGGCGACTATCCGGCGGTGTTCGGGGTGAGCTTCTGCCTCGCCGTGATCGCGGTGATCGTGCTGGCCGTGTTCGTCCGTGCCCCCGCCGGCACGGTCGAACGATCGCGCGTACGGCTGCGGGCGGGTTTCGCCCTGCTACGGCAGCCCGCGCTCCGCGGCACCTGCCTGGCCGCGGCGCTTCTGGGCGTCTGCACGGTCGGCGACATGTTCCTGTTCGTCGGTGTGCAGCGATCCGCCGGATTGCCACCCGGGGCGCTTCCCTTGCTGCCCTTGGCGACGGCGTTGACCTTCATGGCCTTGGCTTCCCCGGTCGGACGGCTCGCGGACCGGCTCGGCCGTTGGAAGGTGTTCCTCGCCGGCCACGTCGTCCTGCTCGCCGGGTACGTCGTCCTGGCCGCTTCGGTGAGCGGATGGCTCGTCGCGGCGGTCGTCCTGGCGGCACACGGCGTGTTCTACGCGTGCACGGACGGCGTCCTGATGGCGCACGCGGCGCCGCTGGTGCCGGAACCGTTGCGGGCCACCGGTCTCGCCATCGTCCAAACAGGACAAGCGCTGGCCAGGGCGGCGGGTGCGGTGGCGTTCGGCGCCCTCGCGGCGGGAACGGCGTTGCGGCCCGCGTTCGCGGTGTTCGCCGTGGTGCTGCTGGTATCGGTACTGGCCGGAACGAGGATCAAATGAAGCGGACCTGGGTGGGCGTCGCGGCGGTCGTGCTGACCGTGGTGGCCGGGGCGGTCTTCGTCGGGCTTCGCACCGGCGACGCGGCGGCGGAGCAGCAGCTGGACCTCGCGCGTGGCGGCCTGCTGTACGTGGACGAGTCGGGCCGGGTCCGGCAGGACGACCGCGTCGGCCCCTCCTGTCAGCGGGTGGACGTCGCCGCGGGCACCCTGGCGTGCCTGCGCGCGACGGCGCTACCCGACCAAGCCGAGCTGCTCGTCACGAAACCCGGAGCCGAACCCCGGCTGATCTCGGAATGGGGACTGCCGTCCCGAGTCCGGGTCTCCCCCTCCGGCCGGCTGGTGGGCTGGACGGTGTTCCGCTCCGGCGACTCCTACCTGGGCGGGGTAGGCACGTTCTCCACCACCGCCGGGATCTTCGACCTGGCGACAGGGAACCACTACGGCTCGCTGGAGGACTTCGCGCTCACCGTGGACGGAAAGCCGTACCCGGCCGCGGACCTGAACTACTGGGGAGTGACCTTCGCCAGAGACGATCTGACGTTCTACGCCACCGCCAGGTCCGCGGGTGGCACCTGGCTGGTTCGCGGCGACCTGCGTACCAGGACACTGACTTCCCTGCGGCGCAATGTCGAATGCCCGTCGCTCTCCCCGGACGGCACCCGCGTCGCCTACAAGTTCCGTGACGGCGACCGGTGGCGGCTGCACGTGCTCCACCTCGCCAACGGCCGCGACATCCCGCTCGCCGACCCCGCGCATCTGGACGACCAGCCTCAGTGGCTCGACGACCGGACCGTCGCCTACGGCCGGGACAAGGCGATCTACGCGGTACCCGCCGACGGCACCGGAGTGCCCGCGCTCCTCCGCGCGGGTGCTTCCTCCCCCGCGGTGGTGCGGTGATCCCGCGCGACTGCACCCTCACGGGTCTGGCACTCGCCGCGCTGGCGGCCGTCGTCGTGGTGGTTCTGCCCGGGCCCGCTCCCGAGGCCGAGGTTCCCGCCGTCCCCGCGCTCACCGACGTCTGGCCGGACGCCCGGATCACCGCGAACGCCG
Source organism: Amycolatopsis coloradensis (assembly GCF_037997115.1). Classification (NCBI taxonomy): domain Bacteria; kingdom Bacillati; phylum Actinomycetota; class Actinomycetes; order Pseudonocardiales; family Pseudonocardiaceae; genus Amycolatopsis; species Amycolatopsis coloradensis. The sequence continues at coordinate 5,746,087 of NZ_CP150484.1, forward strand.
TCACCGGTGCTCCCTACACCCCGCTGGCGTTCCTCGATTCCGGCATCTCCGCCGGGGTGACGCGGGCGAACGACGTCGTCCGGCTCGTGGTGGGAGATCGCGTGCTCCGGGAAGTCCCACCGTCGGGCTCGCCCCGGTTCGTCCTCGCCGTGTCCCCGGAGGCTCTGGTGTGGCTGGAACTGTCCGACATCACCGGGACGGGGACGCTGTGGCGAGCCGGGCCACGCGGTGAGGACCCGGTCCCCGTCACCGCCGACACCGGGCGGGTCGTGCTCCTGGACTCCCAATACGACCTCGTCGTGCACGACGGCAAGGCCGGCTGGGCGGCCGTACGCGGCGACGCCACCGAGGTGCGGACGGTGGCATTGTCCGGCGGCCCGGTGACCCGGGCTCCGCTGCCCGGTGAGTACGCCCTCACCGCATGGCCCTTCGCGACGGCGGCGGCGGTCGAGCAGGCGGGACCGTCCGAACTCGTGGACCTCCGCGACGGCCGCGTCACGAAGGTCGACGGGCAGAGCGTTGAACTGGTCGACTGCACACCGTCCTGGTGCCGGGTACAGGTACTGCGCCAGAGCGGGACCGCGCGGCTCGACCTCATGAGACCCGACGGGTCCGAGCGAAGACGGGTCGGCGGGAAGGGGATCCGGCCCGCGTTCGGCGACGTCGTCGTGCTCGACCGATATGCGGTGGTGGTCGACGACGACCGCGGCGTGCTCGCCCTCTACGACACCGCCACCGGCCGGATGGCCGACCTGGCGGCGGAGTTCGGCACCGTCCTCGCGCGAGGGCCGTTCGTCTGGTGGTCGGAGGGCGGGAACGAAGCCCTGACCTGGCGGGTGCTGGACCTGCGCACGCTCAAGGCGTCTGCTTGACTGCTGCCGTGCCGTCCGATCGTGAGACCTCCGTCGAAGCGGAGTTCTCGCGGGTGGTCGGCCGGTTCGCCGGGTCGGCCAGGGGGGCCGGACTGCTGGTGATCAGCGTTTTCGGGGTACTCGCCACGCCGTCCGGGGCGCTCCCGCTCGCCTTCGGCCTGCTCGCGCTGGCCCTGGTCACCGCCGTGGCCGAGCACCTCGTGGGGAAGACGGGCCGGGGCAGGCCGGTGGCGTTCGCGCTGACGCTGGTGCGCGCGGCGGCGATCTGCGGCACCCAGTTGCTGACCGCGCCCGAAGCGGCCGAGCTGAACCAGTGGGCGCTCAACGTCCTCACCATCACCGCCATCACCCTCCAGTGGGAATGGCCGCCGAAGGTCACCGTGCCCGCCATCGCCTGCCTGCTGGCGATCGAGGTGGTACCTCTCGGCTTCGAGGACGGTTTGTCGGTGGTGGTGCGAGTGCTGATCGAAGCCACCCTCGCCAGGGTCGCCTTCCTCCTGCTGTCGCGGACGACGCGCCGGATCGATGATCTGCGCGAGCGCCAGGCACGGCTGACCCGGGAGGAATCCCTTGCCGTGCAACGACGGCTGCAGGAACGCGAGTATCTGGCCGTCCTGCACGACACGGCCGCGGCCACCTTTCTCACGGTGGCCCAGCGCGGCGAAACGACGGAGCCGTCCGAGGTCGCCGGATACGCCCGCCGCGATCTCGCGATCCTCACCGGCGAATCCGGGCCCGGTAGCGTCGTCGACCTCGAAACCTCGTTGCGCGGTGTGCTCGCGCAAAGCCCGGTGAAGGTCGAGACGCGCTGGTCTCCGGTCGGGCCGATCCCGGCGTCGGCGGCGCTCGCGCTGGTCCGTGCCGTGCGCGAGGCGCTGGCGAACGTCGAGCGCCACGCCGGTGTCGGCGAGGCCCGCCTCACGGTGGAAGACGGGGTTCGCGTGACCGTCCGGGACGAAGGCCGCGGTTTCGACCCGGCGAAGACCCCGGCCCAACGGCGAGGCGTCCGGGGCTCGCTCGTCGAACGCATGGCCGCGGCGGGCGGCAGGGCCGAGGTGACCTCCGCGCCCGGTGCGGGGACCACGGTGGAACTGGTGTGGCCGCATGAATGAGACCGCGGACCGGGTGCTCGGCGGCTGCCGGATCGCGGTACTGCTCGCGACGGCGGCGATCCAGCTCGGACTCAGCCTGACCCGGCTGGACGACACCCCTGGCCGGGTCGCGTTCGCCGCGCTCGCCGGCGTACTCGTCGTCGCGGCGTGGTGGGTGCTGCGCTGGAAGCCGGTCCCCTTGCCGGTCGCGCTCGCGGGGGCGATCGTGGTCCTCGCCGCCTCAGCGGTCGCCATCTGGACCCTGCCCCCGGACCGGCTCCTCGGTGACGAGGACTGGGCGTCCGGCCTCGCGGGCTGGCATCTGCTGGTGCTGTTGCTGGACCGCCCCGCGGTCGCGATGACCGCGCTCGTCCTCCAGATGACGCTCACCTTCGTCCGGCAGATCGGCGCCGCGCCCACCGATCGCGGCGAGATCGGCAGTGTCGTGATCGCCGGGCTCAGCGTGCTCGCCTTCCAGGCCGCGACGCTGGCGCTGATCAGGGTCGTCAACCGGCGGGCGGGCGAAGCCGCGGAGGCTTCGGCCGAACGCGACCGGCAGGCCCACCGCAAAGCGCTCGCGGAGGAACGCGAGGCCGACCAGCGGAGCCGGTTCGCCGGGCAGCTCGGCGCCACCCTGCCGCTGCTGGCCGGACTGGCCGACCGCACCCTGGACCCGCGTGACGACGCGGTCCGGCGGCGTTGCGCGCTCGCCGCCACGCAACTGCGGCGGCTGTTCGCAGAGAACGATGACGTGCCCGACCCGCTGCTGCACGAGGTCTCGGCCTGCGTCGATCTCGCCGAGCGGCGGGGCTTGACCGTGACGCTGGCGGTCAGCGGCGAAGCGGCGCCTGTCCCGACCTCGATCCGCCGCGATCTGACCGGTCCGCTGATGACCGCGCTGGCCGCCGCCCGGACGCAGGCCAGGGTCAGCGTCCTGCGCACCGACGACGAGATCCGCGTCGCCGCGATCACGGACGGTGAATCCGGCCCGACGGCGAACGGATCGGGCCCCGTCGACGTCGAATGGCACGCACTGGGAGAACGATCGTGGATGGAGGCGAAATGGCGTTCGCGACCGAACTGACCGCGGTGGTCGTCGACGATCATCCGGCCGTACGGGCCGGGGTCGTGCACTGGCTGTCCTGCGGTACCCCGCCGGTCACCGTGGTGGCCGAGGGCGAAGACGTACGGGCCGCGTGGATCGGCGAGGGCGCAAAGGCCGACGTCGTCATCCTCGACCTGCACCTGAACAGCACGACCCCGGCGATGGGCGATCTGCGGCGGCTCACCGAGGCGGGCCGTCGCGTCGTCGTCTACTCGATGCGGGCCGACGACGAGACGGTCTTGCAGTGTCTCGAACTCGGCGCGCTCAGCTATCTCACCAAGTCCGAAGGCGCGGAACACATCGTCGAAGCCGTGCGCGCGGCGGCGGCCGACCGGTCGTACACGCCGCCGTCCCTGGCGGGCGCGATGGCCGGTGACCGCTCGGAGCGGCGTCCCGCCCTCTCCGCGCGCGAGACGGAAGTGCTCATCGAGTGGTTCCAATCCGAGTCGAAGGACTTCGTCGCCCATAGGCTGGGGATCTCGCCGAACACGGTCAACTCGCATCTCGAGCGGATCAGGGTCAAGTACGCCCAGATCGGCAGGGAGGCCCCGACCAAGGCCGCGCTCGTCGCGCGGGCGATCCAAGACGGGCTGATCGGGGTAAGCGATTTGTGATCGGGTGTGGTGCGAACGGCCCACAGTCGCCGCCTCCGGTTGCGGCTACGGTGCGTGACGAGCACGCCGGTACAGATTCGGCGGGAGTCCGAGGAGATCCATGAAGCCCGCCCGTACCGCCTTGATCGTCACCGGCTGCGCCGCCGCGCTGCTGCTTTCCGCCTGCGGTGAGGAGGCAGGGAAGACCGTCAGAGCCGACGGCACGATGGCCCCCGGCAGCGAGCTCAAGGTCGGCGAACGCGCAGTCGTCTCGTTCAGCGACGCGGGCAAGTCGGGCACGATCGCGATCACCGTCAAGTCGGTCGAGATCGGCCCCAAGGAGGATCTCGCCAAGTTCAAGGACAAGGGCGAGGGATCGCTTCCGGTGTACGTCCGGATGGTGATCGAGAACGTCGGCGGCACGGACCTCGCCGACACTTCGGTGTCGGTGCGCGCGGTCGACGCGAACGGCAAAGGCACCAAGGTGATCATGGCCGGCGGCACCGCGGCCTGCAAGGGAGAGACGGCGCCGGCGACGTTCACCACGCCGGGCGCGACCTACGAGACCTGCGACACCGAAGGCGTCAAGGACGGGGGCGAGGTCGGCGGCGTGTCGTTCGTCGACGGCGACGGTTACAAGGACGGCCCCGTCACTTGGAAGAAGTGAACACCTCCCCGATGGGCCGAACAGCGTAACCGTTTCGTGACCATTCGTGGTGCGAATGGCCCACACCGTCTTACTCCCTCATCGACTACGGTGCGTGGCGAGAACGCCGGAGCAGGATTCGGCGGGGAGTCCGAGGAGATCCATGAAGTTCGACCGCATCGCCCTTTCCGCCACCGGCTGCGCCGCCGCGCTGCTGCTTTCCGCCTGCGGCGGCAAAGAGGAGGGCGGCAGTCCCGCTCCCGCCCCGTCGCCCGCGCCGACGTCGGCCGCGGCGTCCTCGCCCGCGACCAGCGGTACGGTCCCGGTCTCGAACGCGGACGCCACCGCGCCCGGCAGCGAACTCAAGGTCGGCGAGCGCGCCGTCGTCCCGTTCAAGTACGGCAACGACAAGTCCGGCACCATCGCGATCACCGTCAAGGCGATCGAGCTCGGCCCGAAGGAAGACCTCGCCTCCTACGGTGAGAAGGCCAAGGGCATGACGCCGGTGTACATCCGGATGTCGGTGGAGAACGTCGGCGGCACGGACCTCACCTACAGCACGGTGCGCCTGCGCGCGGTCGGCCCGAACAACAAGAGCACCGGCGTGATCATCACCGGCGAGACCCCGAACTGCCAGTCCGAGTCGGCGAAGAAGGACTTCAAGACCGCCGGCGCGACCTACGAGACCTGTGAGCTCCAGGCCATCAGGGACGGCGGCGAGGTCGGCGGCGCGGAGTTCAACGACGGTGACGGGTACAAGGACGACCCGATCGTCTGGAAGAAGTAAGCCATAGCGCGTGAAGGCCCCCTTCCCTCGGCTGAACCGAGGGAAGGAGTGTCGGTTTTGCTTAAGCCTGCCGCACGAGGTCGACGNGGGTGAGCGGAGGTGGCCGCGTGGAGTTCCGCGTCCTCGGCGCCGTCGAGGCGCGGGCCGGTGGCGTTCCGGTCGATCTCGGCTCGCCCAAACAACGGCTCGTGCTGGCGGTTCTGCTGCTGGAGGCGGGCAAGCCGGTGCCGCGCGACCGGATCATCGACCTGCTCTGGCCCGAAGAACCCCCCGCCAGTGCACGGAACACCGTTCAAGCGCTGGTGTCCAGGCTGCGTGCGGTGTTCCGCGGCGCGGGCGGGCCGGAGATCGTCTCCGAGGGGACCCGGTACCTGCTCAAGGTCGACCCACGTCAGGTCGACCTGCACCGCTTCACCGAGCTGACCGCGCGAGCCCGCGACGCCGACGACGAGACCGCCGTGGAGCTCTTGGACGAGGCGCTCGGCCTGTGGCGCGGCGAGGCGTTGTCCGATGTGGTGACCGGCGAGGTCGCCCAGCGGCTTCGCGGCGGCATGAACGAGGCACGGCGATCCGGGTCAGAACCCGAATCGCCACTCACGACCACCCCCGGCCCACCTGCCTACCCAAGACACCCTCACCGCTCACGAGGCGATGCGCCGCACCGCGTTCGCGCAGGCGAGAGACTCCAGCAGCGGAACCGTCCGCTCCCAGCCCAGGCAAGCGTCCGTGATACTCAGGTCCGGCCGGGGCCGCGCGAAACCGACGTCCTGCCTGCCGTCGGAGAGGTACGACTCGATCATCACCCCGGCCAGCGCGTCGTTGCCCGCGGAGATCTGGTCCGCCAGGTCGGCGACGACCACGGGCTGCCGGTCGTGGTCCTTCCCGCTGTTGCCGTGCGAGGCGTCGACGACGAGCCGGTGCGGCAGACCGGCGGCGGTCAGCGCGTCGAGGGCGTCCGCGATCGCGTGCGCGTGATGGTTGGGTTTCGGGCCACCGCGCAGGACGAGGTGCGCGTCCGGGTTTCCGGCGCTGCGCTGGATCCGGGCGCGCCCGTCGGCCGCGGCGCCCGGGAACACGTGCGGCAGCGCGGCCGCCCGGACCGCGGCGACGGCCGTGTCCAGCCGCCCGGACACGCAGTTCTTCATGCCCACCGGCATCGGCAGCCACGACGCCAGGTGCCGGTGCGGCTGGCTCGCGACGGTCCGCGCGCCGATCGCGCCCCAGCTGACGGTGTCCGCGAAGTACGGCGCGAGGAACGGGTCGACGAACTCGTACGCGAGCGGCAGCCCGGTCGCGGCGGCCTCGTCCAGGAACCGCCGTCCGATCCGGACACCGGACGCGAGATCGCCCTTGCCGTCCAGGGTGGGGTCGGGCACCAGACCGGTCCAGCCCGCGATCGTCCGCGGTTTCTCCAGGTAGGCGCGAAGGACCACGACGAGATCGTCGGCGAACCGGCGGGACGCCTCGGCGAGCCGGTGCGCGTACTCGAGCGCGCCGTCGGTGTCGTGCACGGAACACGGGCCCACGACGACGAGCAGCCGGGAGTCGCGGCGGGCGAGGACGTTCGCGACGGTTTCGCGGTGCCGGACGATCTCATCCGGCGCGACGCCGCTTGTGGCCACTTCGGCCGGACTGGGCAGTGTGTCCTGGTCAAGCATCCGCATGACCTCTCTTCTTGTCGGGGGCGGCCACCCCGGCCCGGGGCAGCCGCGTCGCACCGGCCACCGCCACGACGGCGAGGCCGAGAACACACCAGAAGGCGTCGGCGAAGGCCGCGGCGACGTCCGGGCCGCGGGCGGCCAGCCGGGCCTGCAGCACCACGGCCAGCACCGCGGTGCCGATCGAGCCGCCGAGCGTGTTGAGCAGGTTCAGCGCCCCGGCGGCGCGGGGCAGCCGGGCGGGTTCGACCCGGCGGTAGACGATCGTCATCACCGGCGCGCCGATCATCGCCGCGCCGAAACCGCGTAACAGCAAGGAAAGCACGATGACCCAGTCCGGAAGACCGGGACCGAGCCGGGTGAAGGGCGCGGTGCCGAGGGCGACCAGGCCGATCCCGCTCAGCACCAGGGTGCGCGGCGAGATCCGGTCGACCAGGCGGTTCACCAGTACGGAACCGGCCGCCGCGCCGATGCCCTGGGGCACCAGCAGCAGTCCGGTGTCCCAAGTGGACAGTCCGGGACCACGCTGCAGGTAGAGCGGGAGCAGGAACATCGTGCCGAACACCGACGCGCCGAGCAGCACCAGCGCCAGCGCGGCGACCCCGAACGGAGGCCGCGTGAACAAGCGTGGATCCAGCAAGGGCGCTTCGGCGAGCAGGCCGTGCCGCACGAACGCCGCGAGCATCACGACGCCGAGCACGACGGCGATCCCGGCGACCACCGGCGTCCCCTGCTCGAACCAGGTGAGCCCGAAGACCAGGACGGCGAGCCCCGGCGAAAGCAGCAGCGCGCCGCGGAAATCGAAGCGCGCACCCTTGCCGCCGGGTTCACCCGCCGGAACCCAGCGCCGGGCCAGGATCACCGCCACCACACCGATCGGGAGGTTGACATAGAACAGCCATGGCCAGTCCGCGACGGCGAGGATCGTGCCGCTCGCCATCGGGCCGAGCACCGGCGACAACAGCGGTACGAGACCGACGACGCTGATCACGCGCCCGATCCGGTCCGGTCCTGCCGCTCGTGCCAGGAGCGCCTGGCCGGTCGGCGGCAGCAGGCCACCCGCGAGCCCTTGCAGGACACGGAAGGCGATGAGCGCGGGCAGGGTCGGCGCCAGCGCGCACAACAGCGACGCCAGCAGGAACACGACGACGGCGGTGAGCCAGACCCGCCTGCCGCCGAACCGGTCGGCGAGCCAGCCCGACGCCGGTACCGCCGTGACCACGGCCAGCAGGTACGCCGTCGTCACCCATTGGACACCGGTGACCGGCGCGCCGAACTCGTCGGCGAGGGTGTCGACGCCGACCGAGACGATCGTGCTGTCCAAGGTCGCCATGAACGTGCCGAGCACCAGGACGGCCGCCGTGCGCCACAGGGCGGCGTCGATCGGGCGCGCGGTCACCGCTCCCCCACGAAGCCCGCGGCGTCACCGTCGAGCCAGGACGGCAGTTTCCGCAGGAAGCCGACCAGGTCGTCGGCGAGCGACCGGGCGTCGGTCTCCCTCGTGTACAGAACGCCTTCCCAGCCGTGCTCGCCGGGGACGACGGTGACGCTCACCGGATGGTGCGTGCGTTCACGGAACCTCGTCCCGGTGACGGTCAGGCCGGGCGCGGGTTCGCGCAGTTTCGCCGGGTCCACCGGATAGTTCTCGAAGACGAGCAGGCTGTCGAACAGGCGCTCGCGGCCGGCCAGCGACGCGAGCTCCGGCAGGCCGATCCGGTGGTGGCCGGCCATCGAATGCTGCCGCGCCTGCAAATCGGCGAGCGCCTCGGCGACCGTCCCGGTGAACCGGGCGCGGACCGGGACACTGTTCGCCAGCAGGCCGATGATGTCCTCGACACCGTCCACATCGGATGTCCGGTTCGAGGTCATCACCCCGAAGCTGACGTCCCGGCGCCCGGCGTGGGCCGCCAGGACGGCCGCCCACGCGCCCTGTAGAAGGGTGTTGGCGGTGAGTCCCCGCGCCGCGCCCAGCCGGGTCAGCTCCGCGACCAGTGGAGCGTCCACAGTGAACAGAGCGGGCTCGGCGGATCCGTCGGTACGCGACACGTGATCGCCTTCGGGCAGGTCGGCGAGTTCCGCCCGCCAGGCCCGGACGTCGGCCGAGTGATCGGCCGCGGCGAGCAGGCGGGTGTACCGGGTCGGCGGCACCGGCTCCGGCAAAGGCTTCCCCGCGTACAGTGCGAACAATTCGCCGAGGATGCGCGGCGCGGACCAGCCGTCGGACAACAGATGGTGACCGGTCAGCACGAGGGTCTGCCGGGCGAGGCCATGCCGCAGCACCGTGACCCGCCACAATGGACCATGGGCCAGGTCGAACGGCTCGGCGAGTTCCTCGTCCAGCGCGGCGTCCACTTCGGACACTTCGCGGACACGGAACCCGGCCCGCGGCTCCGCGGGGATCACCTGGACCTCGTGCGACGCCGGGAACACCGCGCCCAGGTTCGGCTGCCGTCGGACCAGCGCGGTCGCCGCCGCCCGCAGTGCCTCGACGTCGAGGTCACCGGACAGCGTGAACGCGGCCTGCACCGGATACGGATCCTCCTCCGCCGCGCGGGACTCGCGCAGGATCACCTCCTGCAACGGGGTCAGCGGCATGATCTCACCGGGCCCTGGCACGTCGGCTGCGAGGGCGTCCAACTCCCGGCGGAAATGCTCGCCCAGCACGACGATCTCGTCTTCGGTGAACACCGCGGACGGCCACGTGAAGCGGACACCGAGCGTGCCACCGTCGGGGACCATCGCGTTCACCGTGAGCGCGTACGGCAGTGGCATCTCCGCACCACCGCCGGAACCGAGCGGATCGGCGTCCGGCGGGCGCTGCCACAGGGTCTCCGCGACCGGAGCCTCGGGGAACCGGCCGAGATAGTTCCAGGCGATCTCGGGCCGCGGGCCGCCGACGCCGAGGATTCCGTGCCCGAGGCCGTCCCCCGCCGCGCGCAGATGGTCGCGCACCGCCCGCAGCGCGTCCGGCAACGGTCCGTCCGGTGGGGCGATCCGCGCCGGATGCACGGCGGTGAACCAGCCGGCGGTCTGCGCCAGATCGACCGTGCCCGTGAAGTCCGGGGTGTGTCCCGGCCTTCCGTGACTTTCGACGGCGACGACCAGATCGGCGACGGTCCCGCGCCAGGCGGCGACAGCGCGGGCGAGCGCGGTCAGCAGCACGGTGTCCGGGCCCGTGCGATACGCCGTGGGCAGCGCGGTGAGCACGGCGTGGGTGGTGTCCTCGCCGATGTCGAGCCGGTGGTGCCGGGCGGTCGCCACGGTGTCGCGCGCCGGATCGAGCCGGGTGCGGCCGAGCGTGGTCTCCGGCGCGGCGGCGATCCCTCGCCAGTACGGCAATTCGTCCTCTCGATGCGGGGCGGCCGCGCGCAGCGACCGCGCCCAGCCCAGGAACGACTGCCCGCGCCGGTGCAGGGTCTTGCCGTGGAAGGCCTGTTCGACGTCGTCGAGCAGGACACGCCAGGTCACCGCGTCGGCGACCAGGTGGTGCGCCACCAGCAGCAACCGCCCCGGTCGCTCCTCGCCGACGTCCACCAGGACCGCCCGCACCAGCGGGCCGGTGCGGGGGTCCATCCGCGCGGCGATCTGCACGACCTGCGCGTCCAGCGCCGCGCGCGGATCACGGGACACGCGGATGGCGGTGAGCACGTCGGCACCGGTCACGGCGCCGACGTCCGGGACACGAAGCGCGTCTTCGACCAGATGTGCGCGCAGGACGTCGTGGCGGGCGAGAACGGCGTCGAGCACCGCGGTCCAGCGAGGGACGTCGTCCGCCGAAGGCACGCAGATCTCGACCCATTGGCAGAACCCGTCGGCCGCCTTTCCCGCGCGCCGCAACAGATCGCGCATGATCGGCGTGAGCGGGGCATCGCCGACGGCGTGAGCTTCCTCGGCCTGTTCGGGTTCGCCACAGCGCGCGGCGATCCCCGCGACCGTGCCGCCTTCGAGGACGTCGCGCGCGGTCAGGTGCAGCCCTTCGCGGCGGGCACCGGAGACGACCCGCAGCGAGGCGATGCTGTCGCCGCCCGCGTCCAGGAAGCCGTCGTCCAGCCCGACGTCGGGTCCGAGCAGATCGCGGACCACTCGCAGCAACACCGCTTCCGCCGGGGTGACGGGTTCCCGTCCGCCGTCGGAGCGGGCTTCCGGCGCGGGCAGCGCGGCGCGGTCCAGCTTGCCGCTCGGTCCGAGCGGAAGCCGGTCCAGCGCGACGAACGCGGTCGGCACCATGTACGCGGGCAGCTCCGCCGCGAGGTGTGCGCGCAGCGCGGCCGGGTCGGGTTCGGCACCGTCCACGGGGACGAAGTACGCGACCAACCGGTCCTCCCGGACGATCACCGCGGCGGCGCGCACGTCATCGTGGGCGGTCAGCGCGGTCTCGATCTCGCCGAGTTCGATCCGGAACCCGCGCAGTTTGACCTGGTGGTCGGCGCGGCCGAGGAAGACGATCTGCCCGTCCGGCCGCCAGCGGACCAGGTCGCCGGTGCGGTACATGCGCTCCCCCGGCGGCCCGAACGGGTCGGCGACGAACCGTTCGGCGGTCAGCGCCGCCCGGCCGACATAGCCCTGCGCGAGCTTCGGCCCGGCCAGGTACAGCTCGCCGGTCACGTTCGTCCCGACCGGGAGCAGTCCGCCGTCGAGCACGTACGCGCGGACCTCCGGGTCCGGGCGGCCGATCGGGAGCGGGCCGGGGTCGGCCGGGTCGTAGTGCCAGGTGACCGAGTTGATGGTGACCTCGGTCGGGCCGTAGGCGTTGAACAGCGCGCGCCGGTTCCCCCAGCGCCGGGCCAGTTCCGGGTCGAGCCGTTCGGCGCCGACGACGAAGAACACGTCCGGGTCGACGGTCGCGTCGTCGGGCATCGCGGAGAGGAACGAGGGCAGCAGGTTGAGCCCGGTGACGCGGTGTTCGGCGGCGTAGGCCAGCAGATCGTCACCGGAGACCCGTACCTCCTCCGGCGCGATCACCGACGTGCCTCCGGACAGCAGCGGCAGCATGAACTGCCAGAAGGCGACGTCGAAACTCGTCGAGGCGAAATGCAGGTACCGCTCGGCGGTCCCGATCCCGACGATGTCCTCCTGCAGCGCGATCAGGCTCGGGACACCGCGATGCGGCACCGCCACACCCTTCGGTTTGCCGGTGGTGCCGGAGGTGTAGATGACGTAGGCGATCGCGTCCTCGCTCAGCCGGATTCCCGGATCGGTGTCCTCAGTGGACAGATCGGCCGGGTCGATCACCGGAAGGCCGTCGACGTCCGAAGTGGACACGACGGCGGCGGGCTCGATGTCGCCGAGCATGTACGCCAGCCGGTCGGCCGGATAGTCCGGGTCCATCGGCACGTGCACCGCGCCCGCCTTGATCACGCCGAACAAGGCGACCACGAGGTCGACGTCACGGCGCAGCAGGACCGCGACCGGATCCTGTGGTTTCACTCCGGCGTCGATCAGGGTGTTCGCGAGCCGGTTGGCGCGACGGTCCAGTTCGGCGTAGGTCAGGCTCCGGTCCCGGCACACGACGGCTTCCGCGTCCGGGGTCTCCCGGACCCAGCGGCCGAACTCCTCCAGCATGCCGCCGCGTTCGCGCTTCGGTTCCGGTCCTTCGCCGAGGCGCAGCATCGCGCGTTCTTCCTCGGCGTCGAGTGCGCGCAGCCGAGAGACCGGCCGCGCCGGATCGGCCACGATCTCGTGCAGCACGGCACGCAGCCACCGACCGTAGGACTCGGCCTCCTCGCGGGTGAACGCCTGAGGCTGGTAGCCGAGGCCGACGGTGAACTCGTCGCCGGGCAGCACGATCACCGTGAGCGGGTAGTGCGTGGCGTCGGTGATGTCGACGCCGACGAGATCGAGGCCGGGCGCCGGCGTGGTGCGGGCGCGGCTGGAGAGCGGGAAGTTCTCCATCACGAGCATCGTGTCGAACAGGTCGCCGACGCCGGCCGCGCGCTGGATGTCCGGCAGCCCGGCGTGATGGTGATCGGTGAGCCGGACGCTTTCGGTGTGCACGCGCTCCAGCACGGTGACCGCGGTGTCGGCGGCGTCGAAGCGCACGCGTACCGGGATCGTGCTGCCGAGCTGCCCGATCATGCGCTCGACGCCGGGGACGTCGGCCGGGCGGCCGGAGACCGGGCAGCCGAAGACCACGTCGCGACGGCCGGTCAGCCTGGCGAGCAGCACTCCCCACGCGGTCTGGAACACCGTCGTCGGGGTGATCCCGCGTTCACGGGAGAAGGCGCGCAACCGCTCGCTGAATTCCCCGCCCAGTTCCACGATGACGCGTTCCGGACGCTCCACAGTGGTCTCGACGCTCGCCGGGGCGAGCCGCGTTCCTTCCTCGAGTCCGGCCAGCGCCTCGCGCCACGCCTCCGATGCCGCGTCCGGGTCGCGTTCGCCGAGCACGCGGTGGTACTCCGCAAGCGGGGGCGCGACCGGGGCGGCCGGGCCGCCGCCGAGTTCGGCGTAGGTGGCCAGCAGCGTGCGGCCGACCAACGGCATCGACCAGCCGTCGAGCAGCGCGTGGTGGTTGGTGAGCACCAGGCGGTGCTCGTCCGGGGCGAGGGTCAGCAGCAGGAACCGGATCAGCGGCGGAGTCGCCGGATCGAAGGGACGGGCGAGTTCGGCGCGGCACTCGGCCTCGACCTCGTCGGGGGACACGCTCGCGAACCGCCAGTCCAGCGTGACCTCGGCGGGCACCACCTGGACGACCTCGCCCGCGTCGGTGGTGTGCAGGTGGACGCGCAACGCGGGATGCCGCCGCAGCATTTCCGCCGCGGCCTCCCGCATGCGGCCGGCGTCGAGCGCGCCGCTGAGCAGGGTGACGGCCTGCACCACGTAGACGTCGGTGTCTTCGGTGCCGCGCGCCAGAGTGTGGAACGAAAGCCCGGTCTGCAACGGGGTCGCGGGCAACACGTCTTCGAGCCGGCCCCGGCGTTCGAGCGCGTCGATGTCGGCCTGGTCGAGGCCGACCAACGGCAGATCCGACGGCGTGAGCCCGCCTCCATCCGGTCCGATCCGCGCCGCGTGCGCGGTCAGGGCGTCCAGCGCTCGGGACCACGCTTCCTGAAGCGCCGCAACGCTTTCCTGTGGCAGGACCTCGCCCGCAGCGGTCCATTCGACGGCGAGCCGGGGACGGCCGTCCTCGCGGACGAAGCAGTTCAGCGCCAGTACCTGTTCCAGCGACTTCGCCGCCGGTTCGGTGACCGCGAACGGGTCCTCCTCCGGCAGCCGCCAGCCGGTGCCGGGCAGTGCCGCGAACCGGCCGAGGTAGTTCAGGACGACGTCCGGCGGTGGGACGGCGGCGAGTTCGTCCCGGGTCAGCGGGTCGAGATACCGCAGGACGCCGAAGCCGACGCCGTTGTCCGGAACGCCGCGTTTGGCCTCCTTGGCGGCTCGCAGCAGCCTTCCCGCCGCGTCTCCGCCGGTGAGCGCGCTTTCGAAGTCCGTGGTCGCCGCCACCGCGGTGGCGGGAACCCGCAACGGATGTTCGGCGGTGAACCAGCCGACGGTGCGCGAAAGGTCCAGACCGTCTTGATCCCGGCCGTGTCCTTCGAGGGACACGGTTTCCGCCTCGACCGGAGCACCCCGCCACGACCGGAGGGCGAGCACGAGCGCGGCGAGCAGGACGTCGTCGGGTCCGGCGCGGTAGGCGGCGGGCAAGGCGGTGAGCACCGCGTCGGTCTGCTCCGGGGTGGCGACGGTGACCGAACGCCGTGCGGTCGCGACCGTGTCGGCGGTCCGATCGAGCGGCCGGTGGCCGAGGCGCGGGCCGTCGAGCGCGCCACGCCAGTGTTCGAGTTCGCCGCGCCGGGCACCGGAAGTCCCTTGCTCCGCGAGAAGAAGCGCGTGACGCCGCCAGGAGGTCCCGACCGGTTCGAGCACTTCACCGGCGCACGCGGCGCGCAGATCCGGCAGCAACACCCGCCAGGAGACACCGTCGACCGCCAGGTGGTGGAGCACGATGACGAGGTGATCCGGCAGCAACGCGACCTTCAGGACACCCGCGCGGAGATCAAGGGACTCCGCCAGTTCCGCCGCGACCTCGGCCGGGTCCCCCGTCGTCTCGATCACCACGTCGGACGCCTTCACGGCCCCGCGTTCGCGAACCCGCATTTCGTCCTCTAAATGCAAACGCAGGACGTCGTGGTGGTCCAGCAGCGTTTGGACGCCTTCGGTTAGCCGGGCGGGAAGAAGATCCTCGTCGAGCCGGAGCGCGGTCCATTGCGTGTACCCGGCGAACGTCGCGACGTCCGGATGCGGGTCGAGCAGGGCGCGGACGATGGGCGGGGCAGGCACCACGCCGATCGGCTCGTCCGGCGGTGCGGCCGGGCCGCCGATCTCCGCGCTCGCCGCGGCCAGCGCCTCGAAGCTGCGGCGGGCGAGCAGATCACGCGGCCGCAGGTCTAGGCCGTGGGCGCGGAGCCTGCTGCTGACGCTGATCGCGGTGATGCTGTCACCGCCCAGCGCGAAGAAGTCGTCGTCGACGGCGACTTCCTCGACGCCGATCACCTCGGCGATGGTGGCGCACAGCAGCCGTTCGCGTTCGGTGGCGGCGGTCCTTCCGGCCGCCGCGCGCGGGGCGGGCAACGCGGCCCGGTCGATCTTCCCGTTGGAGGTCAACGGAAGCGTGTCGAGCACGACCACCGCGGCGGGCACGAGATGCTCGGGCACCCGCCCGGCGAGTTCCGCGCGGACCTCGTCCGGGACGACCTCGCCGACGACGTAGCCGATGAGCCGGGGGCCGCGCACCGCGGCGGCGGCCGCACGCACTCCGGGAACGGCGGCCAAGGCGGCCTCGACCTCGCCGAGTTCGACACGGTGGCCGCGCACCTTCACCTGGCCGTCGCGGCGGCCCAGGTACTCCAGACCGCGACCGGGCACCCAGCGGGCCAGGTCGCCGGTGCGGTACATCCGGTCGCCGGGCGCGCCGAACGGGTCGGCGACGAACCGTTCGCCGGTCGCGCCGGGACGCCCGAGATAGCCGCGCGCCAGATGCGGCCCCGCGAGGTACAGCTCACCCGGCGTTCCGGCGGGCGCCGGACGCAGCGCGGCGTCGAGCACCCGGACCGCCGTCCCGGGCACCGCGGTGCCGATCGTCGGCTCCCCGTCGTCCAGCCAGGATCCGGCTCCGTCCACAGTGGCCTCGGTCGGGCCGTACATGTTGCGGGCGCGGACACCCGACTCCGCGACCCGGCGCCACAGCGCGGGCGGAGTCGCCTCGCCGCCGAGGACGAGCAGCGCGGGTGGGTTCGGGCCGTCGAGCAGCCCGGCGTCGACGAGCGGCGTGGCCATCGACGGTGTGGTGTCGACGACGTCGATCCGGTCGCGGGCGAACGCGGCCAGCAGTTCGTCGGCGTCCCGCGCGACGTCGGTGCCGTAGACGTGCAGCTCGTGCCCGAACAGCAGCCACATCAGCTGGTCGAGCGCGGAGTCGAAGGCGAACGAGTAGGTGTGCGCGACGCGCAGCCGCCTGCCCGCGGCGCGTTCGGTCTCGGCGACCGTGGTCGCGCGGTGATGGCGCAGCAGCGTCGCGAGCCCGCCGACCCGGCCGAGGACACCCTTGGGACGCCCGGTGGAGCCGGAGGTGAAGATGACGTACGCGAGATGTTCCGGATGACGCGGAACATCCAGCGGCGAGGAGTCCAGAGTGGACAGATCGGTCTCGCCCAGCAGCAGTTGCGGCCCCGGCACGATCTCCGGGTCGTGGGCCACGGTGAGCACCGCGCCCGCTTCGGCGGCGAGCTCCCGCAGCCGCTCGACCGGATGGGCCAGATCCAGCGGCAGGAAGGCGGCCCCGGCGTCGAGCACCGCCAGCAGGGCGACGACGAGATCCGCGGACCGCGGCAGGGCCAGCGCGACGACGTCGTCGGCCCCGACGCCGCGTGCCCGCAAGGCCCGGGCGAGACGGTGCACCCTTGTGACGAGTTCGCCCGCGCCCAGCCGTTCTTCACCGAAGACCAGTGCGGTCTGCTCGGGATCGAGTCGCGCGAGAAGTTCAGGTACACCAAGGAGTTCGCTGTCCGGGGCGGGGGTGGACCACGCCTCCAGCAAGGTGTCCCGCTCCCCCGGCGGCACCAAGTCGGCACCGGCGACCGCTGGGCCGTCCGGTTCGGTCAGCGCGGTGATCAGGCAGCGCAGCGCGGTCAGCTTGGCATCGACGGCGGCCTGGTCGTGGGTCCGCGCGTCGACCTCGAAACCGAGCAACAGCCCGCCGTCCGAGGTCGGGAGCACCGACAGCCCCATGTCCTCCGGCGGCCCGCCCGCGACGTTGCGCATGGTGCCGTGCGAGCCCGCGAAGTCGAGCTTCAGGTCGAACGCCTTGAGGTTGATGCCGCGGCCGTGAAGCAGCGCCCCGGCGCCGGGCACCGCGAGATCCTGGGGCAGGTCCTCGCCGCGATACCGCTGATGCGTGCGCATCTCCTTCAGCGCGCCCGCGACCCGCGTGGTCAGCTCGGCCGCCGAGTCCTCCGGGAGCACCGTGACCCGCAGCGGCAGCACGTTGACCGCCATCGCCGGGGTCCGCAGCGCGGCTCCTTCACGGCACATCAACGGCATCGCGAACACGACGTCGGTCCAGCCGAGCACGCGGTGCAGGAACGCGGCGTAGCAGGCGATCAGCGCGTCGCCCCACGTCGTCCCGGCGCGTTTGCCCAGTTCACGCAACCTCGCCACGTCCGACGCGGGCAGGACCGACCGGGCGGTCACGATGTGCTCGGGCGGGCCTGCCGCGCTGCCGCCGTCATCGAGACCCGGCAACGGGGTGAACCGCTCGCGCCAGTACGCGCGATCCTGCTCGAACCGTTCGCTTTCGCGGTAAGCGCGATCGGCCTCGACGAGATCGGCGAAGCGGGCGAACGTCGAGGGCGGCATCTCCTTGCCTTGGACCGAAGCGGTGTAGTGAGCGGCTGTCCGGCGGGCGAGCATCGCCGCGGTGTAGCCGTCGAACACGAGGTGGTGCCCGAGCTGGGTGAACCACACATGCGAGTCGGAAAGCCGCAGCACGAGATGGGCGAACAGGGGCCGGTCCACCATGCCGCGGCACGCCTCGGCGACGCGGCGGCGTTCGGCGTCCACCCGCGCGTGCGCGGCGGCCACCGGATCGGCCTCACCGCGCAGGTCCACGACCTCCGGCAGCGGTACCGCGTCTTCCGACACGACCTGGCGCGGGCCGCCCGGCGTCTCGAAGACGCGCAGCCGCAGGCTGTCGGCCTCCTCGGCGGTCGCGCGGATCGCCTCGGTCAGCGCGACGACGTCGACCGCCTTGTCACCGACGATCTCGATGACATCCCCGACGACGTAGTAAGGCGAGTCGGGTTCGAGGCGTTGCGCGGTCCAGATCCCCAGCTGGGCACCGGTGAGGTTCAGCATGAGGGCACCACCATCGGGGTTCCGGTCACCGGGTCGGGCACGACGACGCTCGGGAGATCGAAGACCTCCTTCATCAGCTCGGCGTCGACGATGTCGGCGGGCGCTCCCTCGGCGACGATCAGGCCGTCCCGCAACGCCACGAGATGATCGGCGTACCGGCAGGCCTGGTTGATGTCGTGCAGGACGGCGATCACCGTGCGGCCCTCGTCGCGCAGGCGCGCCAGCAAGTTCAGCAGCTGGTACTGGTGCGCGATGTCGAGGAACGACGTCGGCTCGTCGAGCAGCAGGTACGGCGTCTTCTGCGCCAGCACCAGCGCCACCCACACGCGCTGACGCTGTCCACCCGAAAGCTCCTGCACCGGCCGGTCGGCCAGCCCCGCCACCCCGGCCGCGGTCATCGCCTCGAGCACCGCGCGTTCGTCCTCTTCGGACCACGACGCGAACAGCGACTGGTGCGGGAACCGGCCGCGCGCGACCAGCTGCCGGACGCGGACGTCCTCCGGCGCCACCGGGTCTTGGGGCAGGAACCCGAGTTCCCGCGCCAGCCCCTTGCCGGGGAAGGAACCGACGTCCTTGCCGTCGAGCAGGACATCGCCGTCAGCCGGACGAAGCAGCCGGACGAACGCGCGCAGCAACGTCGACTTGCCACACGCGTTCGGTCCGACGACGGCGGTGAACGCGCGGTCGGGCACGTCGAGGCTCAGCCGGGTCGACACCACCCGGTCGCCGTAGCGCAGGGTCAGGTCCCGGGCGGTCAAGCGGGCACTCATGTGCGCCGCACCTCCTTGGTGAGCAGCCAGATCAGGTAGCCGCCGCCGATCACGGTGCTGACCACACCGACCGGCAGCGCTTCCGGCGCGAGCAGCATCTGGGCGGCCAGGTCGGCGCTGGTCAGCAGCACGGCGCCGGTGAGGGCGGCGGGCAGCAGGGAAATACCGGGCGTGCGGGCCAGCCGCCGCCCGATCTGCGGGGCGGCCAGCGCGATGAACGCGATCGGCCCGGCGACGGCGGTGACCGTGGCCGTGCAGCCGACCCCGATCAGCACCAGCACCAGCCGCAGCCGGTCCCAGCGGACACCGGTGGTGACCGCCAGCGCGCCGCCGAGCGCGGCCTGGTGCAACGCCGGCGCCCTGGTGAACAGCACGACGAACAGCACCGCGAGCACCCCGAACGGGATCGCGACGTCGTCCCAGCCGATCCCGTTGAGGGAACCGGCGTTCCAGCCGACGGCCGCGATCGCGATCTCGAGTTCGGCACGCAGCACGATCCACGAGTTGAAGGCGGTCAGCATCGCGTTGATCGCGATCCCGATGACGATCAGCCGCAGCCCGGACAGCCCGCCGCCGAGCGACAACGCGTACACGATCGCCGCCGTGATCACGCCGCCGAGCACCGAACCGACGGTCAGCTGCGTCGACGTCCCCGAGAGCACGGTGATCGCGAACAGCGCGCCGGTGTAGGCGCCGGCGTCGAGACCGATCACGTCCGGGCTGCCCAGTGGATTGCGGGTGATGTTTTGAAAGATCGCGCCCGCCAGGCCGAGCGCGGCACCGAACACCAGCCCGGCCAGTACCCGCGGCAGGCGCCATTCGCGGATGACCACGCCGGGGCCGCCGCCGGAACCCGTGAGTGCGGTGAACACGCGGGCGGGACTCGCCCACGCCGCGCCGTAGCAGAGCCCGAGCAGGGTCAGACCGGCGATGATCGCGAGCATCGCCACGAGAAAGACGAGGGTGCGGCGTTCCAGCCGGGCGGAGAACCGCCCGCGCCTCAGGACGAGGGCGCTCGCTCTGTTCACAGTGTTCACAGTGGCGCCGCCCCGTATTTGCGGACGGCCCAGATCAGCACCGGGCCGCCGAGGAACGCGGTCACGATCGCGACCGGCACCTCACCGGTCGGCAGCAGGACCCGGGAGCCGACGTCCGCGGCCAGCATCAGGACCGGGCCGAGCAGCGCGGCGAACGCGATCAGCCACGGGATCGACGCGCCCGCCACCCGCCGGGCCAGATGCGGCACGATCAGCCCGACGAACAGGATCGGCCCGGCCAGCGCGGTCGCCGCGCCCGCCATCAGCGTGATCAGCAGCAGGGTGATCGTCCGGACCCTGGCGACGTTCGCGCCGAGCGTGCGCGCGACCGTCTCGCCGAGCGCGATCGCGTTCAGCTGACGGCTCACCGCGAACGCTCCCAACAGGGACAGGCCGATGACGATCAGCGGTACCGTGGTCGGCGCCTGCTCACGTCCTGCCAGCGAACCCACCGACCAGAACCGGTAGACGTCGAAGGTGTCCGGGAACAGCAGCCGCAGGCCGAGGGTGAGCCCCAGCAGCACGGCGCTCAACGCGGTCCCGGCGAGCACCAGCCGCAGCGGCGACTTGCTGCCCACCGCGTACACCAGCGCCGAAGCGCCGACCGCGCCCAGCACCGCCAGGCCCAGCTCGGCGGGCGCCGAAGCGGCGAGCCCGAACGAGGACCCCACCGCGATGGCGAACCCGGCCCCGGCGGTCACACCGAGCACGCCGGGTTCGGCCAAGGCGTTGCGGGACAAGGCCTGCACGAGCACACCGCCGACGGCGAGGGCCGCGCCGACCCCGATCGCCAGCACCGCCCTCGGCATCCGGATGTCCAGTACCACCGCCCGGTCACTCGGATTCCCGTCGCCCAGCAGGGCGCGCACGACCTCGCCGGGGGCGATGGCGTGCGCGCCGATGCCGACGCTCAGCACGGCGACCACGACGAGCCCGAGCAGTGCGGCGCCGAGCAGCGCGGACCGCCCGGTGGTGGTCACTGCTCGAGCAGCGGCGCGAACGCCTGGCCGACGGCGTCCAAAGTGGACGTCGCGGCCCGGTAGGTGGCGGCCTCGGTGAAGCGGAACGGGTAGACCTTGCCCGCCTTCACCGCGGGGAGTTCCCTCCACAGCGGCGAGTCGAGGACGTACTTGACGGGCGCGGGCACGGAACCGTCGGCGCTGACCGAGTAGGTGATGGCGTCGGCCTCGGCGAACGCCGTCGAGAGCTCTTCGATCGACGGGTACTCGCTGACGTCCTTGGAGCCGCCGCCCTTGACCTTGACCTGGCCGTAGTAGGTGGCGCCGATGTCCTGCGCGACGTTGGTGCCCCAGGAACCGTTGAACTCACGCTGGAAATTGCCCTTGGCGACCTCGCCGTACGCTCCGACGTGCCCCAGCTTCAGCTGCGGCAGCACGGCCTTGTACTTCTCGGCCAGCCCCTTGGCCTTGGTGTCGTACGCGGTCTTGAGCGCGTCGAACCCGGCGGCCGCGCCGGCGGCGTCGGCCTGCTTGCGCGACAGCTCGCGCCACATCGACGGCACCGACGGGCCGATCGCCACGACCGGCGCGATCGCTTCGAGCCGCTTGATGTCGATGTCGGCGAGCACCGGCTTCGGCACACCGATGACGATGAGGTCCGGATCCGCCTGCGCGATCGCCTCGTAGTTCGTCTCCGACGCCGACTCGCCCGCGACCTTCGCCAGCTCGTCGTACTTCTTGCGCTCCTGCTCGTTGAACAGCGGGATGCCGCGCTTCCAGCTGGACACCCCGACCAGCGGCGCGCCCGCTTCAAGCAGGGCCGGCACGGCGTAGCCGGTGGCGATGACCCGCTTCGGCGAGACCGGGATGGTGATCTGGCCGTTGTCGGCGGCGAACACCCGGGTCTGACCGCCGTCGGCGGCCTTGCCGTCTTCGCCGGAACCGCAGGCGGTGGCCGCGGTCGCGACCGTCAGCGCGAGCGCGATCGCTCCGGCAAGGCGTCGGGTTCTGGTGGTGCGCATGGGTTTTCCTCGGTTTTCTCGGTGGGGATCAGTGGTCGTGCTCGTCGTCGAAGTCCGCGACGCCGCGTTTCCAGTAGCCGGTCACGTCGTGGTCGTCCTTGCCGAGCCCGAGGTCGTTCTTGAGCCAGCGGCGCAACGGCTTGATCTGCCCGGCTTCACCGGCGACCCAGGCGTAGAGCCGTTCACCGGCGGGGACCTCGATCGTCATGACCGCGCGGGCGAGCATGTCCGAGGCACCCGGCGCGACGTCGCCTCGGTGCAGCCAATGCACTTCGACGTCCTCGGGTGCGGACAGCTCGATCTCCTCACCCGCGTCGGCGACCTCGATGAACGCCCAGCCCGCGGCGGTGCGCGGCAGTTCTTCGAGCCAGCGTGCGATCGCGGGCAGCGCGGTGAGGTCACCGGCGAGCAGGTAGCGGTCGTAGGTGTGCGGCACGATCAGCCCACCGGGCGGACCGGCGACGTGCACCGGGGTGCCGGGGGCGACCTTCTCGGCCCAGCCGGAGCCGAGTCCGCCTTCGTGCAGCGCGACGTCGAGGTCGAGTTCCCCGGAAGCCGGGTCGTACCGGCGGACCGTGTACTCGCGCGACGTCGGGGAGGGCTTGGGCCAGCGCAGCATGTCGCCGTCCTGGACCGGCAGCTTCGGCTCGGGATCCAGCTCGGGGAACAGGACCTTCACGTGCTCGTCGGGCGAATGCGCCTCGAACCCCGCCGTTCCCGGCCCGCCGAGGGTGACTCGGAGCAGTCCGGAGCCGACCATCTCGGTGCGCACCACCTCGGCCTGCCGGATGCGGATCGGATACGGCACCTTCTCCGCGTGCTGTCCCGCGCGGACTTCGGCGATGCGTTCCAGGTGCCGGTGGCGATGGTCGGCGCGGCTCACGCGGTGCTCCCGGTGAGGACCCGCGTCCAGTGGCCGAGGGTCGGCTGCTCGGCGAGGTCGGCGAATTCGAGCGTGTCGGCGCCCTCGGTGCGCCACTGCTCGACCAGGCCCATGATCCGCATCGAGTCGAGGCCGAGGTCGGTGAGGTCGGTCTCCGGTTTCAGCTCGGCCGGGTCGCAGCCGAGGAGTTCGGCGACGTCGGCGTGGATCTTTTCGACGGTCAAGCTCATCGCGGTGCTCCGGCGTGGATCAGGGCCAGCGCGGCGAGCGCGGCGGCCGTGGTGGTCAGTGCGCCGCAGCGCTGGGCGACGTACTCGCAGGCCTGGTCGTGGCGCTCGCGGGAGAAGTCCGCGACCGCGTCGCCGACCAGGAACGGCTGGATGTCGCGCATGAACGCCTCGACGGCGGTGGCCTGGCAGCCGATATGCGCGTAGACACCGGTGATCAGCAGCTGATCCCGGCCCGCTTCGGCGAGCTGCTCGGTGAACGTGCTGCGCTGGAACGCGCTGTAGCGCCACTTCGTCAGGACCTTGTCCCCCGGTTTCGGGGCGAGCTCGGCCACCACGTCGGCCGCGGCCGGGTCGTCGTCGATGACCGCGCCGATCCCGTCGCCCCAGAACTCGGTGAGCAGGCCGCGGTCCTCGGCGGCCTGGTGACCGGGCTGCGCGGTGTAGAACACCGGGACACCCGCGGCGCGGGCGGCGTCGGCCAGCGCGGCGATGTTCGCGACCATCTCCGGCACCGGGGATCCTTCGTACGGCGCGAGGAAGTACCGCTGCGCGTCGTGCACCAGCAACGCGGCGCGGGCGGGGTCGGGCTTCCAGCCGACGCGGCCGGCGGGCAGCTCGGCCTCCGTCGGCAGGGCATACGGCTGAATCTTGGGCAGTGACACTCTCACTTCTCCTTCGCCAGGGCGGCCAGTGCCGCCCGCAGCTCGCGTTTGCTGGTCTTGCCGACGCCGGTGACCGGGAACTCCGGCACGATCTGGACCAGATCGGGCACCTTGAACGCCGCCACTCCGCGTTCACGCACGAACCGGCGCAGTTCCGCCGCGACGGGCTCGGCACCGGCAGCGGGGACGACGTAGGCGCAGGTGCGCTCGCCCAGGTACGGGTCCGGCACCGCGACGACGGCGGCGTCGAGCACGCCGGGGTGGGCCATCAGGTGGTTCTCGACCTCTTCCGCGGCCACCTTCTCGCCGCCGCGGTTGATCTGTTCCTTGGCCCTGCCGACGACTTCGAGGTGTCCCGACGGGTGCCGCCGCACGAGATCCCCGGTGCGGTAGAAGCCGTCCTCGGTGAACGCGGTCTTGTTGTGCTCGGCGGCGCGGTAGTAGCCGCGGATCGTGTACGGACCGCGCGTCAGCAACGCGCCGATCTCGCCCGGCGCGACGACATCGTCCGAAGTGGACAGTGGGTCCTCCGGGTTCACGACGCGGATCTCGTCGTCCGGCGAGATCGGCCGTCCTTGCGTGGCGAGGACGTACTCGTCCGGGTCGTCGAGACGGGTGTAGCAGACCAGTCCCTCGGCCATGCCGAACACCTGCTGCAGACGGCAGCCCAGCGCGGGACCGATCTTCTCGGCCAGTTCACGCGCGCACTTCGCGCCGCCGACCAGCAGTACGTCCAAAGAGGACAGATCACGGGTGGTCCGCGCCGCCGCCTGTGCCCACGCGGCGGCCAGCGGCGGCACGAGCCCGGTGATCGTCACGCCCTCGGCTTCGATCAGCCGGAACGCGGTGTCGGCGTCGGGACGCGGCGCGAACACCGTGGCCGCGCCCGCGTGCAGCGCCCCGAGAAGACCGGGCGAGCTGAGCGGGAAGTTGTGCGCGACCGGCAACGCGGCCAGGTACACGCTTTCCGGGCGCAGGCCACAGATCCTGGCGCTCTCCCGGACGCTGTAGAGGTAGTCGTCGTGCGTGCGCGGGATCAGTTTGGGCAGGCCGGTGCTGCCGCCGGACAGCTGGAGGAACGCGACCCCGGCGGGATCCGGATCCGGCAGGGCGCGCGGGGTCGCCGCTTCGAGCACGGCGAACTCCTCCGTGCCGACGACGAAGACGTTCCGCACCGAAGCGATTTCGGCGGCGACCGCGTGCGCCATGGCCGCGTGGTCGAACCGTTCGTGCTCGCCGACGGTCAGGATCGCCGCCGCCTCGCTCTGTCCGGCGAAATGCCGCAGTTCGCTCGCGCGATGCGCGGGCAGCGCGAACACCGGCAGCGCACCGGCCCGCCACAGTCCGAACACGACGGACGCGAACTCGGGCACGTTCGGCAGTTGCACGACGACCCGGTCGCCCGGCTGGATTCCGGCCCCGGCGAATCCGGCCGCGAGCCGGTGCGCCCGCTCGTCGAGCTCGGCGAAGGTCCAGCGGGCGTTCTCGCCGATCACGGCGAGACGCTCGGCGTAGGCCTCGGCCAGGCTGGTCAGCAGTATGCCGAAGGTCTGGCCGCGCCAGTATCCCGAAGCCCGGTAGCGCGCGGCGGTTTCGGGCGGCCAGGGCACGTGGTCGGAGGTCATTCCACTCCCTCCAGGCCGAGCGCGCGCAGCATGGTGCCGAATTTCGCGCCGGTCTCGGCGAGTTCGGCCGCCGGATCGGAACCCGCCACCACTCCCGCGCCGGCGAACAGCCGCACGGTGCGGTCGCGGACCTCGGCGCAGCGGATGGTGACGACCCATTCGCCGTCACCGTCCAGATCGGTCCAGCCGACGAGACCCGCGTAATAGCCACGATCCTCGGGTTCGAGCGCGGCGATCGTGTCGCGGGCGAGCGCGGTCGGGACACCGCAGACGGCTGGTGTCGGATGCAGCGCCTCCGCCAGCCCGAGCGCGGACGAACCGGCGTCGCCCGGGTCGGCCAGCCGTCCGCTGATCCTGGTCGAGAGGTGCCACATCGTGGGCGTGCCGATCACCTCGGGTTCGGCGGGGACGTCGAGGTCGACGCAGAACCGGCCAAGCACTTCGGCCACCTGGGCGGCGACATGGGCGTGTTCGGCACGGTCCTTTTCGGACGCCAGCAGATCGGCGACGCGGCGGGCGTTTTCGGCGTCGTCGACCACCCGCGGCCGCGATCCGGCCAGCGGGTTGGCCGTCACGACCCGGCCGCGACGGGAGACCAGCAGTTCCGGGCTCGCGCCGATCAGGGTGCGCGGCGCGGAATCCCCCGGCGCGCTGACGTCCACCGCGAAAGCGTGGGCCGCCGGATCCGCGTGGACGAGCCGGGCAAGCAGCCGCGGCACGGCGATGGGATCGCCACCGGTGACGTCGAGGCAGCGGGCCAGCACGATCTTGCGAAGGTCACCGTCACGGATCTCGTCCAGCGCCTTGGCGACGGCAGTGGTGTAGACCTCCGGCGCGGGCCGCGGCGACACCGACCAGGTCCCGCCGCCGAACGGGGCGACCGGACCACTCGCCTTCGGTGGTCCTGCCCGGCGCACCACGGCGGGCACCACCAGGCTGCTCGGCGCGTCGGGCCGGAATCCGATCGCCCCTGCCACCACGGGTTCGGTCACTCCCGCCACGAGGGCGGCGTCGAGGACTTCGGCGGCGGCACGGGCACGTTTGCCCGGCACCGCGTGGACCGGGGAATACACCCCGTCGGCGAGAAGCGATCCTCGAGCGGACGAGTAGTAGAACGATCCGGGCAGGTACGCCGCCAGCAGATCGGCCGCCTGGTGGACCGGCCTTGGTCGGGCCGGTGCAGGTGAGGACACGAATGGATTCCCTTTCGCGAATACTACTGACGAGGTCGGCACCCTCTGGGCGCCTCGTGCGTGGCGCGGTGCCTGACCCCCGGACGCGCCTCTTCGGTTAGCCTAACCTAATCATACGGACCCGAAAAGTCTTCGTTGCGTCATCGAGATCACGCGCGGAGCGTGGCCCCGCCGTCGACGTAGAGGTTCTGCATCGTGATGTGCCGCGCACGGTCGGAGGCCAAAAACAGGACGGCGTCGGCGATATCGGCCGGTTCGGCTATCCGGCCCAGTGGTATGCCGACCCGGTATTGCTCGGGTTTTCCCGCGATGACAAGGTCCGCGCCGTTCTCGTCCGTCCACAGCAGACGTTGCATATCGGTGTCGGTCGAGCCGGGAGAGACGATGTTGCAGCGGATGCCGGAGCCGGCGAGTTCGAGCCCGAGACAGCGGGTCAGCATCGTCGCGGCCGCCTTCGACGCGGCATAAGCGGCCATTCCGCTGCGCGGGACTCCCGCCGCGTTCGACCCGACGGTCACCAGCACACCGCTCCGGCGGGGCACCATCCGGCGGGAAATCTCGCGGAGCACGGTGAAGACACCGGTGGAGTTGACCGCGAAGGTCGCCGCCCAGTCTTCGTCGCTCGTGTCGCAGACAGACCCCGGCTTCAGTACACCCGCGACGGACGCGCCGATCCCGATCGGCCCGAGTTCGCGTTCGACCTTCTCGACGACCCGCGCGACGGCGGAGGGATCCCCGACGTCCGCGACGAACGAGGTCACTCCGTCCCGGAGAGCGCTTTCCGCCAGGTCCACCGCCGCCACGATCGCACCCGCCCGGGCGAGCCCGTCCACGACGGCCGCCCCGATCCCGCGCGCGCCTCCGGTCACGAACGCGACCTTGCCCTCGATCCCTTCCACGCCACAACCACCCCCGTTCCATTGCTTAGCCTTGCCTAAGCTAGCGGTCCGATCGAGGCAAAGCGAGGGACCGGCACCGGTGATTCGGGACACTTCCGGCCTGAACAGGACGGGTAATAATGCCGTGGTGCGTGACTGTCCGGGTGTGCTCGGCCCCGCTCCGTGAAGGCCTCCTTCCCTACCCTGAAGGTAGTGAAGGAGGCCTTCACTACTTCGTGGCCGCCGGACCTCGGGTTTCCTTCAGGGGTAAGTCAACCGTGTGGATTTCGGGGCGTTGGACGACCCAAAATCCACACGGTCCCCAAGTCACCGGCTCGGTCATGACCTCAGAGAGCCGAAGGCTCCTTTCGTCGCATTAGACGCGGCGAAGGGAGCCTTCAGCCCACCGGCCGGCACCGCCCACGAACACGACCCTTCACCACCCTTGATACGCCACTGGCGACCCCTAGCCAGGCAAGGGACACGACAGCGGACCGCGGACGGATCCTTCGCCCCGCAACGTGATCTGCGCGCTCCCGCCGAGAGAATCCCTGGCGGTGCACACGATCTGGTCGACGGCCCTCGCCGACAATCCGGCGACGCCGACCGACAAGGTCACCGTGACCCCGTTCGGCGCGGGCGTCTGGTCCAGAACGACAGTGCCGGGTGGGACTTCCGTGGTGTAGTCCCGTTCCCGCTCGCTCTCGTCCGGCCCGGTGGCGAGCAGATCGACGGGACTCGCCGGAGGAAGTTCCTGGGCCAGTGGGCGTAACACGCGCACCGGCTGCCCGCCGGACAGGAAGTAGAGCACCGCGCCGTTCGCGGGGCCCACCGGCGCGGGCGCGCCGGAGATCACGGCACTGGGCCGGACGCCGCAGCCCGAGACCACCGAAACGATCAGGAGCGCCGAAAGCCAGTTCTTCCTCATGCCGTCACTCCCAGCCGGGGCAGGCGCAGGGTGAACACCGCGCCGCCGTCGACGCCGTTGGCCGCGCTCAAGGTGCCGCCGTGCAGCCGGGCGTTCTCCCAGGCGATCGCCAGTCCGAGCCCGCTGCCACCGGACCTCGCCCTGGCCGAATCCGCCTTGTAGAACCGGTCGAACACGTGCGGGAGCACCTCGGGCGCCAGCCCGGGACCGCGATCCGAGACCTCCAGCGTGATCCACTCCCCCGCTTCGGACAGTCGGAGCGCGACCGGCTTTTCCCCGTGCCGCAACGCGTTCCCGACCAGGTTGGCCACGATGACGTCCACCCGCCTGGGATCCCACTCGGCGAAGATCCCAGAGGGCAGGTCTCCCTCCACCTCGCCCGTCCAGCCCCGGATACGCAAGCTCGCCGTGATGACCTCGGCGACGTCGACTTCTTCCGGTGCCAGCGCGGCCGCCCCGGCGTCGAAGCGGGAGACCTCGATGAGGTCGTTCACCAGCCGCGTCAGGTTGTGCGTCTCCTCGATGCTCATCTTCGCCGCGCGCCCGGCGTCCCCCGGCAGCTTCGACGCCTCCTGCTCCAATACGTCCGCGACCGCGGTCATCGCGGCGAGCGGGGTGCGCAGCTCGTGGGAGACGTCGGCGACGAACCGCCTCGCGTCGGCTTCCATCCGTTCCAGCTCGCCGACGTGCCGCTCCAGCGCTTCGGCCGTCTCGTTGAACGTGCGCGCCACCCCGGCCAGTTCGTCCGAGCCGCGGACGCTGATCCGCGCGCGCAGGTCGCCCTTCCCCAGCCGCCGCGCCGCGTCGCCCAGTTCCCGCACCGGCCGCAGGACTCCGCGGGCGGCCAGCAACGCCAGCCCGATCGCGAAGACGAGCGCCACCCCGCCGATCAGCCAGGCCCGGGTGGCGAGTTCGTCGATGCTCTTCGCCTCCGGCGCCATGCTGCGCGCGATGTAGGCCTCGATGCCCGAATCCCGTTGCTGCCCACCGGGAAGCAGAACCGTGAACCTGGTGCCCACCACCAGCATCGGCGTGCCGCGGGAGTCGACTCGTTGCCAGGCGACATTTCCCGACCGGACTCGCTCGCGAAGCTCGGGTGAGATCAGCGCCCGCATCTGCTCGTTCCCGCTCGACTTGTCCTCGTACAGGACCAGTGAGCTCAGATCACGGTCGGACAGCTCGCCGCTGATCCGGCTCAGCGTCCCGTCGGCCGGCGGCAGCGGGCCGAGCGGGAACAGCGCGGTGGCCTTGTCGACCAGGACGCGGGCGGTGGCGTCCTGCGCCTGCTGGAGGATCACGGTGCGGGACTGGACGTAGGCGCCGCCGGCGACCGTCGCGGCGGTGATCACGACCAGCAGACTGAACGCCAGGAGCAGCCGGGTGCGCAGGCCACCGAGCTTCACAGTGGTCCGAACCGGTAGCCGAATCCCCGGACCGTCTGCACGTATACCGGCGCGGACGAATCGTCCTCGATCTTCGCGCGCAGCCGCTGTACACAAGCGTCGACGACGCGCGAGTCACCGAAGTACCCGTGCTCCCACACGCTTTCCAACAGGTACTGGCGGCTGAGCACCCGGCCAGGCACCTGGGAGAGTTCGAGCAGGAGCCGTAGTTCGGTCGGGGCAAGGGCGACGGGCTTGTCCCCCTTGGTCACCGTCAGCGCGGCACGGTCGATGCCGAGGTCGCCGTGCCGCTCGATCTCGGCCGGCGTGGGCGCCGCCGCCGCGGGTTGCCCGCTGCGGCGCAGCACCGCGCGGATCCGCGCCTCCAGCACCTGCGCCCTGGCGGGTTTGACCACGTAGTCGTCCGCGCCGGCGGCGAGTCCGGCCACCACGTCGATATCCTCGTTGCGCGCGGTGAGCATGATGATCGGCAGATCCCCCGCCGCCCGGATCCGGCGGCAGACCTCGAAACCGTCCAGTCCGGGCAGCATCAGGTCCAGTACGACGATGTCCGGCGGCCGGGACGCGAGCCGGGCGAGGCCTTCCTCGCCGGTGGCCACCGCGTCGACCGCGTGGCCACGGCCGCCCAGCGCCATGCTGAGCCCGTCACGCACGGCTTGATCGTCCTCGATGAGCAGCACCCTGGGCATGCCGACGACTATCGCAGCGCCGGACGGAATCCGCTCGTCCATGACACGCCATGGTGCCCATTCCGTTTCCGCGGAACGTCCACGGAATGTCTTCGTTCTGTCACGGCGGGCTCCGTGCGGAACGGTGACATTTTCGTCGGCGTCCGCGCACGCCGCCGCGATCGGGTTCGCACAGGCGTCGGCGAGTGTCGACGTCATGAAAGAACTCCTGCTCGCGGCGATCACCCGCGTCCTCGCGGTACTGCTGCTGATCCCGGCATGGCTGCGGTCCCCCGGCCAGGCACGGCGGCTCGCCTGCGGTTGGGCGCTGTCGCTGCGGTTCCCCGCCGAAAACCTCGCCGGGCTGACCGCCGGAACGCTCGCCGCGTTCACCACCGCCAGGACCGAGGCGTTCTGGCGGCACCGCACGCTCCTCGGCGTCACCTCGGGGCATCGGGACGCCGCCGAACAGCATCGGCTGTACCTCGCCGAGACCGCACGCGGCGGCAAGCGTGTCCTGCCGCCGCAGGATTCCGCGCACGTCAGCGGTACCGCGCTGGACGTCCGGCCGCGCGAAGGCGCGCAGTGGCTGGAGGACCACGGCGCCCGCTTCGCGCTCTACCGGATCTACGACAACGAGTGGTGGCATTTCGAGTACCGGCCCGGCGAGGCTCCGCCCGCGCGGCTGCCGCACCCGGGCTGGCGGGAAGGTGTCACCCGGTGACCGTGATCCGCGCGGGACCGTTCCACCCAATGTCACGTAGCTTAAGTTGATCTTGGGCGAAGTTGACAAGTGGAGTGAAGGCTCCCTTCGCTGCGTCTGATGCGACGAAGGGGCACCTTCGGCCCTGGTCGCGGGTCGGGTTGGTCGTGAGTGGCGTTTCGGGTTCNCAATCAGACATTGAGTCAGCGAAAAGTGTCCTTGGTGGACACTCAGGGGCGCAGTCGGCTCCTGTCGACCAGGGCAACCGAGCGCGTGACCTGCTGCAATCCTCACCGCTTACGATCAAGACCCCATTCAAGATCAACTCAAGTTACGTGGCATTGCGTTCCCACCTGCGCCGACTGCTGGTTGCGAAAGTGGCTTTCGCAACCCTGCCGGATGCGGCGTCGGTGCGGAGTTGCGTGTCGCTGGGTCACCTCTCCACCGTGATCCGCGGTGCCAGCGCCGCCAGGAAGTCGGCCGCGTCGAAGACCTCGCCCGCCGAGACGACCCCGGTCGCCTTCGTCCGGCCGTCGAGCACGCGCTGGACGGCCTCCACCACCAGCGGTGCCGTGATCGCGTAGATGTCCTGCCCCCGTGCGACGATCCGCCGTTCTTCGCCGCCGGACCGCACGACGACGTCGACCACGAACTCCTGCGAGGAAGTGCCGTCGGCGGGAGGCGCGGGCGTCTCGGGCGTCACGACCTCGCGAGCCGCGTTCACCGTCATGTACGTGGTCACCTCGGGAATGTCGAGGTGACTGGGGACGGTGACGACGTCGGCCATCGTGAACTCGCCGAGCACGGCGCGGGTCCCGAGCGGTGCGGGGAAGTCCCAATCCAGCTCCGGCAACGCGTCGTCACGGTGTTCGATCCGGCCGCCGGAGAAGCGGATCCGCTTGCCGTCACGCCGCTCCCGCGAGACCCTGCCCGCCGCGCGGGTCCCCTCCGTCGGATGCCAGCTGCTCAGCCCGTAGGCGACGTGGGCTTCATCGGCGAACGTCCAGTCGCCCATCGCGGCGGTGACCATCAGATCGCCGAGGCCACCGAAGAACGCCATCGCCGGGATCACCGTCGCTCCCGCCGCACGCTCGCCGAACTGCGCGAAGGTGTCGATGTTCGCTTCGAGCTCCGCGGCCACGTCGAGGTACGGGATCCCCGCCCGCAGCGCCGCTTCGATCACCGGAGCGGCGGTGCCGGCGAAAGGCCCGGCGGCGTTGATCACCGCGTCCGCGCCCGCGAACGCGCGGTCGAGCGAAGCCGGGTCGTCCACCGACGCCTGCCGCGTGTCGAGATCGGGCCAAGGCAGGCCGCGCAGTTTCGCCTCGTCGCGTCCCACGGCCAGCACGCCGAATCCGCGTTCGCGCAACTCCGCCACCACGAACCGCCCGGTGTGCCCGTAGGCCCCGAATACCGCGACGTCGTAGGTCCCCATGATTTCTCCTGTCCTCGGACGATCCACTGTGGACCATCCTGTTGGCGGATCTCGCCGATCGACAGTGTCCGGAACGCCATCATGCGTACACTTTCGGACATGAGCACGGTCGCCCTCGCCGCCACGGACGGGATGCTGCAGTTCGAGCTGTCCATCGCCCACGAGGTCTTCGACACAGGCCTGTACGAATTCGGCGTCTACGGCTCGAAGCCGGTGAGGGTCGGCCGGTTCCTGCTGGAACCGGATCACGGCCTCGACGGTCTGAAGCGCGCCGGCACCGTCATCGTTCCCGGCTGGGCGGACATCGACGTCGATCCGCCATCGGATCTGGTCGAGGCCGTGCGCGCCGCCCACGAAGCGGGCGCCAGGGTGGCATCCCTGTGCACGGGAGCGTTCGTGCTGGCGGCCGCCGGCCTCCTCGACGGCCGCCGGGCGACCACGCACTGGGCGCACACCGATGTCCTCGCCGCCCGGTTTCCCCTGGTGGAGGTCGATCCGGACGTCCTCTACGTCGACAACGGCAGCGTGCTCACCTCGGCGGGCAAGGCCGCCGCGATGGACCTGTGCCTGCATCTGGTCCGATCCGACCACGGTTCGGCGGTCGCGAACACCGTCGCCCGCCGCCTGGTCGTCCCGCCGCACCGCGCGGGCGGGCAGGCCCAGTTCGTCACCGCCCCGGTGCCCGACCAGGACGACCATCCGCTCGGCGGTCTGCTCCCCTGGGTCACCGACCGGCTCGACCGGCCGCTGACCGTCGAGGACCTCGCCCGCCAGGCGAACATGAGTTCACGCACTCTGGCCAGGCACTTCCGGTCGGCGACCGGGACGACCCCGCTGCGCTGGCTGCTGACCCAGCGCATCCGCCGTGCTCAGGAACTCCTGGAGCGGACCGACGACAGCGTCGAACTGATCGCGGAGGCCACCGGGATGGGCACCGCCGCCACGCTGCGGCGGCACTTCAACCGCACGGTCGGAGTGCCGCCGGACAGCTATCGCCGTACTTTCCGCGCTAAGGCAACCGTGCCGTGATCAGGTCCGCGACGGCTGCCATCCCGGCCTCGTTCGGGTGGTACGGCACGCGTCCCGGCGCGGCCACGTACCGCTCCATCCACGGAACGGCGGCGCAGGCGTCATGGTTCGCGCTGACCGCGGCCGCCGGGATCAGGGTCGCCCGTTCGGTGCGGGCCGCCCGGCGGGTCGCCGCCGCGAGCCGGTCCGCGACCTCGCGTTCGAAGGCCAGCTGCTCCGGGGTGAGCGGAACGCCGTCGCAGGCGGGCGTGGTGCGCGGGACGATCGTCAGGTAGTCGACGACCAGCACCCGCGCCCGCGGCGCGCGCCGATGGACCGCCGCGATGACGGCGCCGATCTTCTCGTGCACCGTGGTCAGCGCGGCCCGGACGGCGTCCTGGTCGACCTGGCCGCAGTTCGTGCCGCCGGTGTTCTGGCAGCCGTAGGTGAACAGGCTCCCGACGTAGCCGACGTCGTTGCCGCCGATGGTGACCGTCACGAGCCGGGTGTCCCTGGTGACGGCCTCGATCTGCGGCGGCTGCCCGGCCTGTCCGGTGGCGAGGATGTTCGCCGTGGTCGCTCCGCTGCAGGTGACGTCGGTGAGGGCGAATCCGCGTTCCCCGGCCACGAGACTCGCGTAGTTCTTCGTCGAACGTCCGCACGCCGCCGGCGTTCCGGGCTGCTGCGGCGGGATTCCCGGTCCAGCCGCGAAGGAACTGCCCATGGCGACGTAGCGGGCGGCCCCGGCGGCTTGGCCGGGCGGCGTGGCCAGGAGACCGATCGTGACCGCGGCGAGCACCGCGACGGCTATCCGCTTGACCATGGCGAACCCCTTATCTCAGGAAGGTGACCGGTTCCGGTCCCGCGATGCCGTCGATGGCACCGAGGGCGAGCAGATCTTCGGGACGTGGCTTCAGCGCATCGGCGAGGGCGGGGGTCTCTTCAGAGTCCCGTTTGAGGATCCCGGCCGCCAGTTCCGGGGCGATGACGGAGAAACAGGCGTCCGGGGTGAGCCAGAGCCGGTCCGCCGAGCAGAACGCGAGCGCGCCGCCAGAACCGCCTTCCCCGATCACCAGGGTCGTGATCGGCACCTCCGCCGCCGCGATCGCGCCGAACAGCTCGGCGATGGCGTTCCCGGCCCCGGCCGTCTCCGCGGCCGGATCGGCGGCCGCCCCCGGGGTGTCGACGAGGGTCAGCACCGGCAGGCCCAGCCGGTCGGCGAGCCGGAGCAGCCGGGTCGCCGTCCGGAAACCGCCGGGCGTGGTCGCGATGCCGGTCTGCGCCGCGAAGGCGATCGGCCGCCCGCCCCGGCTTCCGATCCCGCAAAGGACGCCGTCGTCGATACCGCCCCGGAGAGTGACGCGGGTGTCGAAGTAGTCGTCGAGGTAAGCACCCGCGCGGGGCCGTCCCGCAGACCGGGCGCGGAGAACGGCCTGCCAGCCGTCCGGAGCGGGATCGAGGGCGCCGAGTGCGCGGGGCAGCTCCGCCGGGCGGTTCCGGGAGGCACCGGTCAGGAGACCGAGCCAGACCTCGAGCCGGTCGGTGATCGCTTCTTCGGCCACGAGTTCATCGACATATCCGGCCGCGTACTGGTTTTCCGCCGTGTACGCCGGATCGTCGGCGTACCGCTCCGGCCGCACCCGGCGTCCGGCGAAACCCACCTGAGCACCGGGGACGGCGAGCACGACGTCGGCGTCGGCGCCGAGCGACGCCCACACCCCGCCGGTGGTGGGGTGCCGCGCGACGCTGATGTGCGGCAGCCGCTCTTCGCGCAGCAGCGCCAGACCGCGCGCGATCCGCTGCAGTTGCCGCAGCGCGGGAACACCCTCCTGCATCCGGGTGCCGCCCGTGGACAGCAGCGAAACGACGGGCAGCCGGTGCGAGCGCGCCTCGTCGAGCGCCCGCTCGATGAGCGCGCCGGTCCTCGTCCCGACCGAACCGCCGAGGAAGCCGAACTCGAAGCGGATCACGACGACCTCGTGGCCGCCGATCTTCGCGCGTTCCCAGACCACCGACTCGTCCGTGCCCGTGCGTTCCCTGGCGCGTGCCAGGGAAGCGGCGTAACCGTCCCAGCCCAGCGGGTCAGTCATGGAGAGCCCGCTTGAGGACCTTGCCCATCTCGTTGCGCGGCAACGCTTCCAGGTACCGCACCACACGCGGCCGCTTGTGCGGGGACAGCAGTCCGGCGACGTGGTCGGCCAGTTCGCCCGCCGTCGGCTTGGCCCCGGCCGGGACGATCCAGGCCACGATGCGCTCGCCGAGGTCGTCGTCCGGCTCCCCGGTGACGGCCGCCTCCGCGACCCCCGGATGCTCCAGGAGCGCGTTCTCGATCTCGCCTGCGCCGATCTTGTAGCCGCCGCTCTTGATCAGGTCGGTGGCGCGGCGGCCCACGATCCGCACGTAGCCGTCCGGATCGCGCACCGCCATGTCGCCGGTCTTGAACCAGCCGTCGCGCAGCGCGGCTTCCGTGGCGTCCGGCCGGTTCAGGTAGCCGAGGAACAGGTTCGGGCCGCGGACCTCGATCTCGCCGACGGACTCGCCGGTGAGCGGTTCTCCCGCGTCGTCGACCAGCCGCAGTTCGACGCCGGGCACCGGCGGGCCGACCGCACCTGGCCGCCGGTCCCCCGTCGCGCGGACACCGCAGTTCATCAGAGTTTCGGTCATGCCATAGCGTTCGACGACCCGCTGTCCGGTCGCGGCGGTGATCCGCTCGTGGTCGGTCGCGGGCAGGGCCGCCGAACCCGAAACCAGCAGCCGCGCCGCGCCCACTCCGGCGGCCAGCGCGGGATCGGCCTCGCAGTCGGCCGCGAGCCGGTGGTACATCGTCGGGACACCGAAGAGCATCGTGCCCTCACCGGCGAGTTCTTTCGCGGCCGCTTCGGTCGAGAACCGGCCGAGGTGGTGCAGCGCACCGCCCCGTCGCAGCGGCCCGACGACGCCCAGGATAAGGCCGTGCACATGGAACAGCGGAAGGGCGTGCACGAGGACGTCGGCGTCGGTCCAGTCCCAGATCTCCGCGAGCGCGTCGAGATTCGACGCCACCGCGCGGCGCGGGAGGATGACGCCCTTAGGCTGTCCGGTGGTGCCCGATGTGTAGATGACGAACGCCGGAGACTCAGGGTCGGGTTCCTCGCCTCGCCACGGCGTGCCCGAGGTGTCCAGCTCGACCGGAACCCGCGGCAGCACATCGAGTTCCGGTGGCAGCTCGGCGTCCGGCGCGGCCAGCACGAGGTCCGGCGCGCTGTCGGCGACGATATGCGCCAGTTCGCGTGATCCGGCCTTCGGGTTGATCGGCACCACCGGGACACCGGCGGTCAGCGAGGCGACGATCGCGACGCAGGTTCGCAGCGTCGGTGTCGCCCACACCGCGACCCGCGGGCGCCCGGCCAGCCCGGCGGCGAGCGGGCCCGCGACGCACGCGAGTTGGCCGTAGGTCAGGGATTCGTCGCCGAACCGCAGGGCGACGCGGTCGTTCCCGGCAGTCAGTCGGGACAGCATGGATCTCCTCCTCAGCCCCAGTTGGGCACGACGAACACGAGCCAGGCGATCAGCGGCACGACGGCCACCACGAGCGCCCCGTAGACCAGCAGTTGTTTGAAGAACTTGTCGCGGTCGACGTCCTTCGCGTTGGCGAGGACGAGCGCGCCGTTGGTGGAGAAGGGACTGACGTCCACCATCGTCGCCGAGACCGCGAGGGCGGCGATCATGCCGACCGGCCCGATCGTGCCCTGTGCCAGGAACGGCACGGCCAGCGGGATGAGCGCGCCCATCAGCCCGACCGACGACGCGAAGGCGGAGACGACACCGCCGATGTAGCAGAGCAGAAGCGCCGCGAGCAGCGGGATCCCGACGGTGGTGACCGCGTTGCCGACGTAGTCGATGGTGCCGATCTCCTTCAGCACCGCCACGTAGGTCAGCACACCGCAGATCAGCAGCACGGTCGGCCAGGTGATCTCGGAGACGGCGGAACGGCTGGTCTTGGGCCACGCGACGCTCAGCAGGACGGCGACGGTGATGGCGGTCAAGCCCGGGTCGAGGTCGAACACGAGGGTGCCGACCACGAGCGCGACCAGGCCGGTCAGCGTCACGATCTTCGGCCCGTCCAAGGGAATGCGCTGTTCGTGCGGCAGCGGTTCTTCGTCGGCCTCCACTCCCCCGGCGCCCGCCGTCACGAGCTGGCGGCGCCGCAGTTTGGTCCCGCCGAGTACGACGAAAAGGACGCCCGCGATGGCGAGGTTCATGCCGAGGCTCGCGAAGAACAGCACCACGGGGCTCCCGGCGATGTGGTTGCGCTCGACGATCCCGTTGACGATCGAGCCGTAGACGCTGATCGGCGAGAACCCGCCACCCTGCGCGCCGTGCACGACCATCGCGCCCATGAGCAGTGGGCTGATCTTGTAGCGGGCGGCGAAACCGAGCGCGATCGGCGCGACGATCGCGCAGGCAGCCGGGCTCACCGCGCCGATCGCGGTCAGCGCTCCGGTGACCACGAACATCACCCACGGGATGAGCGCGATCCGGCCGCCGACCAGGCGGACGGCCGCGGCCACCAGCCAGTCGGTGGTGCCGTTGGCCCTGGCGATGGCGAACAGATAGGTGACCCCCACCAGGACCACGAAGATGTCGCCGGGGAAGCCGGCGAAGATGCCGTCGGTGTCCAGGCCACCGGCGAGGGTGCCGACGAGGAAAGCGCCGGCGAAGGCGAGCGCCCCCATGTTGATCGAGCGGGTCGTGGCGAGGGCGAAGATCACCACGAGAACAAGGATCGAGATCAGCTGGGCGGACATGACCGTCCTCCTTGACGGCGGGAGCCCCTTGGCGAGTGGCCGAGTGGACTAGTGGCTGAGCCACTTTCCCTGTGACGGCGACCACCTGTCAACCCATGAGTGGTAAATTGGCTGAGCCACTTGTCCAGCCAAGGGAGGGCACCGAGTGCCGGAGGCGTTGAGCCGGTTGAACCGGGCGAAGCTCTACGAGCAGGTCGTCGAGCGGATCAAGGCGCACGTCGAGGAGTCCGGCCTGCGCGCGGGCGGCAAACTCCCCAGCGAACGCGACCTCGCCGAGCGGCTCGGGGTCAGCCGCGCGTCGATCAAGCAGGCGATCGTCGTACTCGAGGTGCAGGGCCTGCTCGAATCCCGGCACGGCGGGGGCACCTACCTGCGGAACGATCACCTCGACGTCGAACCGGTCGACGAACTCGTCGCCCGCCGCAAGCGGCTTCCGGAAGTACTCGAAGCCCGCGAGGCGATGGAGACCAAGCTCGCGGAACTCGCCGCGTCTCGACGATCCGACGCGGACCTCGCCGCCATCGACGCGGCACTGGAGTACATGAAGACCGAAATCGAGGACGGCGGGCACGGCGCCGAAGGCGATCGCCGGTTCCACGAAGCGATCACCGCCGCCGCGAACAACGCCCTCCTCGCCGAGTTCATGCGTTCGATCGACACGCAGATCGCGGAAAGCCGCAACGAGTCTTTGCGGCAACCCGGCAGGCCGTGGCGCTCACTGAGCCAGCATCACAACATCGCCGAGGCCATCCGGAACGGCGACCCGAAGGCGGCCGCGAACGCGATGCGGCGGCATGTCCAGACCGTCAGCAAGGTCCGGTTGCTGACCTGGGACCCGCAGGCCGACTAGCGTTTCACCAAGCCGTTCGCGGCGATCTCGATCACCGAATGGGCGCGGCAACTTCTTTAGAGGCGAAGCGACCGTGGCGCGTTGGTCCGGCACGAGCTGATCCGCCACCGCCACTTCTCCTACTCGCAGCTCTCGCAGCGCTACGTGCCGGAGCGCGACGCCGCGTTCGTCGAGCCCGACGTCATCGCGCAGGACCCGGAGCTGCACGCGAAGTTCCTCGCCGCCTCGCAGGNCCGGTGCCGTTCTTGGTGATTCGAACTGGACCTCCCGAACGGATGACAGAGGCCCTGAACGGACGATGTCCACAAAGGACACCAGAGGGGCAGGTGAATGTCCGTTTGATGCCTATCTGTACGGCTTTGACCGGGGCCGTGAGTGATGAGGACGGTTCCAGCCCTCCTTATCGCTCACGACCCCTTCGCAAAACGCCCGAATCGACATGGTCGCCCCGAAAGCGTCCCCTGCGGACAGTCGAGAAGTGTCAGGCCACCGTGACGAGCCCTCCGCCACCCACTTGGGCAGCGTGAACACGACTTCGCCGGGACCCTGACCTTCAGAGTGGGCAAGGAGGCCTTCACTACCCCGAGGAGCGCGGCAGCGGCTCGAGACCTCACTACGACAGGGCTTTGCCCAGCCGCCGCAATCCCTCGGCGATCGTCTCCGGCGCGTGGGTGGCGAACGACAGCCGCAACGCCGAGCGCTCCGGCTCCCCCACCTGGAACGCCGAGCCGGGCACGAAAGCGACGTCACGCCGCAGCGCCTCGGGAAGCAGCCGGTCCGTGTCCGCGCCGCCGGGAAGGGTGACCCAGACGAACATCCCGCCGTCCGGGTCGGTCCATGTCGTCCCGGGAGGGGTGATCGCGGGCAGTTCGGCCAGCATCGCGTCACGGCGCACGCGGTACGTCGCGCACAGCTTCCGCACGTGCGCGTCGAGATCCGCGACGGCCAGATACTCGGCCGCGGCCGCTTGGTCGACGGTCGAGCTGTGCAGATCCGTCGCCTGTTTGAGGATCGTGACGCGGCGCAGCAGTTCCCTCGGCGCCCGGAACCAGCCCAGCCGCACCCCGGGCGCGATCACCTTCGAAAACGTGCCGAGATAGATCGTGCGCCCGGCGAGCTCGGGGCGGGCCGACAGCGGTTGCTCGCGTTCGCCGCGATAGCGCAGCTCGTGGTACGGATCGTCCTCGACGAGCCAGAACCCGTGACGCGCGATCACTTCCGCGAGCGCGCGGCGTCGCTCCGGACCGATCGTGCGCCCGGAGGGATTCGAGAACGTCGGGACGAGGTACAGCAGCGCCGGCCGTTCCCTGGCCGCGATCTCGTCCAGCGCGGCCGGATCGATCCCGTCCGCGTCGCCGGGAACGGGCACGACACGTGCCTCGGCGAGCTGGAAGCATTGCAGCGCCGACAGGTACACCGGTTCTTCCACCAGCACGGTGGCGCCGGGGTCGAGCAACGCGGTGCTCAGCAGTTGCAGGCCCTGCTGTGAACCCGTGGTGATCAGCAGATCGTCCACAGTGGTCGTGAGCCCGCGACCGGACAGCCGTCGCGCGAGCAGCTCGCGCAGCCGAGCATTGCCTTCGGTGGGCGAATACTGTAACGCGGACCTGTCGGCGAGTGCCCGGTCGAAGGCGGCGCGGAGGCCGTCCGCATCGAACAGTTCCGGCGCGGGCATGCCACCGGCGAACGAGATCACGCCCGGGCGGGCGGTGAGGGCGAGCAGGTCGCGCACGGGAGAACTGGTGACACCGTCCATACGACGGGCGAGGGGAAGAGACATGAAGGCTCCTCGGGAGAAACGTGCGGCTCCAGTGCAGCAGCCGGGGATCTTCCCGCGCGAGCAAGCAACTGCCGCCACGATAGCAGTTTCGCCTGTCCTAGGCTTGTGCCGTGCCTCTCGTGGAAATCACCTACGCGCCCCATCTTCCCGAAGCCAAACTGCGCGAGCTCGGCTCGGTTCTGCCGCATCTCGTGTCCGTCGCGGTGGAGTGCCCCGAGGAACCCTACGACGGCGACCTCCAGCCGGGCGACGTCGAACTGCGTTTCCGCGTACCGGGACCGTTCGACCGCTTCGGACTCGACCTCCTGGTGGAGGTCAGGTCGAAGTGGTTCCCGAGCCGGGCGGACAACCGCCAGGAGCGGGTGGACCTGCTGCGCACGAGCATCGAATCCGCGACCGGGATCGACGACGTCGGCGTGTACCTCTCACTGCCCGTCGCGGCTTGGTCGCAGTCGGACTAGTGCTCCCCGAACACGTACCGCCGGACGAACGGATTCCGGAACTTGCCGTCCGGGTCCAGTTCGCCGGCGAGCGCCCGGAAATCGGCCAGCTTCGGGTAATCCGCCGCGCGGTGGAAGAGCTTTCCCCAGTGCGGCCGGACGTCGAACGGTGCCAGCCGCTCCTCCATCACGGGCAGCAGCTCGCGGACCGCCTTCTCGTCCGGCAGCCACGTGAAGTGCAGCGCCAGCCGGTCTCCACCGTGGAACGGGCTGAGCCACAGGTCGTCCCCCGCGACCGTGCGGATCTCTGAGGTGAGCAGGACGGGCGCCAGCCGGTGCCCGAGTCCGCGCATCGCCTCCATTGCCGCGACGGCGTGCCGGACGGGCACGAAGTACTCGGTCTGGAGTTCGTTCCCGACGCTGGGCGTGAAGTCCAGGCGGAAATGCGGGATCCGTTCATGCCACGGCCCGGTGACGCCGAGCTGACGCGTGCAGTTGTCCGCCGGGATGCCCGCCGCGTGTGCCGGATGCCGTGGCCCGTCCGCCGCCGTCGCGCCGAAGAAGTCCGCGCCCGGTCGCCCCGGTCCTTTGACCCAGACCTGGTCGACCTCGTCACGGGCCCAGTTCGTGAACAGGCTGACGCTGTAACCGGCGTCCTGGATCTCGTCGAAGTGCTCGTACACCGATTCCCAGGGCAGGCCGTCGAAGACGTCCTGGCGGAGGTCGAAGGACGGCACCAGGTCGAGAGTCAGCCGGGTCACCACACCCAGCGCGCCGAGGCCGACGACCACGCCGTCGTGCCGGGAGAAGGTCTTCAGCCCGCCATCGGCGGTCACCAGCTCCAAACCGGACACCGCCGACGCCAGGCTCTGGTTACGCCGCCCGGAACCGTGCGTCGCCGTCGCGACGGTGCCCGCCACCGTGCAGTGAGGCAGCGAAGCGAGGTTTGCCAGCGCGAACCCGGCAGCGTGGACCTGGACGGCGATGTCGCCGTAGCGGGCCGCCGCGGGCACCGTGACCGTCGCCGAGTCCGCATCGAGGACGGCGTCGCCGTCGAGCGCGGACAAATCGAGCAGGACGCCACCCGGACAGTCCGCGATGTCGTTGAAACAGTGCCCGCTGCCGAGAGCCCTGACCGCGGCCGCTCCGGCCACGACGTCCTGGATCTGATCGACGGTGCGCGGGCGGAGGATCCGTTCCGCGGTGAAGCTCTGATTTCCCGCCCAGTTCGTCTCTCGCACCAGGCCCAGCCTAGATTGCCGGAGTCGGCTTCACCCGGAGGAGGTTCGCACTGACAGGCTTTCCCGGCGAGATGGTGTCCATCGCGCTCTTGCTGGTCGTCCTGGCCTTCGCGGTGATCCGGCCACGCGGACTCCCGGAGGCGGTCGCGGCCGTCCCCGCCGCCGGGATCGTCCTGGCGGCCGGGGCGATCTCGTTCCCCGACGCCCTCGACGAAGTGACCAGGCTCGCCCCGGTCGTCGCCTTCCTCGCCGCGGTGCTCGTCCTGGCCAAATTGTGCGACGACGAAGGACTGTTCCAGGCGGCCGGGACACTCATGGCGCGGTTCAGCCGGGGACGGCCACAACGGCTGCTGCCGGCGGTGTTCGTCGTCGCCGCGGC
This sequence comes from Amycolatopsis coloradensis, assembly GCF_037997115.1. Lineage (NCBI taxonomy): Bacteria > Bacillati > Actinomycetota > Actinomycetes > Pseudonocardiales > Pseudonocardiaceae > Amycolatopsis > Amycolatopsis coloradensis. Next base: position 5,789,072 of record NZ_CP150484.1, read on the forward strand.
GGTCACCGTGGTGCTCAGCCTGGACGCCACCGTCGTCCTGCTGACCCCGGTCGTGTTCGCCACCGCCGCGCGGATGGGCGCGCGGGCCAAACCGCACGCCTACGCCTGTACGCATCTGGCGAACTCGGCCTCGTTGCTGCTGCCGGTGTCCAATCTGACCAACCTGCTCGCCGTCGCCGCGACCGGGATCTCGTTCCTGCGGTTCACCGCGCTGATGACCTTGCCCTGGCTCGCGGCCGTGCTCACCGAATACGTGGTGTTCCGCCGGTTCTTCGCCGCCGACCTGGCGGCCCGGCCACGAGGGGGAAAAGCGGTCCCGGCCGGGAAAGTCCCGGCGTTCGTCCTCGTCGTGCTCGTCCTGACGCTGGCCGGGTTCGTGGTCGCGTCCCTGCTGGACGTCAGCCCCGCGTGGGCCGCGTTCGCCGGTGCCGCCGTCCTGGCCTGCCGTGCCCTCGCGCAGCGAAGGACGTCGCCCGCCGCGATCGTGCGATCGGCGAGCATCCCCTTCGTCGCTTTCGTGCTCGCGCTGGCGATCGTGGTCCGCGCCGTCGTCGACAACGGACTGGACGAGGCGCTCAGCCACCTGGTGCCGTCTTCCACCTCGTTCCCCGCCCTGCTCGGCGCGGCCGCGGTGGCGGCCGTCCTCGCCAACCTGATCAACAACCTGCCCGCCGTGCTCGTGCTGCTGCCGCTCGCCACCGCCGGCGGGACACCGGTGGTGCTGGCCGTGCTGATCGGGGTCAACCTCGGGCCGAACCTGACCTACGTCGGTTCGCTGGCGACGCTGTTGTGGCGGCGGATCCTGCACCGGCACGACACCCGCGCCGAGCTGGGCGAGTTCACCAGGCTCGGGCTGCTCACGGTCCCGGCGTCCATCGTGCTCGCCGTCGGCGGGCTGTGGCTCGGGCTCGTCTTGACTTCCACTCAGTGAGAGAATGGGCGCATGCCCGGGAACCTGTCGACCCCCGGCGCCAGTGTCACGTCGCGGGCGTTCGCGCTGCTCGGCGCCTTCGACGTCGACCATCGTGAGCTGTCGCTGACCGAACTCTCGCAGCGGGCCGGCCTGCCGCTGCCCACCGCCCACCGGCTCGCCCGCGAACTCGTCGGGCTGGGCGCGCTGGAGCGGCGCGAGGACCGGTACGCGGTCGGGAGACGGCTATGGGACCTCGGGCTGCTCGCGCCCGTCCAGTTCGGACTGCGGCAGGTCGCCGCCCCCTTCCTCCAGGATCTCTACGGCGCGACCGGCGCCACCGTCCACCTCGGCGAACGTGACGGCGACCAGGTGCTTTACCTCGACCGGCTCTCCGGGAACGCGTCCGTGCCGGTGGTCAGCCGGATCGGCGGACGGCTGCCGCTGCACGCCACCGGGATCGGGAAGGTCCTGCTGGCCTGGGCACCGGAGGACGTTCAACGGCAAGTGCTCGCTTCGCTGACCCGCGTCACGCCGTACACCATCACGCAGCCAGGCCGCCTGCGCGAGCAGTTGCGGCGGGTCCGGCGAGAGGGCTACGCGCAGACCGTCGAGGAGATGAGCCGGGGCGCGTGCTCGGTCGCCGTCCCGATCCGGCCGTCGGGTGGCGACGTCGTCGCGGCGCTCGGCCTGGTCGTCCCGGATCTGAGCCGCGGCCGGGCCCGGCTGATCTCCGCACTCCAGGTCGCGGCCGCCGGAATCGGCCGGAGCCTGCGAGTTTCACTGAGTGGAAGCGACCGCTAGCGGTTCCGCGGCCGCGCGATCAGACTCCGGTCATGCGTACCCCAGTCGCCATCGTCGGCGCCGGCCCGGCCGGACTGCTCCTGTCGCATCTGCTCGATCTCGCAGGGGTCGAGTCGGTGATCGTGGAGACCCGCTCGCGCGAGTACGTCGAAGGGCGGATCCGGGCGGGCATCCTCGAACAGTCCACAGTGGACCTCCTTCGTGAGACAGGACTCGGCGACCGGCTCGATCGCGAAGGCGACGAGCACCGCGGTATCCATCTGCAATGGCCCGAGGAACGGCATCACCTCGACTTCGTGGACCTGGTGGGCCGAAGCGTCACCGTGTACGGCCAGACCGAGGTGACGAAGGACCTCGGCAAGGCGCGTGCGACTGCCGGGCAGCAGATCCACTACGAAGTCACCGGCACCGCCGTGCACGACATCGAGACCGAGCGGCCCTACGTCACTTTCACCGACGCGGACGGCGCACAGCAGCGGCTGGACGCCGACGTCGTCGTCGGCTGCGACGGCTCCTTCGGCCCCTGCCGCACCGCGATCCCCGACGCCGCGAAGCAGACTTGGGAACGCACCTACCCGTACTCGTGGCTCGGCGTGCTCGCCGACGTCGCCCCTTCGACCGACGAACTCATCTACGCGTGGCATCCCGACGGTTTCGCCATGCATTCGATGCGCTCGGCCAGCGTCAGCAGGCTCTACCTGCAGGTGCCCAACGGCACCGACATCGGCGCCTGGTCCGACGACAGGATCTGGGAAGCGCTCGCGACCAGGCTCGGCCACGGCCAGAACGGCTGGACGCTCACGCCGGGGCCGATCACCGACAAGAGCGTGCTGCCCATGCGCAGTTTCGTGCAGCAGCCCATGCGACACGGCCGCCTGTTCCTCGCCGGTGACGCCGCCCATATCGTGCCGCCCACCGGCGCGAAGGGCCTCAACCTCGCCGTCGCCGACGTCGCCCTCCTCGCCCCCGCGCTGACCGCTTTGGTGCGAGACAAGGACTTCGCGCTCGCCGACGCCTACTCCGACACCGCGCTGCGCCGGGTCTGGCGGTGTACGCACTTCTCGTGGTGGATGACGACGATGCTGCACCAATCCGGTGACCCGTTCGACCGGCAGTTGCAGCTTTCGCAGTTGCAGTGGCTGGCGCGGAGCGAGGCGGGCCGGGCGGGCCTGGCGGAGAACTACGCGGGACTGCCCATCGGGTTCTGAATATCGGTGGCTGCTGACGGTCGTCGTCGCGTACCTGACGCACCGGCGGTCCCATCGGGCATGTCGCGAAAGCCACATTCGGGACACCTCTGGTCAACCGTGCCGGCGACCGGGCGGCGAGGCGTTGTGATTTCCCGAAACCCGCCACGCGGACGGCGGCTCACCGCATAGGATCTCCGCGGCGTCGCCGGCCCCCGATCTCCGGCGGAGACCTGTGGAAGGCAGACATGTCACCCTTTGCGTTCGCGAGCATCGAGACCATCCCACTGATGTTGCAACTCGCGGTGGGCCTGCTCGGCCTGATCGTCTCGGTCAAAGGACGCGCCCGGGGAGTCTCCGGCCTGATGGTGGCCGCCTTCGCGGTCATGCTCGTCACGACGGTGATGAGCATCGTGTGGCAGTTCGTGGCGCTGAACGTGCCAGACTGGAGCGAGTCCGGCGACCTGTCCATCGACGCCATCCGCTCGATCTACCTGGCGGTCGCCCTGGTGTTCGACTCCGCCTCACTGCTGTCCTGGTTGCTGGTCGCTGTCGCGGTCGTCAAAAGCGGCCGGTCGTCCCGGCAGCAGCAGGGCTTCGCCCCGCAGGCCGGCTACCCGATGGCCGCTCAGCCGGGATACCCGGCCGCACAGCCCGGTTACGCCCAGCCAGGTCAGCCGGACCAGACACCGCCGAACCCGCCTGCTCAGCAGCCGCCGAGCTAGCGCGAGGCGACGAGAAGCCTCAGCCGCCGCAAGCCGGGCAGTCGGTGGGCGATGATCATCAGCGGGGCCATTTCGACCCTCGCCGGGACTTCCTTCCTCCTGCAGGCCGCCCAACCGGACGCCTCACCGGTCAACCTGGCCGGATACGCCGTCCTCGGCGGGGTGTTCGTCCTCGTCTCGGCGATCCGTCTCGGCCGCCACACCCGGCTCACCGCGTCAGACTGAGCCGCCGTTCCCGATGCGCGGTCATGTACACCGGCGTGTTCACGACCCCGTACCCGCGATACCCGCCGATCCGTTGCACGACCTCGAAGAACACCCGTGACCCGACCAGTTCGGTACAGAAGTGCAGGAACTCACCGGACGAGTCCCGGTCGTACAGCACCGAATTCTCCCGCAACGCGGCCGAAAACGGCAGATCGAACCGCGCGTCGAGGTCGTCGTAGTAGTTGCCGGGGATCGAAAGCAGTGGCGCGCCCGCCTCCCGCATGGTCCGCGCGACGGCGATCGCGTCATCGCAAGCGAAGGCGATGTGTTGCGGCGAAGGCACTCCTGGCGCCCACTCCCCGCGCCGCACCAGGGCGCTGTCCAACGTCAGCCGGACATCCCGGTTCCCGACCGCGCGGCTGCGCACGAGCCCGAACGGCGCCGCGAATTCGGACACCCGCTCGGGCCGCAGGCCCAGCACCGACCGGTAGAACAGCGTCGCCTCGTCGAAGTGGTCGAATGGCTGGGTCAGGGCGACATGATCGATTCCGGTGATCCCCACCTCCGCCGGGGCCGCTCCGGAGGGAACGAAGTCGCGAAGCCATTCGTCGTTGCCACAGAAGAAGATTTCGGTTCCGTCGGGCGCGGCGACGGCGGACAGGTCCGCCTCGTCCGGGCCGTGCTCGCGGGGTAGCACGGGCGCGAGCAGGGCCTCCGCGCGCCGCGCCGATCCGGCCGGATCCGCGCTGGTCAGGCCGAGGGCGCTGATCGTGCCCTCCGCTGCGGCCTCGTTCACCAGCAGCCGAGCCGATCCCTGTTGCCACAAGTGAACTGGCTTCGTGCGATGGGTTCCGACGTGCGCGAAACCGAGATCCGCGAGCACGGTGCCCGGAACCGCGAGCTCCGCGAAAGCGTGTCCATCCAGTCGAGGCGCCTCGGCAACCTCAAGGGCGCCAACGGATTCGCGCAGCGCCACCAGCGATCGCATGGCGTCGACGGCCGCGGGCCGCGGATCCGCCTGCCGGAAGACGTCGTTGAACACCTCCAGCGAAAGCGGCCCTCGATACCCCGCCGCCAGGACGTGCCCTGTGAACGTGGCCAGGTCGAACGCGCCCTGGCCGGGGAAGAGCCGGTGATGCCTGCTCCAGTGCAGCACGTCCATGTCCAGCAAAGGCGCGTCGGCCAGTTGCAGGAAGAAGATCTTCTCCCCGGGGATCGTCCGGATCGCGCGGGGATCGCTGCGGCGCGACAGGATGTGGAAACTGTCGAGGCAGACTCCCAGTACCGGATGATCGGCCCGCCGCACGATCCGCCACGCGTGCTCGTAGGTGTTCACGAACCGGCCCCACGCGAGCGCTTCGTAAGCGACCCGGATTCCACGCGACGCGGCCAGCGAAGCCAGCTCGTGCAGCTGCTCGGCGGCCAGATCGTCGTCGTCGACGGCGTCGGGCGAGACCGACGAGCAGACCAGGACGGTGTCCGTCCCGAGTTCGGCCATGAGGTCGAACTTCCGCCGCGCCCGGCGGAGGTTCGCGCGGAGCACGTCCGGCGGCACGGCCTCGAAATCGCGGAACGGCTGGTAGAGATCGATCGTGAGGCCGAGGTCGGCGCAGAGCCGCCGGATCTCCGACGGTGTCCGCCGGGACGCGATCAGGTCGTTCTCGAAGATCTCGACGCCGTGGAAGCCGGCCGCGGCGGCCGCCGCGAGCTTGTCCTCGAGCGTGCCGGAAAGACAGACGGTCGCGATGGCGGTGTCACCGGACATGGGAGGGTTTCCCTTCCAGCGCTTCGAAATGCCGGAGCATCCGGTCTGCGTCCGGCTCCGCGCCGGTGAACAGGCGGAACGAGTCCGCCGCCTGGAACACCACCATCCCGCCGCCGTGCAGTGTCCGGCATCCTCGCTCACGCGCCTGCTTGAGCAGCGTGGTCTCCAGCGGCCGGTAGACGATGTCGGCCACCCACATCCCCGGGCGCAGCGACTCGGCGGGAACGGGCGATCCCGGATACGCGGCCATCCCGGTCGGTGTGGCGTGGACGAGGCCGTCGGCGACACGGATGTCATCGAGGGAACCGGGGAGGGCCCGGTCGTCACCGAACCGCCGCAGCAGCGCGGAGACCAGTGTCCCGGCACGCGCCGAGTCGACGTCGTGGACGATCAGCCGCCCGGCCCCCAGCGAAAGCAGGGCATGGGCCACGGCCGCGCCCGCCCCACCCGCGCCGAGGAGGACGACTGTGTCCATCTCGGCATCCGGCAGGCCCTGGATGAGGTTGCGGGCGAAACCGGTCGCGTCCGTGTTGTGCCCGGTGGCGACCCCCTCGCGGAACACCACCGTGTTGACCGCGCCGAGTGCCGCGGCGTCCGGCGCGACCTCGTCGAGATACGGCAGCACCTGTTGTTTCACCGGATGCGTGACGTTGAGACCGTCGAAGCCCGCGGTCCGCGCGGCGGCCAGCACTTCGCCGATCGGCAGCCTCAGCACGTCGAGGTCGAGCCGCCGGTAGAGATAGCGCAGCCCGAGCTCGTCGGCTTCCCGTTCGTGCAGCGCCGGGCTGAGCGACGGCCCGATACCGGTACCGACCAGGCCGATGAGGTAGCTGGTCACCAAGATCCTCCGTAATGTACGAACTAGTGAGTTCACTGTAGCGCGGACCGGCCGGCACGAGAAGGGCTGCGCTAGAGTGAGGCCTCCACCAGCGGTTCGGAGGGAGTCAGGTGGCCGCACCGTCGTCCGAGGTCGAGCGTCAGCGCGACAAGGAACGCACCCGCGCCGAAATCCTCGCGGTGGCCACCAGGGAGTTCGCCGACAAGGGCTACGCCGGCGCCAGAGTGGACGAGATCGCCGCCCGCACGAGCACCACCAAGCGGATGATCTACTACTACTTCGGCGGCAAGGAACAGCTCTACGTCGCCGCCCTCGAACGGGCGTACGCGACGATCCGCGCCCTCGAACAGGATCTCGACGTCGACCACCTCGAACCCGAGGACGCGATCCGCCAGCTCGCCGAACTCACCTTCGACCACCACGAGGCGAACCCGGACTTCATCCGTCTCGTGAGTATCGAGAACATCCACCACGGCGAGCACATCGCGCGCTCGGAAGCCTTGTCCGGCATGGCGAACCCGGCCCTCGACGTGCTCACCCGCATCCTCGACCGCGGCCGCGAAGCAGGCCGGTTCCGCGACGACGCCGACGCACTCGACGTGCACATGGTGATCAGCTCGTTCTGCGTGTTCCGCCTCGCGAACCGGCACACCTTCTCGGCGATCTTCGGCCGCGACATGCTCGATCCGGCGCGCCGCGATCACTATCGCCTGATGCTGGGCGATCTGGTGATCGAGTACCTGACGGCCTGAAATCCCGGCTCTTGACAACCCGGGCACCGTCTCGCAGGCTGCATTAACTAACTAGATCGTACATTGCTGGATCGTCCCTGGAGCGTCGACGTGGCCTCTCCCTCCCCTGTCACGCAAGGCATGCCCCGCAAGGCCGCAATGGCCGCCTGGATCGGCAGCGCCTTGGAGTACTACGACTTCTTCATCTACGGAACCGCCGCCGCACTGGTGTTCAACAAGGTCTTCTTCCCCGCCTCCTCCCCCGCCACCGGAACACTGCTCGCGCTGGCGACCTTCGGCGTCGGCTACCTCGCCCGCCCGGTCGGCGCGTTCGTGCTCGGGCACGTCGGCGACCGCTTGGGCCGCAAGAAGGTCCTGGTGTTCACGCTGGTGCTGATGGGCGTCACGACATTCCTGGTCGGCTGCCTGCCGACGTACGACTCCGTCGGGGTGCTCGCGCCGGTCCTGCTGGTGATACTTCGCCTCCTGCAAGGACTTTCGGCCGCCGGCGAGCAGGCGGGCGCCAACTCGATGTCGCTGGAACACGCGCCGTCCCACCGGCGCGGCTACTACACGAGCTTCACCCTCAGCGGCACCCAAGCCGGTCAGATCCTGGCCACCGCGGTGTTCCTGCCGATCGCCGCGCTCCCCCAGGAGCAGTTGCTCACGTGGGGCTGGCGGATCCCGTTCTGGTGCAGCGCCGTCGTGGTGGTGGTCGGCTTCGTGATCCGCCGCAAGATCGACGAGACCCCGGTCTTCGAACAGAACCGGTCCGACATCGCCAAACTGCCGGTCGCCGTGCTGTTCCGGACGCACTGGAAAGACGTGCTCCGGGTGGTCGTCGCGGCCACCATCGCCTCCGTCAGCACGATCTTCACCGTCTACGCGCTGAGCTACGCGGTCAACACGGTCGGCCTGGAACGCGGGCCGATCCTGTGGGTCGGCGTACTGGCCAACGTCGCCGCGCTGCTCGCGATCCCTTTCCTGGCAGGGCTTTCCGACCGGATCGGCCGTAAACCGGTGTTCATCGCTGGCTGCCTCGCTTGCGCGGTGCTGATCTTCCCGTACCTGTGGTCCATTTCGGACGGTTCGTACCCGTTGATCTTCACCCTCGGAATCCTGCTGTTCGGTGTCGCCTACAGCGCCGTCAACGGGGTGTGGCCGTCGTTCTACGGCGAGATGTTCAGCGCCAGGGTCCGCCTTTCGGGGATGGCGATCGGAACGCAGATCGGGTTCGCCATCGCCGGGTTCGCACCCAGCGTCGTGGCCGCGATCGGCTCGGGGAAGGACGACTGGCTCGGCGTCGCCGTCTTCACCGCAGCCGTCTGCCTGCTCAGCGCCGCGGCCGCGCTCACCGCGCGCGAAACGCACCGTGTCCCGACCGAGGACCTCGGCGTGCCGCACGTTCGGCGGGTGAAAGAGTCCGCTTCGGTGACACGTGGCGGATGAATCCCCGAGGCCGGGGCGGCCAGAATCGGTGGCGGATCTCCCGCCGAGTCCGGAGTGCGACCGGTGACTACGCGTTCGACCCCGAAATCGCTCCGGCCGTCCCGCTGTTGCCCAAGCTGGACCTCACCGACCTGCCCGGCACCCGAGAACAGCTGAAGCGATCACCGTGCTCGCGCGGGCGCTACTCGTGAGTGGCGATTCGGGTTCTGACCCGGATCGCCACTCACGACGCGTTCGGTGGGCTCGGTACCGGCGCCCGTGCCCGCCTGAAGTACCTGAAGGCCCGCTTCACGCGCGGCCGCTGCGCCTGCTGTGGTCGCCGGTGCACCTGGGACGAGAGCGGCGCCCCTGAAGGTAGTGAAGGCCTCTTTCACTACCTTCAGGGTAGGCAAGGAGGCCTTCACGGACACATGATCAGCCCCAGCCAAACCCAGTCAGTAGGTACCCAAGACGCTGACCCGAATCGCCGCTCACGAGGTCAAAGCGCTTCGAGCGTCGCCTTCATCGCCGGCACCAACTCGTCGCCCATCCTTTCGAACTCCCGCTTGAGAAACGGGTCCGCGAGTTTGGCCAGGCCGTGGAACTCGATGGTGGCGTGGTAGCTGACGGTCGTCGCGCCATCTTCCTCGGAGATCGTCAGATCGTCGGTGGACGTCGCGGTCTTGTTGCTGCCGACGAACACGATCCGGTCCGGCTCCAGCCGCTCGAGGCGATAGGTCAGCTCGGTCTTCTTGCCGCGGAACTCGGACACGTTGTGCCATTGCGCTCCGACGGCGATCGGGCCGGTATCGATACGGGTGCAGGACACGGTACCGGGGTCCCACGACTCGGCGTGCGCGAAGTCCCGCAGGTAGCCGACGACGGTCTGGGCGGGGGTTCGGACGGTGATCGTCCGGTGCACGTGGACCATCTCGACAACGGTACGCAGGAGAACCTGGACCCGCAGCGTGGCTGCGCGTGAAGGCCCCCTTCCCTCGGTTCAGCCGAGGGAAGGGCTCTGCGAAGCCACCTGCGGGCTGGAGGTGACGATCGACGAGAAGAGCCTNCACATGATCAGCCCCAGCCGAATCCAGTAGGTACCCAAGACGCTGACCCGAATCGCCACTCACGACACGCGCGAAACCCGTGCGGCAGAACACTTCCAGTGCCGCGACGTCGGCGGCCCGGTCGGCGTCGCGGCAAGGGGCATCCAGCGCCAGGACGTGGTCCTGTCCCCCGCAACCGGGCCACCGGCACCTCGGCGAGCGAACCCAGGTCACCGTGCACCACGATCGGCTCGACGGCGGGGAACCGATCCGCCAGCTTGGCCTGCGACCACGAGCGACGGCGTCGCGTTCCCTCGCCCGTCGGCGAGCGACGCGCGCAGCGCGCCCACGATCGCGTCGTCGTCGCGGGGTTGCAGCAGTACAGCGGCCACTTCGCCCACCGTCGCCACGTGCAATCGAGGCAGCGAACCACCTCGCGCCAGGAGCCCGACGGCGGCCGTCCTCGGTACCGACGGCCAAGACCCGGAACTCACCCGGTGACGTCGGTCGAGTCCGGTGTGGACCGGCCACGGGACCGCAGGCCCAGCAGCAGGTCGATCACCAGGAACGCCAGCAGGCTGATCCCGAACAGCGGAACGAACCAGCCGATCGCGGCCGCGAGGACGAGAAGACCCACCACCAAGGCGAGCGGCGCCTTGCGCCACTGACCGCGCGGGATGGGCCGCCCCAAGGTCAGCCCGGTGGCGCGGGTCGGCCGACGCCGCCACCACATGCGGTAGCCGAGCACGACCAGCGTGACCAGACCGGCGCCGAGCAGGAGCAGCACGAGCTGGTTGGGCCAGCCGAACAGCACGCCCATATGCGCGTCGACCCCCCAGCGGGCGAGCTTGGCCATCAGCGGGTAGTCGGCGAACCGCACCTCGCCCAGGATCTGCCCGGTGGTCCCGTCGACCGCGACGGCGTCGACCTGCGTCGGCCAGCCGCGCTCGATTTCCGCCACCTGCCACGGAGCGCCGGGTTCCGCGGGCAGCCCGATCTCCACCGACGGCGCGTCGATCCCGGCGGCACGGGCCGACGCGAGCATCGCGTCCACGCTCTCGGGTTTCGCGGCGGGCGCTTCACCGTGACCCGAGTGCCCGGCGTGGCCGGCGTGCTCGCCGGCGCCGGCCACCTTCAACGCCGGGGTGGCCCAGCCGAGGGATTCACGCAGCGCCGAGACGTTCTCGCCCGCGTACGCCGACCACGTCAGCCCTGTCGCGGAAAGGAACAGCGCGCCGAGCAGCACCCACAGGCCGACAGATCCGTGACGGCGCACCGACTTCCCGCGCGCGGATTCGCTCTTCTCGTTCCGGCGGGCGCGGCGGCGGCTCACCCACAGCACGAGACCGCCCAGCGCGACCACCCACAGCCAGGACGCGGCCAGTTCGCTGTAGAGCCGGCCTGGCTCACCGAGAAGCAGGTTGCGGTGCAACTGGTCGAGCGTGGTCCGGAACGGCAAGGCGCCGCTCGAGCCGTACGCGACGAGATCCCCGCGCACCTGCGCGGTGGCGGGGTCGACGAAGATCGCGCGTCGTTCGGACTCGCCGAGCCCGTCCTCGGCGAAGAGCACGCGGGTGGTGTCGCCCGGTTCCGGAGCGGGCCGGATGGCGACCAGGTCACCGCCGGGGTTCGCGGCTTGTGCCGCTTTGACCTGGTCGGCCAGTGAGACCTGATTCAGCCCGACGGGTGCCCGGAGCTGATCGGCGTAGATCCAGGACTCCATCTGCGGAGTCGCCGCGTACAGAACGCCGGTGAGCGCGGCGATGAGGACGAACGGGCCGACGAGAACGCCGGCGTAGAAGTGGAGACGGAGGAACAGTCCGCGCCAGCCGGACGCGCGCGGCGGGCTCGTGGTCGATTCGATTCGCGTTGCCATGGGGGACTCCTGAGGCGTCGGTGGGGAGGCGTGCGCCTGCGCCGCGCGCCGGTGTGGTCACGGCACGCGTGCTGAGCCCTGCCGCGACAGGGGTCTCGGCAGGGTTTCGGGGATCAGGCGAACGTCACCGGCGGGCCGCGCCGGGAAAGCACGTCTCGCAGGAGCGCCTCGGTCGCGGGGAACTTCACCACGAGCGGGACGTGGATCCGCAGCGGCGCCGTCGCAGGCCGCGGTGTCAGACGGCGTGGAAGGACCGAAGCGATCAGCGCCGTGAGCGCGAACAGGACGCGCTCGGCGCCCGCGAGCACCATCGCCACCACAAGGGTCGCCGCGGCGTGCCCGGCCGCCATGGCCAGGCCGTTGCCGGGGGCCTCGGCGTGGTGGGCGTGTGACTGCCAGGTCAGGAAGGTCAGGCAGGCGTGCATCGCCAGTTGCCCGCCCGCCACCAGGCCGAGGATGGCGAGCGGACCGCGACGGCGTCCCGCGAACGCGTACGCCACCCAGCTCAGCAGGACGACGAGCAGCACGACCACGCCGAGGTCGGGGACTCGTCCGCTGGTCCCGGCGTGCGCACCGGTCGCCAAAGTGCCGGTCAGGACCCCCACGGCCCCGCCGCGGAGGCGCCTGGCCGGGCCTCGGGCCGAGGTCGGCGTACGCACGGGAGGCAGAGTAGAGCGCGAAAGGGCCCGCTGTCTCTCCTTGCTATCGTCACCCCGGTGTTCCGCAGCCTGTCGTTCCTCCGGCTCTGGACCGGGAACACCGCCTCCGGGCTGGCGACCTGGGCCCTGCCGTTCATCCTCGGACTCGCGGTGCTGGAACGGTCGCTTTCGGCTGTGGACCTCGGCATCGTGCTCGCCGCGCGGACCGCGGGATTCCTCGTGGCCGTACCGGTGGCGGGCGTACTGGCCGACCGGTACTCACGGCGCGGGGTCGTGCTCTGGGCCGGTTTCGTCGCGGGTGCCGCCACTCCCCTGATCGCGGTCGGTATGGGCCGATCGGTCGTGGCGATGGCCGTCGCGGCCGCCGTCGTCGGCATCGGGCAGGGCGCGTGCCGCCCGGCGTTCCAGGCGCTGACCGCCGAAGTGATCGCCGAAGACCGGCGCCAGCAGGCCAACGCCGCGATGACGCTCGCCGTCCGGGTCACGACCCTGGTAGCCCCCGGGCTCACCGCCTTGCTCTCGCAGTTCGCCTCTACGTCGGCCCTGGTGATCGGGACCGGAGTGCTGTGGCTGGGCGCGGCGATGATCCCGCCGCGAGGCACTTTCGCGCCTGCCCCGGCCACGACCAGGATCCGCTTCTTCGGCGAGTTCGCCGACGGTCTCCGCGAAGCTCGCCGTCATCCGTGGTTCCTGGCCGGGCTCGGCGCGCTGACCGCCGTGATCGCGACCGGCTATTCCGCCACCGGTGTCGTACTGCCGTTGGTCAGCCGCGACCGCTACGACACCGAAGCCGTCCTGGCCGCCGGGCTCACCGCATACACCGTCGGCGCCCTCGCGGGCGCCGTCGTCATCGCGCGCCGGCGACCGAAACGGCAGGGCTGGGCGGCGCTGCTCGGGCTCGGCTGCTATGGCTTCGCGCCACTGAGCCTGCTGTTCCCGGTGCACCCGGCCTTCGTCATCGCCGCCTACGCGGTCGCCGGGCTGGGCATCGAACTGTTCAACGTCCCGTGGTTCACCGCGACCCAGCGGGAGGTCGAGCCGGGGAAGCTCGCGCGGGTGTCCTCTTTGGACTTCCTGTTCTCCTATGGACTGGCGCCCGCCGGGCTCGCGCTCATCGCCCCCGCGATCGACCGGTTCGGGGCGGAGCCGGTGCTGGCGGCGTGCGCGGTCGTCTGCTTCGCCGCGCCTGCGGCCGCCGCCCTCGTTCCTTCCTCGCGTGACTTTCGGGCAACCGCACCGATCAAAAGTGTCTAGTTTTTGCGCTCACTTGCGGTAATGTTGCAACCATGACGCGTCGTCTTGCCGAAGTCGCCCGCAAGGTCGGGGTCAGTGAAGCCACGGTCAGCCGGGTGCTCAACGGCCGGTCCGGGGTCTCCGCCAGCACCCGGGCCGCCGTCCTCACCGCGCTGGACGTGATGGGCTATGAACGGCCGACCCAGCTGCGCGGAGATCGTGCCCGCCTGGTCGGACTGGTCCTTCCCGAACTTCAGAACCCCATCTTCCCCGCGCTGGCCGAGATCATGGGCAACGCACTCGCCCAGCAGGGCTTCACCCCGGTGCTGTGCACCCGCACCGCGGGCGGCGTCTCCGAAGCCGAGTACGTCGAACTGCTGCTGCAACAGCAGGTTTCCGGTGTCGTGTTCGCCGGCGGGCTCTACGCCCAGGCCGACGCGGTGCACTCCCACTACCACCATCTCGCCGAGCGCCGCCTGCCGACGGTGCTGATCAACGCCGCCGTCGACCACCTCGGACTGCCGCAGATCTCGTGCGACGACGCGGTCGCCGTCGAGCAGGTCGTCGGCCACCTGAGCTCACTCGGACACGAGAAGATCGGTCTCGTCCTCGGCCCGAACGACCACGTGCCGTCGCGGCGCAAACTCGAGGCGTTCCGCGCCTACGCGGCGAAACTCGGGCTCCCGGTCCTGGACGAACTCGTCGAACACGGCATGTTCTCCATCGAAGGCGGGCACGCCGCCGCGGCCAGGCTGTACCCGCGCGGCGCGACGGCCGTCCTGTGCGCGAGCGATCTCCTGGCACTGGGCGCGATCCGCGCGGCCCGGCGGCAGGGCCTGTCGGTTCCCGAAGACGTCTCGGTGGTCGGTTACGACGATTCGGCCCTGATGAACTGCACCGATCCGCCGCTGACCACGACCCGCCAGCCGATCGAGGCGATGGGCCGCGCCGTGGTGGAACTACTGGTCAAGCGCATAAACGGCGGCGAGGTCGCGGCCGAGGAACTGCTGTTCGCCCCCGAACTCGTCGTCCGGGGCTCCACCGCCCGTCGCATTTAGCCGACTACGCCACAACGACAGCGCGTGAAGGCCCCCTTCCCTCGGCTGAGCCGAGNATCGCCCGCTCGCTTCCCTCGGCTGAGCCGAGGGAAGGGGGCCTTCACGCGCTGTCCACACAGTCACCTATTGTCGGAAAGTTGCAAGTTCTCATCCAGTTATTGCGTTGATCCGGGGCTTCACTTTAGAGTGACCGCAATCACGTGACAGCCGTCGCGATCCCGAGATGAGGCTTGAAGATGAGCAGCACTTGGTCCCCCACCGTGCGCCGCCGGATGTTCTGCCTGCTCCTCGCGGGCGGACTCACCCTGGGGGTGGCCGCCTGCGGTTCCGGTTCCGGTGAAAGCACCGGGGGCAAGGTCAAGATCACCGTGACCGGCCAGCCCCCGACCAGCCAGCCGTTCGAGCGCGGCGTGTTCGACGCCGACGTCAAGGAGTTCGAGGAGACCCACCCGGACATCGACATCGAGCCCCACGAAGGGTTCATGGATCCGAAGACGTTCTCCGCCAAGCTCGCCGGCGGGCAACTCGAAGACGTCTACTACGTCTACTTCACCGACCCGGCGCAGATCATCGCGCGCCGCCAGGCCGCCGACATCACCGAAGCGGCCAAGGGCCTGAAGAACTTCGGCGACATCAAACCGGAATTACTGGACAACTTCCGGGACGCCGACGGCAAGCTGTACGGCCTGCCGACGATGAACTACAGCATGGGCCTGGTCTACAGCCGTCCGCTGTTCCAGAAGGCCGGGCTGGACCCGAACAAATCGCCCCAGACCTGGGACGAGGTCCGCGAAGCCGCGAAGAAGATCGCCGCGCTGGGCAACGGCACGGTCGGTTACGCCGACTACAGCAAGAACAACCAGGGCGGCTGGCATCTGACCGCCTGGCTCTACTCGATGGGCAGCGAGGTCGCCCGCAAGGACGGCGACAACTGGATCGCCGCGTTCGACAACGACAAGGCCAAGGCCGCACTGAACCAGCTGCGCGCCATGCGGTGGGAAGACGACACCATGGGCAGCAAGCAGCTTCTCGAAGCACAGGACGTCCAGCGCATGATGGGCGCGGGCCAGCTCGGCATGTACATGGCCGCCCCGGACAACATCCCGGTGCTGGTCAAGCAGTTCAACGGCAAGTACGAAGACTACGGCGTCGCCGGGATGCCGGGCGGGCAGGGCACGCTGCTCGGCGGCGAGGGCTACATGATCAACCCCAAGGCCTCGCCGGAGAAGATCAAGGCAGGTCTGGAATGGGTCCGCTGGAAGTACCTCAACCCGGAGCGCTTCGAGAAGCACGTCCAGCAGTACGTCGACGGAAAACAGCCGGTGGGGCTGCCCGCCGAGCCCACCCCGGACGTCTGGCAGGGCGCCGTCCGCGACCAGCAGCTCGCGATCAAGGCCAAGCACGCCAACGTTCCCGCCGAGAACTATCAGTCCTATGTGGACGCCAGTGCACGGATCAAGGGCAGTATCGAACCGCCGAACGCGCAGCAGGTCTACGCCATTCTCGACAGTGTGATGCAGGCGGTGCTCACCGATCGGAACGCGAATATCGATCAGCAGCTGTCGTCGGCCGTGTCGAAGGTCAACAGTGTCCTCGCCCAGGTCAAGTAGCGTCCTCGACTGGCCCGCGACAGCGTCGTCGCGGGCCGGTCGCCCGGTGGCTTCGGCCGCCGAACGCCGCCGGAACCGGTGGCGCCGCAAGCTCAAGGAGAATCTCACCGCGTACGGCCTGTTGTGCGCCGCGCTCGTCGTGTTCGCGCTGTTCTCCTGGTACCCGATCGTGCGCGGCGTGCTGCTGAGCTTCCAGCAGGTCGACTTCGTCAACCCGCCGACGTGGGTCGGCTTCGACAATTTCACCCGCCTGTTCGAAGACCCGCTGTTCGGCGTCGCCTGGCGCAACACGCTGTTGTTCACCGTGCTCGCCCTGGTCTTCGGGTTCGTGGTGCCGTTCGTGACCGCGGTGCTGCTCAACGAACTGCGGCACGCCAAGGCGTTCTTCCGGCTCGCGGTCTACCTGCCGGTGATGCTGCCGCCGGTGGTCACCGCCCTGATGTGGAAATGGTTCTACGACCCGGGCGCCGGCCTGTTCAACTCCGCGCTCGGCGCCGTGGGCCTGCCCGGCGGCCAGTGGCTCGACTCGAGCGACACGTCGATGTTGTCGCTGGTGTTCGTGTCGACGTGGGCGAACATGGGCAGCACCACACTGATCTACCTCGCCGCGCTCGGCACCATCCCCGGTGAGCTCTACGAAGCCGCGGAGCTGGACGGCGCCGGGCTGTGGAAACGCCTGATCCATGTCACGCTGCCGCAGACCCGGTTCGTGTTGCTGGTGCTCCTGTTGCTGCAGGTCGTCGCGACCATGCAGGTGTTCACCGAGCCGTACGTGATGACCGGCGGCGGACCGGACGACTCGACCGTCACCGTGCTCCTGCTGCTGTACCGCTACGCCTTCGTCTACAACGACTTCGGCTCGGCCAGCGCGTTGAGCCTGCTGCTGTTCGTCGCGCTCGGGGTGTTCTCCGCGTTGTACGTGCGCCTGACCAGGAAGGCGGATCAGTCATGAGGACGCTCGTCTCCCCCAGCACGCTCCGCAGTCCCGGCGGCAAGATCGGGTACGCCGTCATCTTCGGCTGCACCCTGCTCCTGTTCGTCATCGCGTTCCTGTTCCCGCTGTACTGGGCGGTGACCGGTGCGATGAAGTCACCGCAGGAGCTGGCGCAGACGCCGGCGACGTTCATCCCGAACGAGTGGCATCCGGAGACCTTCGCCGACGCGTGGGACCAGCTGAGTCTCGGCAAGTACTTCCTCAACACCGTCATCGTCGCCGGCGGCGCCTGGCTGGCCCAGCTGGCGATCGACGTCCCCGCGGCGTTCGCGTTGTCGAAGCTGCGGCCGAAGTTCGGCAACGTCATGCTCGGGCTGATGCTCGTGACGTTGATGCTGCCGGCGGCGGCGCTGCTGGTGCCCACCTACGTGACGATCACCGACCTGCCGCTGCTGGACGTCAACCTGATCAACTCGCCGGCGGCGGTCTGGCTTCCCGCCGCCGCGAACGCGTTCAACATCTACCTGCTGAAACGGTTCTTCGACCAGATCCCGGACGAGCTGATCGAGGCCGCGCGCCTCGACGGCGCGGGACCGGTGCGCACGCTGTGGCGCGTCATCCTGCCGATCTCCCGGCCGATCCTGGCCGTGGTCTCGATCCTCGCGGTGGTGGCCGCGTGGAAGGACTTCATCTGGCCGCTGCTGGTGTTCCCGGACACCGAAAAGCAGACGCTGTCGGTGATGCTGCAGCGGGTGGCCATCGACATGCCGCTGAACGTGCTCGTCGCGGGCATGGTGCTGGCCAGTCTGCCGATGGTGGCGCTGTTCCTGGCGTTCCAGCGGCATATTCTCGCCGGGCTCACCGCCGGCAGCGTCAAGGGCTGAATTCTTCGCCGCATTCGGGGTATCCACGAACGATTGAGGAGGGCACTTCCGTGACCGCATTGGAGCAGTCCGCCGGATGGTGGCGGAGCGCGGCGATCTACCAGGTCTACATCCGCAGTTTCGCCGACGGGAACGGCGACGGCGTCGGCGATCTCGCCGGCGTCCGCGCGCGGCTGGACTACCTGGCCGAGCTGGGGATCGACGCGATCTGGTTCACCCCGTGGTATCCGTCGCCGATGGACGACGGCGGCTACGACGTCGCCGACTTCCGGGAGATCGACCCGCTCTTCGGCACGCTCGCCGAAGCGGAGGACCTGATCGCCGCGGCCCACGCCAAGGGGATCCGCGTGATCATCGACATCGTGCCGAACCACTGCTCCGACGAGCACCGCTGGTTCTCCGACGCGCTCGCGGCGGAGCCGGGATCACCGGAGCGGCAACGGTTCTGGTTCCGGCCGGGTCGCGGGCCGGACGGCTCCGAGCCGCCGAACAACTGGAAGTCGCGCTTCGGCGGCTCCGCGTGGACACGGGTCCCGGACGGCGAGTGGTACCTGCACCTGTACAGCTCACGCCAGCCGGACTTCAACTGGGACAACCAGGACATCCGCGCCGATTTCGAGGACGTGCTGCGGTTCTGGTTCGACCGCGGCGTCGACGGTTTCCGCATCGACGTCGCCGACGGGCTGGTGAAGGACCCGCGGCTGCCCGACGTCGATCCCGGCGACGAGACGCCGTTCTCCGATCAGGAGGGGCTGCACGAGATCTACCGGTCGTGGCGCAAGATCGCCGACAGCTACCCCGGCGACCGGGTGATGGTCGGTGAGATGTGGCTGCCGGACATGTCGCGGGCCGCGCGGTACCTCCGCCGCGACGAGCTGCACGCGGCGTTCAACTTCGATTTCCTGGTGTGCCCGTGGGATTCCGCGCGGTTCCGGGACGTCATCGAGCGGACGCTGGCGGCACACGAGGAGGTCGGCGCGCCCGCGGCCTGGGTGCTGTCGAACCACGACGTCACCCGGCACGTCACCCGGTACGGCCGCCAAGGTGACACCGGTTTCGCGTTCGCCGACCGGCTGCACGGCACCCCGGTGGACCGCGAACTCGGGACCCGGCGGGCGCGGGCGGCCGCGTTGCTGACCATGGCGCTGCCCGGTGGTCTGTACGTCTACCAAGGAGAGGAGCTCGGGCTATGGGAGGTCGAGGACATCCCGGACGGACTGCGTCAGGATCCGGTGTGGGCCCGCACTGACGGCGCCGATCCGGGCCGTGACGGCTGCCGTGTCCCGCTCCCCTGGTCCGGTGACGCGCCGCCGTTCGGTTTCGGCACCGGTGGGACGTGGCTGCCCCAGCCCGGGGAATGGCGCGCCAGTACGGCGGAGGCGCAGGCGGCCGAACCCGGGTCGATGCTCCGGCTCTACCGCGCCGGTTTGCGCTTGCGGAACGAACTTCCCGCGCTGGGCCCCGGCAATCTGGAGTGGCTGGCGCTGGGTGACGGCGTGCTCGCGTTCACCCGGGAGCCGGGCTTCACCTTCGTGCTGAACTTCTCGGACAAGCCGGTGGCGTTGCCGTCACACCGCGAAGTGCTCAGTGGGCCCGTCGAGAGTGCGCTCCCGACGGACACGGCGGTGTGGCTGCGCACCTGATCACCGACCGGCCGTGACCCGGCTGATCCGGCCGCGCATCCGTGCGCGGCCCGCCGGGTCACGCCACCGGAGGTGCCTGTCGAGCACCTCGCGGAGCACACCGCCGAGGACGAGGCCGCCGATGGCGGTCTCGACGCAGGGGTGGTCACGGAGCCAGTCGAACAGCTCCGACGACCGTCCTCCCGGCAGCACGGACCGGAGGAGGTCTTCGGTGGTGTGGTCCGCTTGCGCGCACACGTACAACGCCCACCGATGTGCCTCCGTCGGCGGATCACCGGCCAGCTGCGCGTAAACCGTGTCCACCACGAAGCGCTCCGCGTCGGACCGCGGCGACCTGCTGACCTCGGCGGCCAGCGAGAGCGCGAACGGGTTGCCCGCCGCGAAGTCCACAATGGACTTTCGGAGCGCGGGCGTGACACCGCGTGCTTCGAGTAGCGCCACGGACTCGGCCTCGCTCAACGCTTCGAGTTTCCGGATCCGGAGCCTTCCCGCCCACGCCGGATCGACCAGCAGCCTGGCGTCCGGCCCGGCCCTGCCCGCGATCACGACCGTGGCGCCGTCGGGCAGGCGGCGCAGGGCGCCCGCCGGATCGTCGAGCCCGTCGAACAGCCGCACGGGCTTTCCCATGGCCGCCGCGTCGTCGGCGAACTTCCGCAGCAAGGTCGACTTCCCGATGCCGGGCGGTCCGGTGAGGAACAGAACCTCGGCACCGTCGGCCGGGTCCCTCGCGAGCAGTCGCCGGAATTCCGCGCGTTCGCGCTCGCGTCCGACGAACAGCGGTGCCGGGTCACGACGCGTGGGCACCGGATCGTCCTCGGCCCGAAGCACCTTCTCGTGCAACGCCCGCAGTTTCGGCCCCGGCCGGACCCCGAGTTCTTCGTCGAACAGCTCGTGGATCGAGCGGTAGAGTTCGAGCGCTTCGGCCCTGCGCCCGCCGCGATGAAGGGCGAGAAGATAGATCTCGTACAGCGGTTCCTCGAGGCGGTTTCGCTCGATCAGCACGGGTACCTCGGCCATCACCTCGTCGTGTTCCCCGAGTTCGAGGCGCAGCCGGAGCAGTTCCTGGGTCGCGGTCAGTTTCAGTCGCTCCAGGCGCGCACGTTCCTGTTCGGCCGCTTCACCGGGGACGCCGGCCAGCGCCGTTCCGGTCCAGAGGCCGAGCGCGCGTTCCAGCAGCTTTGCCGCCGTGTCCACGTTGTGCGCCTGTCGCGCACTCTCGATCTGCCCGGCGAATTCGACGGCGTCCACCTCGAAACGATCCGGGTCCAGCCGGTAGCCGCCGGACCGCGAGACGATCGCCGAGCCCAAGCCCTGCAAGGAGAGCAGCCGCCGGAGTCGGGAGATGTAGGTGCGGATGACGGCCTCACCGGTGGCAGGCGCCCGCTCGCCCCAGAGCCCGTCGATCAGCTCACCGGTCCGGACGAAACTGCCCGCGTTGGCCAGCAACAGCATCAAGACCGCCTGCTGCTGCGGCGAGCCGAGGTCGAGCCGGGTGCCACCGCTGGTGAAGCCGGGCGGGCCGAGCACGGTGAAGCGGTACCGGACTTCCTGCGGCAGGCTGGACATGAGCGGAAAGTAGGCGAGCGCGCGCGACGGCCGCGAGCGTCGGACGACGTCATCGGCGTACGTCGTCCACCCATGACGTACAGCAATGACGTCATCCGACGGGCGCCGCCGTCAGGTCGGGCTTCCTACGGTTTCGGCATGTCTGAAACCACGTATACCGCCGTCGCCACTTCGACCGCGGAAGGCCGCAACGGCGGCCGGGCGACCTCCGCCGACGGCGTGCTCGACGTCGGCCTCGCCGTCCCCAAGGCCTTCGGCGGCTCCGGCGACGGCACGAACCCCGAGCAGCTGTTCGCCGCGGGCTGGGCGTCGTGCTTCGTGGGCGCCGTCCGCCGCGTCGCGGGCGTCAAGAAGGTCAAGCTGGAGGACCTCGCCGTCGTCGCCGAAGTGACGCTGCATCACGACACCGAAGCGGGTGAGTTCCACCTGAGCGCCGCGCTGCACCTGGAGGCCACCGGCATCGACCAGGCCACCGCCGACGAGCTGGTCCAGGGCGCGCACCAGGTGTGCCCGTATTCCAAGGCGACGCGGGGGAACATCGAGGTCACGTTGGACGCGACGGTCGCGTGAGCCCCAACGCACCCTTGAGCTCCGCCCGCGAACTCACCCCGAGCTTGGGGAAGATCCGGTGCAGGTGCGTGCCGACCGTCCGGTGCGACAGGTAGAGGCGCTGCCCGATCTCCCGGTTCGTCAGGCCCTCCGCGGCCAGCTGCACGATGCTCAGCTCGTGCGGGGTCAGTTTCTCCCGCGCGTCGGGACCACGGTTGGGGCTGGACTCCCCCGCGCTCCGGAGTTCACGGCGCGCGCGTTCGGCCCACGCGGTCATGCCGAGCGCGTCGAACGTCTCCCGCGCTGTGCGCAGGTGCACCCGTGAGTCCACGGCGCGCCGCTGCCGCCGTAGCCATTCGCCGTAGGCCAGGTGCAGCCGACCGCGTTCGGCGGGCCAGCCGTCCAGCTCCGCCCGCAGAGCGGTCCCGAACAGTTCGTCGCTCGGTTCGAGCACGGCGCGGGCGAAGCGCAAGCCGACGTGCAACGCGGGTGCCGGGGTGACCAGTGCGAGCTGTTCCATCTCCGCGACGATCTCGCGCAGGGCCTCGACCTGACCTGCCCGGATCGCGACCTCGGTGAGTTCCGCGACGAAGTAAACGCGCAGCGCCAGCTGGAAGGCGGGATCGGCGGGGTCGAACAGGCGCCGCAGATCGGCGAACGCGTCGTCGAAGCGGCCCTCGCTCGACGCGGTGATCCCTCTGGCGAGCTGCACGGTCGCCAGCACCGGACGGGCACCGGCGGCGAGCGCGGTCCGCTCGGCCTCGTCGGCCAGCGCCTTGGCCTGTTTGTGGTCACCCCGCAGCGCGGCGATCTCGGCTTGTACGGCGGTGGCGAGGCCGTACATGAACGGTTGCCCGGTCTCCTTGGCGAATTCGGCCGCTTCCGCCGCGGCCGGCACGGCCGCGGCGAGGTCGCCGAGCCGGACCCGGCTCCACGCCTGGACCGCCAGCGCTCGCGGCAGCAGGCCTAGCCTGCCCTGTGCCCGCAGCCCCGGCGCCGCGGCCGCCGAGAACCGGGCCGCCAGATCGACCGCGCCGACCTGCAGCGACGCGCTGCCGAGAAAACGGTCGACCTCGGGATCGGCACCGGTGACGACGGCGAGTTCGCGCAGCTCGGCGAGCACCGATCCGGCCCGGTCGAACGGCGCCACGTAGGCGGCGACGGCGACCATGCGCGGGTCCGAGTTCCCGACCGGGAGGCGGTCCGCGACGGCCAGCAGCGTTCGCCGCGTGTCTTCACCGGGTTCGGCCCAGAAACAGCGCATCGCGGCACCCCACAGGACACGCATCGCCGGATCCGGCTGTCCGTCCTCCGCGACCGATTCGGCCAGCCGCGCCAGTTCCGCGATCCGCGACAGGTCCTCGCGGACACCGTCCTCGAACCCGCTGAGCAACCAGCTCGCCGTCGCTCGTTGCCGCGGCGTGAGTTCTCCCGCGCGGGCGTCCCGGACGAGCCGTTCCGCGGTCTCGCGACCGCCGGAGTCGACGGCCAGCTCGGCAGCGCGCAGCAACCTGTCCGCCCGCCGTTCCGGATCGCCGCTCACCAGCGCCGCTTGCTCCAGCGCCGCGACGGCGGCCGTCGCTCCGCCGCGGTGCCGGGCGCGATCGGCGGCGTGCTCCAGCTCCCGGGCCACGTCCTCGTCGGCGCCGGTCGCGGCGGCCGCCCGATGCCAAGCGCTGCGATCCGGCTGCCCGCGGAAGACGTCGGCGAGGCTCAGGTGCGCGCGGCGCCGTTCCTCGAACGGCACCGAAGCCGGGATCGCCGAGCTCATCAGCGGATGCCGGAACGAGACCGCCCGCGCTTCGAGGTCGATCAACCGGGCATCGGCGGCCGGTGCCAGTGCCGACGGCTCGACGTCCTCACCCAGCAACGCGCCTGCCGCCGCGAGTGTCTCGGCGAGCGAGCCCGTCTCGTTGAGCGCGGCGACCAGCGAAGTCGTCCGGGCCGGTTCCGGCAGCGCGGTGAACCGGGCGCCGAACGTCCGCTCGAGCCGTTCGGTCAGCGGCAGCACGGGCTCGGGCGCCTCGGTCACGGCCGACGGCAGCTCGGTCAGGGCCAGCGGATTCCCGGCGGCCTCGGCGAGCACCCGTGACCGGACCGGCGAGGAGAGCCCGGGGGCGACGGAGTCGAGCAACTCGGCCGCCACGTCGCCGGGAAGGCGTTCCAGGTCCATTGAGGACAGTCCCGCGTCGCGCAGCGGCGACGGCTCCCCGTCCCGGACGGTCGCGATCAGCACGATCGGCTCCGTCTCGATCCGCCTGGCGACGAACGCGAGCGCGTCGGCGCTCTCGCGGTCCATCCAGTGGACGTCCTCGGCGACGATCAGCAACGGCTTGGCCGCCGCTTCGTCCGAAAGCAGCGTCAACGCGGCGAGCCCGACCAGGTACGCGTTGGGCTCACCCGCTTCGGCGAGCCCCAGCGCCGCCCAGAGCGCGGAACGCTGCGGCGCGGGCAGGGTGTCGGCACCGGCCCGGACCGGATGGAGCAGCTGGTGCAGGGCGGCGTACGCGTAGTTCCGTTCGACCTCGACGCCGGTCGTGCGCAACACCCGCAGGCCCCCGACCGTCGCGGCGGCCACCGCCTCCGCCACGACGGCGGACTTGCCGATGCCCGGTTCGCCCTGGACGAGGACACCACCGCAACCCGCGGCGGGCCCGTCGACGAGCTCGGCCAGGTCCTTCAGCTCGGCTTCCCGTCCGAAAAGCGGCATGGTGCGGCATTCCTCCCCTCGGCCGTGGGCGGCCGCCCGTCCGACGATACCCATACGGTCCGGTTAGGACTCCCCGGCGGCGTCCACAGGATGTAGACGGCGTGTCGACACGATCGGCCTAGCTTCGGGAAAGTGATGAGACACAAGAAGTTGTTCCTGGCGGTGGCGCCGCTGGCCGCCCTGCTGCCGCTCGTGCTGACCTCGGTCACGCAGACGGCGCCCGCCGAAGCGGCGGTGACGTCGTGCTCGGCGGTCCCCGTCTCGGCGCCCGAGGGCGCGCGAATCGAGTCGGTCCAGGCTGAGCAGAAGCCCGGCGGGACCGTCACGTTCCCGCCCACCCCGTTCTCGGCTCCGTCCGCGATCGCGGACGTGCCCGCGTACTGCGAAATCACCGTCACCCTGACCCACGGCACGGCGGGTGACCATGTCAAGGTCGCCGTCGCGCTGCCGCGGACCGGGTGGACGGGCAGGCTCCAGGCGGTCGGCGGCAGCGCCTACACCGCCGGTGACTTCGGTGCCCCGCTCGTCCAGGCCGTCAAAGACGGCTACAGCGGTGTGACGACCGATGCCGGTGTCCCGCTGACGTTCCTCGACACTTCGTGGGCGCTCACTCCCCAGGGCGAGATCGACAAGCCGCTGGTGACGAACTTCGCGTCCCGTTCCGTGCACGAAGCGGCCCTCGTCGGGAAGGACGTGACGCGGAAGTTCTACCAGCGGGAAGTCGGCTACTCGTACTGGAACGGGTGCTCGACGGGAGGCCGTCAGGGCTACTCCGAAGCGCAGCGGTACCCGGGAGACTTCGACGGCGTCCTGGCGAACGCTCCCGCCGTGCACTGGGCGGAGTTCGCGGTCGCGACCCTCTGGCCGCGAGTCGTGATGAACCAGGAGAAGACCTTCCCGCCGCCCTGCGTCTTCACCGCCTTCCAGCAGGCGGCGATCAAGGCCTGCGACGGCCGGGACGGGGTCACCGACGGCATCGTGGACCGGCCGGACGAATGCGGCTACGACCCTCGATCGCTCATCGGCACGAAGGTGCTCTGCGGCGACAGGGAGGTCACCGTCACCGCGTCGGACGCCGAAGTCGTCCGCAAGATCTGGGCCGGGCCGTCCGACGAGCACGGACGACGGCTCTGGGCCGGTCTCCCCAAGGGCGCGGACTTCGGCCCGGTGACGAACGCTCCCGGTTTCCCGGTGGCCACGGGCTGGGTGCGGACGTTCCTGAAGAAGCAGCCCGGATTCGACACCGAGACGCTCACCTATCGCCAGTTCGCCGACCTGTTCCGCCAGTCGGTGCGGGAGTACGACGACGTCATCGGGACCTCGGACCCCGATCTGTCGGCGTTCCGCCGGGCGGGCGGCAAGCTGATCACCTTCGTCGGCACCGACGACCAGCTGATCCCGCCGGGCGGCACGCTGCAGTACCGCCGCGAGGTCGAGCGTGAGATGGGCGGCCCGAAGCGGGTCAACGACTTCTACCGGCTGTTCCTCGCGCCGGGCGTCGCGCACTGCTCCGGCGGCGCGGGTGCCGCACCGACGAACGCGCTGGGCGCGCTCGTCGACTGGGTCGAACACGGCAAGGCGCCGTCGACCCTGCCCGCGGCGAACGGCGACAAGACCCTCAGCCGGGATCTCTGCCCGTATCCGCAGGTCTCGCGATACCGCGGCCACGGTGATCCCGCGGTGGCCACGAGCTACCGCTGCACCGGCCACTGAGGCCCCGCACACCGGTGCCCGTCGTGCCGTCGCTCCCTCCGGCACGACGGGCACTGCACTTCCCCACACTGTGAGAAGTTCCGCCGTTCCCTTTGCCCTACCCCTCAAAAGTACGGTATGGACGACAGTGGACATTGCGGCGAAGCGCCTCGCACGTCGGTGCCGCCTTTCCGCCGGCAACGGCTGAACCGTTGCACCGCAACGGAAACGCCACGCGGATCAGCACGGATCACCGCCATATCACCCCGCGTTCCAGCCGGGCGATATGACCCAAATGGTATGTACCAGTTGCGTGATCCGCCTCGTACGGTCGGGGACGAATCCCCCTCCCCCGCCCGTTTCGAGGAAAGCGTTGAAATGAACAGAAAGATCTTAGCCGCCACAGCCGCGGCCATAGCCGGGGCAGGCCTGGTCACCGCCATCGCCCTCACTCCCAACGCGAGCGCCGGTCAGCAGGCCACCGCCGGTGACCAGTCCCAGTCCGAAATGCTGGCCGCGATGGCCCGCGACCTCAAGATCAGCCCGGAACAGGCCAAGCTCCGGCTCGCGAGCGAACAGCGCGCCGCGGTCGCCGACAACACGCTGAAGAAGCAGCTCGGCACGTCATACGCCGGATCGTGGCTCGACGGCTCCGGGACCACGCTGACCGTGGCGGTCACCGACGCCGCCGTGGGCGACCTCGTCCGTGCCGCGGGCGCCACCCCGAAGACGGTCGCCCGCAGTGCCGCCGACCTCGACGCGGCGAAGCTGCGGCTCGACGCCAAGTCCGCCAAGGCGCCGAAGACCGTGCCGGGCTGGTTCACCGACGTCACCACCAACTCGATCGTCGTCCTCGCCAACGCCGGTGGCGAATCCGCCGCGAAGTCGTGGGCTGCCGAGGCCGGTGTGCCGTCCGACCTGGTCCGGGTCGAGGCCAGCACCGAACAGCCGCGTGCGCTGATCGACATCATCGGCGGCAACGCCTACACCTTCGGCTCGGGCCGCTGCTCCATCGGTTTCGCCGTCGACGGCGGCTTCGTGACCGCCGGCCACTGCGGCACCACCGGAACGCGCACCTCGAACCCGAGCGGGACCGTCGCCGGCTCCAGCTTCCCCGGCAACGACTACGCCTGGGTCCGCGCCGACGCGGGCAACACCCCGCGCCCGCTGGTGAACCGTTACCCCGGCACCGTGCCGGTCGCCGGCTCGACCGAGGCCCCGGTCAACTCCTCGGTGTGCCGCTCCGGCTCCACCACCGGCTGGCGCTGCGGCACCATCCTGCAGAAGAACACCTCGGTCACCTACCCCGAGGGCACCATCACCGGCCTGACCCGGACCAACGCCTGCGCCGAGCCTGGTGACTCGGGCGGCTCGTGGCTCACCGGTGACCAGGCGCAGGGCGTCACCTCCGGTGGCTCCGGCAACTGCACCTCCGGCGGCACCATCTACTTCCAGCCGATTTCGGAGATCCTGAGCGTCTACAACCTGCGTCTGACGGTCAGCGGCAACCCACCGTCCAGCACCACCACGACGCCGACCACGCCCACCACCCCGACCAGCCCGACGACGTCGAACCCGCCGGGCGGCACCTGGGCGCCGTACACGTACTACGGCTCCGGCGCGACCGCCAGCTACGGCGGCAGCAACTACCGGGTCATCCAGCCGCACACCTCAATGCCCGGTTGGGAACCACCGAACGTGCCCGCGCTTTGGGAACTCGCCTGACCTGGACCGCCCCCGGCGACCTCACCTCGCCGGGGGCGGCTCCTCCCCCTGACGACGGCGCGCTGACGGCGGATCTCGAATCCCTCGTCCCCCGCGCCCGCCGCGGCGACCCCGCGGCGACGAACGAGCTGATGAACATCGTCCAGCCGGTGGTCGCGGACTACTGCCGGAGCCGGATGGACGGAACCGACGCGCGGGAGATCGCCGCGGACGACGTCGCGCAGGAGACCTGTCTCGCCGTGCTCACCAGCCTGCCCACCGCGCGGACCACCGGAGGCTCTTTCCTCACCGCCGTCCTGGGAATCGCGGCGAGGAAGGTCGCCGCCGCTTTCCGGCGGCGAGCCCGGGACAAGTCGGAACCCACGCCCGATCCGCCCGAACGCGCGACGCCCGAACCCAACGAACCCGAGTGGCAGGCGCTGGCCGCCGACGGCCACGACCGGTTGACGCGGCTGATGAGCACCCTGCCCGGTATCCAGCAGGAGATCCTCCGGCTGCGGATCACGGTCGGCATGACGGCGCCCGAGGCGGGCGCGGTCCTGCGGGTGAGCCCCGGCCTGGTCCGGGTCGCCCAGCATCGCGCCCTGCACAAACTCCGCACGATCATCAGCGAGGACGACCTGTGATCAGCCCCCTGATCGGTCCCGGGGACGGCCACACCTGGCCGACGGAGATCGATGTCCGGCATCTGCGCCTCCTCGACGCCATCGCGTCGGCGGGCAGCATCGCGAAGGCCGCGACCGCACTCGGGCTCTCCCAGCCCGCGTTGAGCACGCAGCTCCACCGAGTCGAACGGGCACTGGAACGGACGGTGTTCGAACGCGACCGGCACGGCGTGCGGCCCACCGCGCTGGGCGAGGTGCTCCTGAACCACGCGCGCCGGGTACTGGCCGCGGCGGACGACCTCGAACTGGCGATCCGCCGGTTCCACAGCGCGCCTTCCGAGGGACTGCTCCGGATCGGCGCGCTTCCGACCGTCTTCGCCGAGACGCTGAGCGGTGTGGTCGCCGCGGCGGCTCGTGGCCGTCCCGTCGAACTGCTGGCCGTGACCAGCCGGACGGCGTTGTTCTCGGCGCTGGTCGACGGCACGGTCGAATTGGCGCTGTACATGGATCACCCAGGGCAGGAGATCGTTCCGCCCGACGGCGTCCACATGCTTCCTGTCGGCACGGAGCCGGTCTTCGTGGTCGTGTCCCCGGACCATCCCGCCGCCGGACTCGGCGAGGTGTCCCTGGCCGAGCTCGACGGCTCGGTCTGGCTGATGCCGTCGGACGAGGACGACGAGTTCCACGCTCACCTGACCGACCAGTGCGCCCGCGCCGGCCTCGGCGAGATCACCGTGCGGAAGCTGGATCCGATGGCGTTGCGGCAGAGCGTCCGGCACGAACCTCGCGCGGTGGCGCCCGCCCGCTCCCTCGGTTCCGGTTCCACGATCCCGGGCCCGGTGGTGGCGCTGCGGGGTGTGCCGCTGAGGACGCGGCATCTCCTGCTGTGGCGGGACGGCTCGTCCATCGACGTGCCCACTGTCCGAAGTGGACTGGTGGACGCGATCACCGAGCCCGCCGCGATCCGGCATCGGCTTCCCGAGTGGGCGGCCGCCAACCCCGGCTGGCTCGGCACCTGACCGGATTCAGCGCTGGATGCAGTCGAGACCGAGGCCGAAGGCCGTGAGCACGTACTGACAGATATGCGTCGCGTGCGCTTCGTCGGTCTCGAGGCAGCCCACCGGCACGCCCAGCAGATCGACCGCGCACGACGCGTAGAACTGGTTCGGGCTGCCGGGCACCGGGTCCGCTATGGCGGGCGAGGCGGTGACGGCGCCCAAGAACGTGACCGCGGCCGCCAGCGCGGCGATTCGAGTCTTCATCGTGCTCTCCCATCCGTCGATGCCCCCGGGTTCCCCGGATCCGGCCGGTTCACTGGGTGATCACCGGAAAGTGTCACGGTGACGTACACCGATGACGTCGTCCGACAGGCGCCGCGGCCCCTTCGGCCGTCTTAGCGTGAATTCATGCCCGCACTGGGAAAGACCGTCCTCGCCGCCGCCGTCCTGTTCACCGCCGCGTGCGGTGCCCCCTCGCCCGCTCCGCCGGTGACCGCTCCCCCCGCCGCGGCCGCCGGCTGGTCGCCGGCTCCCGTGGTGCCGTTGCCTTCCCAGCCGCCGCCGTCGCTGGTCGTGGACGCGCCGTTGCCAGCACAGCTCGCGATGGGCCTGGTCGTGCTGCGGTACCGGGCGGAGAACCTCCGGATCGTCCCGGTGTACGGCCCCGCCGCACTGGACGTCTCACCCCGGATCGGCCATATCCACGTGACCGTCGACGACGCGGCGTGGCACTGGGCCGACGGCAGCGGCGAACCGCTGATCATCCAGTCGCTGCCCGCGGGACCGCACAAGGTGTGGATCGGTCTCGCCGACCCGACGCACAAGATCCTCGACCAGAAGACCGTGGACTTCGTCGTTCCCGCCCACACCGGACACCACTGAGGAGACGCTTTCATGACACTGGATCAGTACTACCTGCTCGGCCGCTCCGGACTGCGCGTCAGCCGGATCGCGCTCGGAACGATGAACTTCGGTACCGGCGGTTTCCACGCCGCGTACGGGAAATCCGAGGACGACGTCCGCCCGATCTTCCGCAAGTACCTGGAGGCGGGCGGGAACTTCATCGACACCGCGGACTTCTACACCGCGGGTGAGAGCGAGACCATCCTCGGCCGCCTCATCGCCGAGGCGAAGGTGCGCGACAGGGTCGTGCTCACCACCAAGTACACCAACAGCGTCGACCCCGGCGACCCGAACGCGGGCGGCAACGGGCGCAAGCACCTGATCAGGGCGCTGGAAGCGTCGTTGCGGCGGCTGGGCACCGACCACGTAGATCTCTTCCTGCTGCACACCTGGGACCGCGTCACACCGGCGGAAGAGGTGATGCGCACGTTCGACGACCTGGTGCGCGCGGGGAAGATCCGCTACGCCGGGCTCTCCGACGTACCCGCCTGGTACGCCGCCCGGGCGCAGAGCTTCGCCGAGGCGAACGCGCTCACCCCGGCCGTCAATCTCCAGCTGCCCTACTCGCTCGTGGAAAGGACGATCGAGACCGAGCACGTGCCGATGGGACAGCATCTCGGGCTCGGCATCACCGCGTGGAGCCCGCTGGCCGGCGGGTTCCTCACCGGCAAGTACCGCCAGACCGGCGAGACCACGAGCGGTGACGGCAGGCTGAGCGATCCGGGGAACGCCGGGAAGTCGTGGACGGACCGCGACTGGGCACTGCTGAAACCGCTGGAGAAGGTCGCTGACGAACTCGGCGTCACGATGGCCCAGGTCGCGATCAACTGGGTCGC
Organism: Amycolatopsis coloradensis; assembly: GCF_037997115.1. NCBI lineage: Bacteria > Bacillati > Actinomycetota > Actinomycetes > Pseudonocardiales > Pseudonocardiaceae > Amycolatopsis > Amycolatopsis coloradensis. The sequence continues at coordinate 5,820,194 of NZ_CP150484.1, forward strand.
GACCCAGCCGGGCGTCGCGGCCGCGATCGTCGGGGCGAGCAGCGCCGATCAGCTGGGCAAGAGCATGGCCGCACTGGACTTCACGCTTCCGCCGGACCTGCGGGCGCTCCTCGACGAGGCCAGTGCCGTCCCGCCGGAGTCGGTGTACCGGATGTTCACGCCCGCGTATCAGAATTGGGTGATCAGCCCCGGGGTGAAGGTCGGGGACAAGCCGGCGGGGTACGTGCCCGCGGTGCGGAACTGGTGAGCTGACCATCGGCGTGCCCACGATCTGTTGCCGTTTCGCGGCGACGGGCCGTGGGCGTTGCGCAGGCGGACCTTCACCTCGCCGCCCCTCCGCGTCGCCGATTCGCGGCAACGGGCCGTGGGGTCACCCGGAGCGTCGCCGTTTCGCGGCAACGGGCCGTGGGGTCACCCAGAGCGTCGCCGTTTCGCGACCACCCATCGAAAGGTGGCCCCGGCGTCCAGCCCCCTCCACCGCGGCCGTCGCCGTTTCGCGGCAACGACCCACGCTCGCCATGCCTGCCAGAGACACGCGGTATAGACCGTTATACGGCTCCTATCCGCGAGATCGACATGAGGTCGCGCGGATGCTTCGGCAGTGCCCCCAGGCAGGTCACCCTGATTACGCCGGACCGAGGAACTCCCCCCGCCACCGCCGCGAACTCCGCCGGATTGGTGCCGTGCACCAGATGCCCCGCGTCGTCGATGGTCACCAGGCGGCAGTCCGGGATCAGCCCGCACATCCGCTCCAGCGACTCCCGGGTGACGTGGCTGGCCGGCCCGCCGCTGACCAGCAGGGTGGGCGCGGTGATCGCGGCGAGCCGGTCCCACCAGACGGGGTCGGCGTGCGCAGTTCGGCCATGATCGGGGTCGATCAGCCGCCAGTCGAACGGCAACCGCTCGGGCGGCTCCTGCGCGGGAGCCAACGGCTCCAAGGGCCCGAGAGGAGGCGGCGCAGTGTCCTCGACGACCAGCCGCCGGACGCGTCCCGGCAGGCGCTGGGCGAGCAGCACGGCGACCCGGCCGCCCAGATCCGCCCGTTCCCCCAGAAGATCGGTCACCTCGTCGGCCATCGCCGCGAGCGAGTACTTCTCCGCGTGAGCACTGTCGCCGTGTCCCGGCAGATCGACGGCCAGCACACGACGACCGGCCAGCCGGGCGCCGAAATCGCCCCAAGTGCCCGATCCTCTGCCCAAGGCGTGCAGCAGGACCACGGCACTCCCGCCCACGGACCGTCTCTCGAACGGCGAGCGTCACGCCCGCAAGTGCGCCCGGTCCGGCGCGACGGCGTGCTGAAGCGGCTCCCCGAGCACGAACCGCCGTAGCTCTCGCGCGACGAGTTCACCCATCCGAGCGCGTTCGGCGCCCAGCGCGCCCGCCAGATGCGGGGTGAGCACCACGTTCGGCAACGTGTACAGCGGCGAGTCCGGCTCGGGCGGTTCGGGCCAGGTGACGTCGAGGATCGCCGTGAGATCGGGCCGCTCGCGCAGCACCGGGACGACCGACGGCTCGTCGACGACGGCGCCGCGGGCGGTGTTGATCAAGGTCGCGCCGATGCCCATCCTCGCCACCAGCTCCCCGTCGACCAGACCTTCGGTCTCGGGGAGCAGTGGCGCGTGCAGACTGACCACGGGACACGTGGCGAACAGTTCGTCCAGGCCCACCAGCCGCACGCCGAGACCGTCGGCCGTCGCCGGGTCGACGACGGGGTCGCTCGCGAGCACGTCCACGTCGAAACCGCGCAAATGCGACGCGACGAGAGCACCGATCTCGCCGAGGCCGAGCAGCCCGACCCGGGACCGGTAGGCACCCGCGACCCTCGGGTCCGGCGGGTAGGCTCGCCGCTCCCGGATCTCCCGGGAGATCCGGTGCACCTGCTTGAGTCCTAAGAGGACCTGGGCAAGGGTGAACTCGGCGACCGGGATGGCGTTCGCGGCCGCGGCGGATACGATCGGCAGCTCGCGCGCCCAGAACTCGGGCGTGGTCAGCGGCCGGACCGAGCCGGCGGCGACGAACACGGCCCGCAGGTCCCGCGCGTGTCCCAGGAGGACGGAGTCCAGCGCCGGGGCACCCCAGCCGGACAGCAGGATTTCGACCCCTTCCAGTGCCGCCGGGTCCTCCGCCAGCCGCTCACGGGTGAGCGGCTCACGCAGGTCCACCAGCGTTTCGATCTCCTTCAGCACCGCCTCGGGATAAACGTCGTCGCGGCGGCGTTCCTCCATCACGAGAAGTGCCGTCGGCCGGTGTCGCAGCTCGGTCATTCCTACCTCCGCGGCGACCATACATCGGATGCTTGACCCGGTCCACGCGCGGCGAGTCCCACGCAGAGGCGACCAGGGGCGATTGAAATTCGTAATGATCGGACCATTGACCGGAGACCGGGAAAGCGCTTACCGTCCCCTCCGAGGTAGACAGCGTGGTCCACAGTGAACAGGAGATGCGATGCGGAAATCGCGGTGGATCGGCGTGGGACTCACTGTCTCAGCGCTGGTCCTTTCGGGCTGCTCGGCAGGCCCCGCCGGAACGAACGTCGCGCAGGACACCAAGGCGCCGTTGGAACTGTGGACCCGGACGACCCCCGGCGGCCCTGGTGAACAGGCCACCAAGCGGCTCGCGGAAGCCTTCGAGAAGGCCACGGGATTCAAGGTGCAGGTCACCGCGATCTTCGACGACTTCGAGACGAAGCTCGCCCAGCGGGCCGCCCAGCGCGACCTGCCGGACATCGTGATGAACGACGTCACGCAGCTGGGCACGCTGAAGAGCCAGGGTCTCGTCCGCGAGGTCGAGCCGGGCAAGATCAAGCACACCTCGGAACTCACCGAGCAGGCCCTGAAGTCGAACCAGACAGCGGACGGCAAGCTGTACGGCCTGCCCTACAGCGCGCAGGCCTCGGCGCTGCTCATCCGCAAGGACTGGCGGGAGAAGCTCGGCAAGAGCGTCCCGCAGAGCTGGGCCGAGCTGGCGGACCTCGCCAAGGCCTTCACCACCGGCGACCCCGACGGCAACGGCAAGGCCGACACCGCGGGCCTGAACGCGACGCTGTCGACCAAGCGGGGCTACGCCTCCTGGTACTTCTCGAACTTCCTCTGGGCCGCCGGCGGCGACTTCATCTCCGAGACCGGTGGTGGCAAGTACAAGCCGGCGATGAGCACACCCGAATCCGTGGCCGCGGTGCAGTGGTTCCGCGACCTCGGCTGCAAGGACAACGTCATCCAGCCCGGTTCGGTCACCATGCCGACCCCGGCGACCAACGAGACCTTCGAAGCGGGCAAGGCCGGGATGTACGTCGTCGGCCCGTACCTGCTGCCGCGGTTCGACAAGTCGCTCGGCAAGGACAAGTACGAGGTCGTCCCGATGCCGAAGGGCGCCAAGAACGCCGACGTCCTCGCCGAGGGCCTGTCGATCTACATGATGGCCGGTTCGCCGAACCAGGCCGGGCAGGACGCCTTCGGTGACTTCGCGATCTCGGTCGACGGCCAGAAGATCGGCATGGAGGGCGAATCGGCCTTCATCGTGCAGCTTCCGGTGAACAAGAACGTCGACATCACCCAGGTCCGCTCCGACCCGCGCTGGAAGACCTACGCCGAGATCTACACCAAGTCCGGCCACTACGCGCCGTCCATCCCGAACTGGACGCCGGTCCGCCAGGACACCGCCGACACGATCAGCGCGCTCGTGGCCGACTGCAAGCTCGATCTCAAGGCGGAACTGTCCAAACTCGACACCAAGCTCACCGCGACCTTGCAGCAACAGGGGATCAGCGCCTCATGACCGTAGATCACGCCAAGCCGGCGGCCGTCGGCGCGGACCGTCCCGCCGTCAAGCGGGCACCCGCGCCGAAGGCCCGCAGGCGCAGCGACCGCGACGGGAAGTGGTGGACGCCGTGGCTGTTCCTGGCCCCCGCCCTGATCCTGTTCGTGTACTTCAAGTTCATCCCGATGATCACCGCGGTGACGATGTCCTTTCAGGACGTCCAGCCGTACCTGGGCAACCAGTGGGTCGGCGGGCAGAACTACAGCACCGTCCTCGGTGACGAGGCGTTCCACTCCGCGATCTGGCACACCATCGTGATCGCGGTCGGGCAGACCGCGGGATCGATGATCATCGGCCTCGCCCTCGCCCTGCTGATGGAGGGCCAGAGCAAGCGGCTGAAGTTCCTGCGGTCGGCGGCGTTCCTGCCGGTGGTCGTGCCGATCGCGGTGGTCGCCGAACTCTGGCGGATCATGTACCACCCGACCGAGGACGGGATGCTGAACTCCATCCTCGGCCTGGTCGGGCTCGGCCCGTCGGGCTTCATCAACGATCCCGACAGCTCGATGATCTCGGTCATCATCACCGGGATCTGGCGCGGCGCCCCGTACGACATGATGATCTTCCTCGCGGGCCTCGCCGGAATCGACAGGGGACTCTACGAAGCGGCCACTGTGGACGGTGCCTCGCGCTGGCGCAAGATCCTCCACGTGACGCTGCCGGGCCTGAGGTCGGTGTTCTCGATCCTGTTCGTCCTCGCGGCGATCCGTGGCCTGCGGGTGTTCACCGAGGTGTTCCTGCTGACCAACGGCGGGCCGAACGGCTCGACCGAGGTGGCGATGACCCTGATCTACAAACTCGGCCTGGAACAGAACCGGCTGGGCGTCGGTGCGGCGGGCGCGGTCCTGCTGTTCCTTGCGACGCTCGTGCTGACCTTGTTCGTCCAGGTGCTCCGACGGAGGCGAGACGCATGACCGCGGCCAACGATTCCGCACTCGGCCTCGACGCCGTCAAGTCACCGGCCGGGCGGATCCTGAAGTTCGTCCTGTACGCCCTGCTGCTCCTGGTGTTCGCGGGACCACTGCTGGCACTGCTGGTCAGCGCGTTCAACGACGTCTCCGATCCGACGGCGCTGAGCGTCGTCCCGTCCAGCCCGACCCTGGACAACTTCGGCATCGCCTTCGACCTCGGTGTGGGGATGTACCTCCTCAACTCGTTCCTGGTGGTCGGCTTCGGCCTGCTGCTGCAGGTCGTGATCTCGGTGCTGGCCGGCTACGCGCTGGCGCGCAAGAAGTTCCGGTTCATGACCTTCGTGCTGGTCGCGATCCTGGCGACGCTGATGCTCCCGGAGGAGATCCTCGCGATCCCGCTGTCGCTGATCCTGTCGGATCTGCCGGTGGTGCATCTGAACCTGATCGGCAGCCTCGCCGGGATGATCGTGCCACTGGGCGCGTGGGCCTTCTCGATCCTGGTGATGACCGAGTTCATGAAGGACGTCCCTCGCGAGCTCGAAGAGGCCGCGCGGATCGACGGGGCCGGCGACCTGCGGATCTTCGCCCAGATCATCCTCCCGATGTGCAAGCCCGCGCTCGGCGTGATCGGCGTCTTCGGCTTCACGATGATCTGGGACCAGTACCTGCTGCCGTTGCTGGTGTCGACCGATGCTTCGACCTACACCCTGCCGCTGGCCCTGCGGACCCTGCGGATCGACACGAACGTCACGCCCGGCGTGATCATGGCCGCGTCGCTGCTGGCGCTGCTCCCGTCGGTCGCCGCGTTCCTGTTCTTCCAGCGTTCGTTCGTCCGCGGCCTCGCCTCGGGCGCGCTCAAGGGCTGACTCACCAAAGACAATCAAGGAGCGATCCTGCAGTGAGTTCCACCGCCTGGTTCACCCACGACAGGTTCGGGATGTTCGTCCACTGGGGACTGTATTCCCTCGCCGCCCGGCACGAATGGGTGCAGAACCGCGAAAAGCTGACCGACGAGCAGTACCGGGTGTACTTCGACCACTTCGAACCGGACAAGTACGACCCGCGTTCCTGGGCGCGCGCCGCGAAGGCCGCGGGCATGACCTACGTCGTGTTGACCACCAAGCACCACGACGGTTTCTGCCTGTGGGACAGCGACCTCACCGACTTCAAGGTGACGAACACGCCGTACGGCAAAGACCTGCTCGGCCCGTTCGTCGGCGCCTGCCGCGAAGAGGGTTTGAAGGTCGGCTTCTACCACTCGCTGATCGACTGGCACCACCCCGCGTTCCCCGTCGACGGCACCCATCCCCGCCGTGACGATGCCGAGTACATCGCGGCGCACCAGTACGCCGACATCGCCGAGTACCAGCTCTATCTGCACGGTCAGGTGCGCGAACTGCTCACCCGCTTCGGCACGATCGACTACCTGTTCTTCGACTTCTCCTACAAGGGCCGCAAGGAATGGTGGGGCGGCAAGGGGCCGGACGACTGGGACTCCCCCGGCCTGCTCGCGCTCGTCCGCGAACTCCAGCCCGGCATCCTGGTCAACGACCGCACCGGGATCCCTGGCGACTTCATCACCCCGGAGCAGTACCAGCCGTCCGGCCCGATGACCCGCGACGGCGTCCCGGTGGTGTGGGAGGCGTGCCAGACACTGAACGGCAGCTGGGGTTACGACCGCGACAACCTCGACTACAAGAGCCCGGAACTGCTCATCCGGATGCTGGTCGACGGCGTGTCCAAGGACGGCAACCTGCTGCTCAACGTAGGCCCGAACGGCCGGGGTGAGATCGACCCCCGTGCGCACGAAGTCCTCGCCGAGATCGGCCACTGGATGGACCGGCACGAACGGTCCATCCGCGGCTGCGGTCCCAGCGAGTTCACCGCGCCCGCCGACGGCCGCTACACCCAGCGCGGTGACCGGCTGTACCTGCACCTGTTCAGCTGGCCGATGAACCACGTCCACCTGCCCGGGCTCGCCGGGCGGGTGCGCTACGCCCAGTTGCTCGACGACGCCTCGGAAATCCGGCAGGTGCACACGGATCCCGGGCAGACCGCGCAGAACACCCAGATGGGCGGGCAGCCGGAAGGCACGCTCACCCTGAAACTCCCCATCCGGAAACCGGACACCCCGGTCCCGGTGATCGAACTGTTCCTGAGCAAAGAAAGCCCCGCCGCCGAAACCCTCCCCACCGATTGAGCACGGAGGCATCATGGATCGCAGAAGGTTCCTCAGCGGCGCCACCCTCGGCGCCGCGCTGATCACCGTCCCCTGGGTCACCGCGGGCACGGCGTCGGCCAAACCGAAGGGGCTGTGCGCCCTGAACGTCAGTTCGCTGACCGAACTGCAGAACGCGATCAACCAGGCGGGCCCCGGTGACGTCATCACCGTGAACAACGGGACGTACACCGTGCCGTCGGGCAAGCCGATCGTCATCAAGGGCAGGCGCGGCACGAAGGACCAGCCGATCTCCATCGTCGCCCAGTCCCGCGGCGGGGTGACCTTCAACGGTGAGCAGAGTTTCGTCTTCGACGACTCCACCGGCGTCACGCTCAGCGGGTTCAATTTCCGGCAGAGCACCACGCTGGAGATCCCGGCGAACTGTTCGCGGATCCGCCTGACCCGCAACGACTTCCAGCTGGCCGACATCGAAGGCCTGCACTGGGTGATGGTCCGCGCCGACTACAGCAAGGTCGACCGCAACCACTTCCACCACAAGACGACGCTCGGCGTCATGCTCTGCATCGAGGGCGCGGACGAAGACAAGATGGCGACCGGCGTCCACGTCGTGCGGAACTACTTCTCCGACCACACCTTCCCCGGCGACAACGGCGGCGAGCCGATCCGGCTCGGCGTCAGCCCGCGCGCGCTGAGCACCGCCGGCGCCACGGTGGAGTACAACCTGTTCGAACGCGCGAACGGCGACCCGGAGGCGATCTCGATCAAGTCGTCGGGCAACTTCATCCGCAACAACACCATCCGGAACAGCCTCGGCGGCATCGTGCTGCGCCACGGGAACAAGTCCGTCGTCGAATCCAACTTCATCCTCGGCGGCAAGGAAGGCATCCGGATCTACGGCAACGACCACAAGATCCTCAACAACTACGTCGCCGGAGTGTCCGGCAGCGCGCTGGTCGTCGGCAGCGGCTCCGTTCGGGACCACTTCCCGGGTGAATCGAAGGAATCACGGCGCGGCAACGACGCTGCGGACCGCGTGCTCATCGCGCACAACACGCTGCTGAACAACGGCGGCACGCTCGCCGGCGAGACCAAACGGACGATCGAACCACGCGATTGCACGATCTCCGACAACATCTTCGTCGGCGGCAACGGCGACCTGGTCGCGATGAGCACCACGGGCAACTTCACCTGGTCCGGCAACATCCTGTGGGGTTCGGGCGGGGACGGGAACATCCCGGCGGGGACCTTCCGCCGGGTCGACCCGAAGCTCGTACAGGGCACCGACGGGGTCTCGCGGCTCGCCGCGGGCAGCCCGGCGATCGACGCGGCGACCCTGTCGACCGCACCGGTCACGTTGGACATCGACGGTCAGGCTCGCGGCAGCCTGCGTGACGTCGGCGCCGACGAGTACTCGACGGCCGCCATCGCCAACCGGCCGCTCACCACCGCGGACGTCGGCCCCGGCGCTCCGTAGCGAAGCCGGGCTCACGCCGGCGGCAGCCCACGNGGCCGGACGTCGCGATCGTCGTGTCCGGCGGCGGATCGTCGCTGTCCGAGCTGGCCGGGCTGGTCGTGGACCGCGTCGGCACACGCCGGCGTGAGCCCACCGCACCACCGAGTGCCCGTTGGCGGAGCCGAAGAAGTACCCGAGAAGCGACCAAACGCGTGAACCCGCCTCGGCCGAAGGCCCGCCGTCGCGGTGGCAGGGCGCCCTGCCGACGTCGATCGCGGTCGCGGGTTCACCGCCAGACTCCGAGGAGGAACCATGGCGCAGCGCGCCGCGGGTTCGGCCACCCTGGCCGACGTCGCCCGCGAGGCCGGAGTGTCGCTCGCGACGGCGTCGAGGGCGCTCAACGGCGGGACCAGACAGGTCAGCCTGACGCTGCGCGAATCGGTCCTGCGGGCCGCGGAACGGCTGCAGTACACGGCGAACGTGCCCGCGCAGGCGATGGCCCGCGGCCGCGGCAACGTCGTCGGGCTGCTGGTGCACGACATCGTCGACCCGTACTTCTCCTCGATCGCGTCGGGTGTGATGCGCGTGGCGGCGCGACACGGGCTGACGGTCACCATCGCCAGTACCGAGAACCATCCGGAGAAGGAACTCGAGTACGTCACCACGTTGCGAGGGCAACGAGCGCGAGCGGTCATCCTCGCCGGGTCGCGTAACGAAGACAGTGCCCTGCAACGGAGCCTGACCAAGGAACTCAAGGCGTTCGAGGCCGCCGACGGTCAGGTCGTGGTGATCGGCCAGCGGAAGCTGCCGTTCGACACCGTCATGCTGGAGAACCGGGCCGGAGCGGCGGATCTGGCGGAGAACCTCGCCGTGCTCGGGCATCGGGACTTCCTCGTGCTCGCCGGGCCGCCCGGCCTGCTGACGTCGCGGGATCGTGTCCTCGGTTTCCGTGACGGGCTCGCCCGGCACGGTATCCCGCTGCCCGAGAACCACGTGCTGCGGGCGGAATTCACCCGCGACGGCGGCTACGCGGCGATGGTGCGCGCGATCGAGAACGGCTTCCGCGGCTGCGTTTTCGCGGTCAACGACGTGATGGCCGTCGGCGCGATGGCCGCCTGCCGCGACCGTGGGCTGCTGGTCCCCGCGCAGATCGCGATCGCCGGGTTCGACGACATTATTACGTTGCGCGACATAAGGCCTTCGCTGTCGACTGTGCGTGTGCCGATCGAGCGCATGGGAGAACAAGCACTCGATTTCATCCTCGACGACCGCGCGGCCGCTCCCCGGGTCAAGCCGATCACCGGTGAGGTCGTGCTGCGCGAAAGCACTCGACCGTTGGAGGGAAAATGATCCGCCCGGGACTGTGTTCGGTGACGCTGCGGCGGCTGGACGCCGACGAAGTCGCCAGCCGCGCCGAAAAGGCGGGCCTGCGAGTGATCGAGTGGGGCGCGGACGTCCATGTGCGCCCTGGTGACGACTGGGCGGCCGAGCGCGCGTTCGAGGCCATGGCACGGCACGGGCTGACCTGCGACTCCTACGGTTCCTACTTCCGCGCCACCCCGGTGGAGGCCGGGAAGTTCGGCGACATCGCCGCCACCGCGGTCCGGCTCGGCGCCTCGCGGATCCGGGTGTGGGCGGGCAAAGCAGGCTCCGAGGACGTCGACCCCGACGAACGCGAGCAGGTCGCCGCCGGTCTCCGCGAGGCCGCCGACGTCGCGAACGAACACGGTCTGGAGGTCGCGCTGGAGTTCCACGGCGGGACGCTGACCGACACCGCGGAATCGACCGTCCGGCTGCTCGAAGAGGTCGGCCGCGACAATCTCGGCACCTACTGGCAACCGCCGCAGGACCTGCCGGACGACCAGGCGCTGGCCGGCCTGGAACTGGTGCTCGACCACGTGCGCGCGGTGCACGTCTTCTCGTGGTGGCCCAGCAACGAGCGGCATCCGCTGACCTTCCGGGCGGACCTGTGGACGCGGGCGTTCGGCCTGCTCGCCAAGACCGGACGGCCGCTCGACGCGCTGCTGGAATTCGTCCCGGACAACGATCCGGACCTGCTCCCCGGCGAGGCCGACTCGCTGCGGAAGCTGATCGAGGCGGGCGCGTGAGGTTCACCGAAACCGACAGGCTGCTCTTCGCCGGCGACTCCATCACCGACTCCAGCCGTGACCGCACCGATCCCGCGTCGCTGGGCAAGGGTTATGTCCGGCAGATCGCGGACTTCCTCGGTGACGGACCGGAGGTGATCAACAGAGGCGTCAACGGAAACCGGATCTACGACCTCGAAGCCCGGTGGGCCACCGACGTCCTCGCGGCGCGCCCCACGGTGCTGACGGTGAAGATCGGCATCAACGACACCTGGCGGACCTTCGATCGCGGCCTGTCGAGCCCGATCGGGAAGTTCCGTGCCGCCTACACCCGGCTGCTGGCCGGTGCGCGGGAGCACCTCCCGGCCGAGTTGTACGTGATCACGCCGTTCCTGCTGCCGGTGGAGCCGGGACAGCGGGAGTGGCTCGGTGATCTGGCGCCCCGCGTCGAAGCGGCGATCGACGTGGCGACCGAGTTCGGCGCGCGGCTGGTGCGCGCGGACCTGTTCATGCCGCGCGCGGCGGCCGAGCACGGGGCGGCGACGCTCGCCCCGGACGGCGTCCACCCCAGCCCGCTGGGTCACCGGTTACTCGCTGAAGCATGGCTCGCGGCGGCCGGTGCGCCGGTCGAGGAGGCCAGGCTCACTTAGCGGATACAGTTGCCCCGTGAACCGGAACGCCATCATCGCCGGTCGTTACCGGCTGGAGCACAAGGTCGGCCGGGGCGCGATGGGCGTGGTGTGGCAGGCGCGGGACGAGCGGCTCGACCGCACGGTCGCGGTCAAGCAGTTGCTGCCGGACAACTCCCCGGACGACGCGCCGTTCCGGTCGATCGTGCGCGCGATGCGGGAGGCCCGGGTCGCCGCGCGGCTCAAGCATCCGCACGCCGTCACCGTCTACGACGTCGTCGAACAGGACGGAACCCCGTACCTGATCATGGAGTTCCTCTCGTCGCGGCCGCTGACGGAACTCCTCGCGGACGGCGGCCCGCTCCCCGCGGGCCGCGTCGCTGAGCTCGGCGCGCAGATCGCCTCCGCGCTGGCCGCCGCCCACGAGGACGGCATTCTGCACCGGGACGTCACACCCAACAACATCCTGATCACGGAGGACGGGCAGGCGAAGATCGCCGACTTCGGCCTGTCCCACGCCACGGGTGAAGGGACGATGACCGGCGACGGTCTCGTCGTCGGCACCCCGGCGTACCTCTCCCCCGAGGTCGCCGACGGTGAGGAACCCGGGTACCCGTCGGACGTGTTCTCGCTCGGCTCCACGCTCTACACCGTGCTGGAAGGCGCGCCGCCGTTCGGCACCGACGGCAACCAGATCGCCCTCCTCAAACGGGTCGCCCGCGGCGAGATCATCGCACCGCGATCCACCGGCCCGCTCACGGACGTCGTGCTGCGGCTGCTCCGGCGCGATCCGCGGGAACGGCCGGACATGGCCGAAGCCGAGCGGATGCTCGCCGCCGTCGCCGACGGCCGTCCGGCGATCCTCTCCGGCACCAAACGGCTTCCCGCGCCCACCCGCCGTTCGTGGTTGCCGTTCGCCATCGCGGGCGGCGTGGTCGCGGCGGGTGGTGTCCTGGCGGGGATCCTGCTGTTCGACGACGGTCCGCCCGACGCCGCCGCTCCAGTGGCGGCGCCGTTGCCTTCGGCCGCGAAACCGGTGTGCGAAGCGCGATACGAGGTCGCCAACCGCTGGCCCGGCGGTTCGGAGATCCGCGTGTCCGTGCGGAACTCCCAGGACACCCGGCTCACCGGCTGGGAGGTCAGCTGGACCCTGCCGCCCGGCACCCGCATCGCCAATCTGTGGAACGGTTCCCTGGCACAGGACGGCGACCGCGTGCGAGTGTCCGAAGTGGGCTGGAACGCGGTACTGCCCGTCGGCGGGACGACCACCTTCGGCTTCATCGCGACCACCGAGGACGACGGCGGAGCCGCACCGGTCGCGACGTGCCGGAGTTCTTAGCGAGCGGTGGATTCCCTCGCGTTCAGGCGCACGGGGACTTCGATCCGGCGCGGCTCGCCCTCGGCCGCGTTCCCCTCGACGAGGTCCATCAACGCCGTGGCCGCACGGCCGCCCACCTCGCGGGGATGCACGAACATCCCGGTCACCTGCGGCGAAACGAGGCGGAGCGAACCGCTGTCCACCGCACTGCAGATCCCGAGCGCACCGGGCACCGCGAGCCGTCGGCGGCGGGCCTCGTGGAGGACGCCGAGGGCGAGGTTCTCCGATGTCGTGAAGACGGCGTCCGGGCACACCCGCCGGTCGAGGAGTCTGCCCAGTGCCTCCGCCGTGCCTTCGGTGGTCGGCGGCTCGTCGATCTCGGCCACCACCGGCTCCAGCCCCCGGCCTTCCATCCAGCCGGTGTACCCCGCGACAAGATCGGCCGCGTAGGAGCGGGCGGTGTCGGTGGTGATCATCGACGGCCGCTCGTAACCGTTGTCCGCCAGGTGATCCAGCATCAGCCGGGCGGCCGCGACGAGGTCGTTGTCGACGACGACCGGCACCGGGCACGGCGCCGCCATCGGACGTCCGACGGTCACCAGCGGCCTGTCCTGGCACCAGCCGGTCGCGAAGAAAGGCTCATCTCCGCGGGGATCCACCAGGATCGCGCCGTCGACGGCGAAGGCGTTCAGCCGGTCGAGGTCGGCGTCCATCGGAGCCAGGAGCAGGGCGTACGAACGTTTCGACGCGGCCTCGGCCGCGCCGTTGAGGACCTCCAGGAAGTAGTCCGAATTGGGCACGAGCGCGCAGGAGCTGCTCGCGTCGACCGAGTTCGCGAGCTGGATCGCCAACGTGCGGCTGCGCCGGGTGACCAGCTGCTGCGCGTGCACACTGGCCTGGTAGCCGAGTTCGGCCGCCGCCCTCGCGACGCGCTGCCGGGTCTCCTCGGAGATCCGGCCTTGCCCGCTGAGCACATGGGAAACGGTGGTGATCGAAACCCCCGCGGCGGCGGCGACGTCACGGATGGTCGGCGACACTCAGGCCTCCACGGGCGGTCCCCAAACGCGGTTCGGCCGGTCGGTGTCCAGCCGATAGTCGGTGACATGGGCGTCGCCCAGCCTACGGCCGAGGTCCGCCGCCGCCTCCAGCGGCCGCGCGGGGTCGCGCTCCACCTCGCCCCGGCTGTTGCCGACGCCGACCACGATCCCGGCGAGGTCCTGGCGCAGGTATCGGGTGAGCTCCTGGAACTGGGCCTCCAGGCCGAGTGTCGCGCCGCGGTAGCTCTCCTCGCACGAGATCAGCACCGCGGCGCGTTTGTGCATCAACCCCGGCACGACCTCCGCGGTATGCGGCGAACTGCCGGAGGTGTAACAGAAAAGCCGGTCGAAGAAGGACTTGAGCCGTCCGGTCATGCCGTACCAGTGCAGGGGTGTCGCGTAGACGATCGCGTCCGCCGGGAGCACATGATCGAACAACAGGCGCTCGTAGCCGTCGCCGATGCCGCAGGACCGGTCGCTCAATCGGCAGTCGCGGCAGTCCCCCAGCGGCGACTCGACGAAATCGGAGAGCCGGATGAAGCCGACCGTGTGCCCGGCTTCATCCGCCCCCTTGGCCAGCGCCTGCCCGAGCGCCCAGGAGTTGCCTTCACGGCGCGGGCTCGAATCGAGCACCAAGACCTTCATGCGGTTCTCCCCCGGAGAGACTGCCAAAACGTTTTAGCAGTCTCTCCGGGGAGGGTTTCCCTTGTCAAGCGACCTTGGCCGCCGCGGCGAGGAGGACCTCCGCGACGACGTCCGGCCGCGAGACCGAGACAGCGTGCGAAGCCTCGACCCTGGTGACCTCCGAACCGGCACGCTCGGCCATGAACGCCTGCGCGGCGGCGGGGATCGCATGGTCCTGCTCGGCGATCAGCGCCCACGAAGGGAGGTTCTTCCACGCCGGCTCACCGTCGAACGGCGTGGCGAGCGCGCGCTCGGTGACCGGACGCTGGGTGACCGCCATGACGTCGGCGGTCTCCGCGGGGACGTCGGCCGCGAACACGTCCGAGAAGTTCTCGGGCTTGATCGACAGCTCACCCTGCGCGGCCAGGACGTTCGTGGTGTCCGGGCCGAGCTTGCCGCCTTCGAACCGGCCGGACAGCTCGAACACACTCTCCCCCGCCTCCGGCTGGAAAGCGGCGACGTAGACGAGCGCCTTGACGTTCGGCGCGGTGGTGGCCGCACGGCTGATCACCACGCCGCCGTAGGAGTGCCCGGCCAGCACCACGGGACCGTCCACGCCGTTGACGACGTCGGACACGTAGTCCGCGTCGGACTCGATCCCGCGCAGCGGGTTCGCGGCGGCCAGCACGCGATAGCCCTGCTCACGCAGCTTCGGGACGACGCCGTTCCAGCTGGACGAGTCGGCGAAAGCGCCGTGGACCAGGACGATGGTGGGCTTCTGGTTGCTCATGGTGACTCCTTCAAGTCAGGAAGAACGATCGGTCTTTCTGCCTGAACGATGCTCGCCGGAGAGGTCTTCCGCAACGTGATGAAGCCGACCTAGTGGAATGACCGTTCTTTCTCTAAGGTTGGGTAATGCCGACTGTCGACCGGGACGTCCACCCGAAGATCCGGCTGCTCGAGACAGCGTCGCGACTCTTCTACGCCGAGGGCATCCATGCCGTCGGCGTGGAGCGCCTGGTCTCCGAAGCGGCCGTGACCAGGGCGACGTTCTACCGCCACTACCCCACCAAGGACGACCTCGTCGCCGCCTACCTGAGCACTACGAGCGAGCGGATCCGCGCGGGCGTCGACGCGGTTACGCAAGGGAAGCCCGCTCGCGAAGCACTGCTCGCCGCACTGGGCATCGTCGGCGACCGGACGCTCGACGACGACTTCCGCGGCTGCCAGTTCCTCAACGCCGCGGCCGAATACCCCGATCCCGCGCACCAGGTGCGCCAGGTCATCGACGACCACCGGGACTGGTTCTTCGGCGTGCTTCGCGACTTGGCGCGCGACGCGGGTCATGCCGATCCCGAGCACGCCGCCCGCACCCTCGTCCTCCTCCGCGACGGCGCGCTTCACGGCGGGAACCTCGACGACGCCGCGACCGTGCGCGCCACTTTGCACCGAGCCGTGGCCGAGCTCGTCCCCTGACGTTCATCGCGTCTTCTCGACGGTCGTAACGAGTGCCACCTTCGCGGAAGGGGGCGCGGCCGGACCGAGGAGCGGCGACGATGAGGCTTTCTCCCAGCGCGCACGTCGACCCGTTCTGCCACTGACCGGCTGCCGCCCGCCGGTCAGTGGCCGGAGTTCGTGTTCGACCTGCCGGAACTCCGGTACACCGCCGCGCGCCTCGGCCACGACAGGCCATGCCTGCTCTCCCCCGCCGAAACGTGGACATACGGCGAAGTCCTGGCCCGCGCCAACCGCGTCGCCCACGTCCTGGTCACCGAGTTCGGGGTCGTTCCCGGAGACCGGGTGCTGTTGCGGGGCACCAACACTCCATGGTTCGCGACCGCATGGCTGGCCGTGCTCAAGGCGGGCGCGGTGGCGGTCACCACCATGCCGATGCTGCGGCGCACCGAACTCGACAAGATCGCCGGCCGCGCGAAACCCGCGGTCGTGGTCTGGGTCCCTGCCAGATCCAGGTCGGGCAGCACTGAGGACGGGCCAGAAGTCCCAGTAGTTCAGCCTGATGACCGGACAGCCTCAGCGAGCACGATCGGGGCAAGCAGGAGAAGCCACAGTGCTACGCCGCCGGGGCGGGCAGCCGTGCGGGCTGGGCTGCCCGGAGCGCAGGCTCCAGCGTATGACCCACGCCCCCAACGTAAAGCTGATCGAAGACTGTGGGACTCAACACCGGTTGACTGACGCGACACGCTCGCCACCAGGCGGAACACTCCACCTTTACCTTACGCCTCAAGAATTCCGCCGGGACCGCCGCGCTGTCGATCCGCCGTCCACTCTGGACACCATCCCGGAACCCGGCACCCTCCCCGGACTTCAGCGAATCCCGCGCCGCCGATTCGCCGCGACCAGCGCGACAATGCTCAGCGAGGCCGTCGCCAAAAGATAGTAACCAGGCGAAACAGGTGATCCGGTGGCCGCGATCATCGCGGTCGCGATGGTCGGCGTGAACCCGCCGAAGATCCCGACGGTGGCGTTGTAGGCGAACGAAAGTCCCGTCGCCCTGGTGTGTGCCGGGAACACGTCCGCCATCACCGACGGAAGCGCGCCGAAGTAGGTGGCCTTCAGCAGCCCCAGGATCGTCATCGTGATCGTGAGGGTCAGGAACGACGGCGAGGTGGTGACCCACAGGTACAGCGGCACCACGCCGGCCCCGATCACCGCCGCGGCACCGATCATGATCCTGATGCGGCCGTGCCGGTCGGTGAGCAGCCCGACGATCGGTGTCACGACGGTCAGGATGGCGGCGGTGATCATCAGGGCGACGAACGAAAGCGAGTCGTCCAGGCCGAGATTCTTGATCGCGAACGTCGGCAGTGACTGAAGGATGAAGTTCAGCGAGGTCGAGACGACCAGCGCTCCCCCGGCGATCAGCAGGCCGCCCCACTGGAAGCGGAACAGCGTCCGGACCGGTGCGGACTTCGGCTGATCCTCCTTCGTGGCCTCGGGTTCGTCGACGTGGCGCCGGATGTAGTAGCCGACCGGGCCGACGAGCAGCCCGAAGACGAACGGGATCCGCCAGCCCCAGGACGTCATCGCGTCGGCGCTGAGCGAAGCGGTAAGCCCGGCGGCGAACCCGGCGGACATCAGTGTCGCGAAACCCTGGCTGGCGAACTGAAAACTGCCGAGGAAGCCTTTGCGGCGGTCGTCCTGTTCGATCAGGAACGACGTGGCCGCCCCGAATTCCCCGCCCGCGGCGAAGCCCTGGATCAGCCGCGCGACGATCACGCCGACCGGCGCGAGGAAACCGATCGTCGCGTAGCTCGGCATCACCGCCAGCAGGAACGTCCCGGCGACCATCAGCCAGATGGTCAGCACCAGCGCCTTCTTTCGGCCGAACCGGTCGGCGTAGGCGCCGAGCACGAGACCGCCGAGCGGACGCACGAGGAACGTGATGCCGAAGACCGCGTACGCCTGCACGAGCTGGACGGCGGCGTTCCCGCCGGGGAAGAAGGTCTTGCCGATATAGGCCGCCATCAGCGCGTATACGCCGAGGTCGAACCATTCGAGCGCGTTGCCGATCGTCGCGGCGGCGATCGCGCGGCGCGTGGACGACGGCGTGCGCGGCCTGGCCACCGTCCGCTCGCTCATCATGCCTCCCCGCCACGCCGTCCGAGCGCGTGGAACAGTGCCGCGGCGAGGACGATTCCCTCGCGGGCGATCGGCGCGAGCAGGTGTTCGTCGGGCGCGTGTTGCAGGCATCCGGGATAGGAGTGCGGCAGCCACAGCGTCGGGAGGCCGAGAAGGTCGGTGAACACATGGTTCGGCAGTCCTCCGCCGAAGCTCGGCAGGATCGCCACGCGCCGATCGGAAACCTCGTCGAGGACGCCCTTCGCCCAGCCGACCCACGGGTCGTCGACCGGCGTGCGGCTGGCGCGGAAACTGCCCTCGGCGATGACGTCGACCATGGAAAACCCGTGTGCGGCAAGGTGTTTCGTGAGCGCCTCGCCCACCCCGTCGACGTCGGTGCCCGCGACGTAGCGCAGTTGCAGCATCGCCCGTGCGCGGCCGGGGATGGCGTTGACCGGCCTGTCTATGTCCGCGGCGCCGAGCGAGAGGACTTCGAGGGTGTTCCAGCCGTACAGCCGCTCCGCCGCGGTCAGCCCGGTGTCGCCCCAACCCTCGTCCAGCCCCGGATCACCCGGTTTGTTCCCGATCTCGAGTTCGGCGAGCGCCGCGCGGACGCTGTCCGGGAGCTCGGGCGGCAGAAGTCCCGTCACCTGGACGCGGCCGTGTCCGTCGACGAGACAGGCGATCGCCCCGGCGAGGGTGGTGGCGGGGTTCCGCAGCACGCCGCCCCAGTTCCCCGAGTGGTATGCGTCGGGGCGGAGGTCGACGTCGAGGGCGATCCGGACACTGCCTCGCGCGCCGAGGAACAGCGTCGGCGTCGCCGCGTCCAGGCGCGGGCCGTCGGACGCGATGAGGACGTCGGCGCTCAGTGCCTCCCGGTGCGCCGAGACGAACTCGTCGAGCCCCGGCGAGCCGATTTCCTCCCCGGTTTCGAACAGGAACTTGAGGTTGAACCCGAGCGAACCCGTCTCGGCGAAGAGCAGCCTGAGCGCGGTCAGGTTGATCAGGTGCTGCCCCTTGTTGTCCGCCGAACCTCGGCCGTACCAGCGTTCACCCTCGGCGGTCAGCGTCCACGGGTCCCGGCCGTCGCTCCACCGGCCCTCGTGCCCGTCGACGACGTCCGCATGGCCGTAGCACAGGAGTGTCGGCAGCTGGGGCGACTCCATCCGGGTGCCGATCAGGAACGGGCCGCCGCCGGGATCCGGATTGGGATGGATCGCCACGGAACAGCCGAGTGCGATCAGTGCCGGGGTCAACACCTCGTCCAGGTATGCCTTGATGGCAACGCGACCGCTCGGGTGATCACTCACGGTCGGATACCGGACGAGCTCGGCGAGTTCGGCGAAGAACGCTCCCGAGTCGACGTGCTCGTGGGCCTTCGCGACCAGTTCTGCAGGGATCACCGTGTTATCTCCCGATTCGCTCGTCGAGTGTCGCAGAGGAGCGTAAGTCGGTTTGCGGATCCGGACCATTGCCGTTTACCGTGCTCCGCGTTCTCATTGCGGCAAACCTGCGGAGATCTGATGCGACTACTGCCGATCGCGTTGACGTACTTCCTCGAAGTCGCCCGCACCGGCTCGGTGTCCGAGGCGGCGACGGAACTGACGGTGGCGCCGTCGGCGATCAGCCGCCAGATCGCCAAACTCGAAGCGGGTCTCGGGGTGCCGTTGTTCGTCCGGCATCCGCGCGGCATGGTGCCGACCGAGGCCGGGACCCGGCTGCTCGACCACGTCCGGCGCAGCGAGGCCGAATCGGCCGTTCTCGTCGACGAACTCCGCACCGGCCGCGGCCTGCACGCCCGGTCCCTGACGGTCGCCTGCTCCGAGGGATTCGCCCGCCGTGTGGTCCCGCAGGCGATCGCCGCCTTCCGGCGCGAGCACGACGTCACGTTCCACATCGACGTCGTCACCAGGGAGGAAGCGACTCGACGGGTACTCGAAGGCGCGGCCGACGTCGCCGTCACGTTCGCGACCGGGCCTCAGCACGGGGTGCGGGTCGAGAGCGCGGTCGTCGTCCCGGTGTACGCGATCGTCCCGCTCGATCATCCGCTGACCAGCCGCGACTCCGTCGAACTCGCCGACCTGTGCCGTCATCCGCTCGCACTCCCGGCGCCCGGGCAGAGTCTGCGCGACCTGTTCGACATCGCCGCCCGGATCGAGAATCTCGCGGCCCATCCGGTGCTGGAGTGCAACGAACTGAGCCCGAAGTACGAGTTCGTCCGCTGCGGCGGCGGGATCGCGCTCGTCGGCGGCTTGGGTGACATCGAGCAGGACGCGGCCACCGAGGGCGTCGCCTATGTGCTGCTCGACAACGCCGTGTTCCGCAAACGCGAAGCGCAGGTGCAGACCATGGCGGGCCGGACGTTGTCCTTGGCGGCCATGCGGTTCACCTCGTTGCTGACCTCGTTCGTCCGCCCGCCGGTCAGCCGATCAGCACCCCGGGATTGAGGATCCCGGCCGGGTCGAGCGCGGACTTGGCGGCGGCGAACGCGGTGGCGAACGGGCCGGGACGCTGCCGGTCATACCAGGGCCGGTGATCGCGGCCGACGGCGTGGTGATGGGTGATCGTGCCGCCGTGGCCCGCGATCGCCTCGGAAACCGCGGCCTTGATCTCGTCCCACTGGGCGACCGTGCTCCCCCAGCGCCCGGCGGCGTAGATCCCGTAGTAGGGCGCGGGACCGTCGGGGTACACGTGGCTGAACCGGCACGTGACGACACCGGCGCCGCCGCACACGTCGTCGATCGCGGCGCGCGCCGCCGAGGTGATCGCGTCGTGGAACTCAGGGAAATCGTCCCAGGTGCACGCGGTCTCGAAGGTCTCCACGATCAGCGACCGGCGGGCGAGCGCGTCCCGTTGATAGGGCATCCGCAGGAAGGACGACCGCCACGTCGAAGCACTGTCCTGCCTTGCGGAGTCCTTGCTGCGCCTGGCTTTCACGACACCGCCATGGCCCGCAGCCAGTTCGAGCGCGCGGTCAAGCCAGGTGTCGACGGGGTGATCGGCGGATTCGAACGCGAGCAGCAGCAGACCGCCACCCACACTCGCGCCCGCGTTGATGAGTGCCTCCGCCGGATCGAGGAGGCGGCAGTTCGACGGATAGAGCCCGGACTGCGCGATCGCGCGGGTGGCGGCGACCGCGTC
Source organism: Amycolatopsis coloradensis (assembly GCF_037997115.1). Classification (NCBI taxonomy): domain Bacteria; kingdom Bacillati; phylum Actinomycetota; class Actinomycetes; order Pseudonocardiales; family Pseudonocardiaceae; genus Amycolatopsis; species Amycolatopsis coloradensis. The sequence goes on from NZ_CP150484.1 coordinate 5,840,968, forward strand.
CTCCTGCCGTTCGAAAGCGACGGACGCGGTCACCTGCCACACCGGCCGGTCCTGCAGGCGCATCCAGGCTTCGGTGATCACGCCGAGCGTGCCCTCGGAGCCGAGGAACATGCGGTCCGGCGAGGGACCGGCGCCCGAGCCCGGCAGGCGTCGCGATTCACTGATCCCGGCGGGCGTGACGACGCGCAGAGCTTCGGTGAGATCGTCGATATGCGTCGCGAGAGTGGCGAAATGCCCGCCCGCGCGGGTGGCGAGCCAGCCGCCGAGCGTCGAATGGGCGAACGATTGCGGGAAATGCCGCAAGGTCAGCCCAAGCGGGCGAAGGCGGTCTTCCAGAGCCGGTCCGAAGATCCCGGCCTGGATCCGCGCCGCGCGACTGACCGTGTCCACTTCGAGCACGTCGCCGAGGCCGGCCAGGTCCATCGAGACCGCCGGGCCGTCGAACCGCGGTTCGACCCCACCGACCACGGAACTGCCGCCGCCGTAAGGAATCAGCGGGGTACCGGAAGCGGCACACCAGTCGAGGAGGTCGACGACGTCCTGTTCCGTCCGAGGTCGGGCGACCAGATCCGGGACGTGGTCGACCTGCCCGAGCAGATTGCGGACGACGTCGCGGAACGCCTTGCCGCGGGCGTGGGACAACCGGTCGGCCGGTGCGTCACTGCACAACGCGGCGAGCGCCGCGGGCGGGCGGATCCGCGATGCCGGGACGCCGAGCTCCGCCGGGTCGGGCGGGGCGTGGTCGGTGAAGTCGTGGCCGGGCAGCACACCCGCGGTGCGGGCCACCAGCGCGTCGGACTCCTCTCGGGACAGTTCGCCGTCGAGGGTGCCCCAACCCCACCAAGACCGTTCTTCGGGCATCGTCGCCTCCGTTCGATCTGACTGACCAGTAAGTTACTTATCGGTCAGTTACCGTGTCAACGAACACCGATAGCGTGTGCCGTCGTGGCACCAGGTCCTCTGATCTACCTCGACGTCGATGGCCCGCTCATTCCGTTCGGACTAGAGCCTTCGCTCTACCCGTTGTTCGGGCCCTCGCCACGGGATGACGAGAACCCGCTTCTCGGCAGGCTTGATCCCTCGCATGGGCCACGACTGAAGGCACTCCCCGGAGAACTCGTCTGGGCCACGACGTGGCTGCACGACGCCAACGACGCGCTCGCCCCAAGACTCGGCCTGCCCCGCTTGCCGGTGATGGACTGGCCCGAGCCATCCGACACCGACGAGGCCGACGCTCGCATCGGCCTGCACTGGAAGACGCGGCCTCTGCTGGAACATGCCCAGAACCGCCCGTTCGTCTGGGTCGACGACGAGATCTCCGAGATCGATCGCGACTGGACATCCGGCCACCACGCCGGGCCTGCCCTGCTGCACCGCGTCGATCCCCGGCACGGCCTGACCGGCGCCGACTACCGCGCGCTCGGCGAGTGGCTGCGGGAAACCCGCCGCTCCTGACACGCAGGACAGCTCTCCCACCCAGGACCGATTCGAGGCCTTCGACGCTTTACAACGTTGTATCAACGATGTAAAAACATCCTGACGACCAGCCGTGGCCCGGCTCACACCGGTTCCCCCGGCCACGGGGTCGTGGTTTCACGCCTGCACAGGTCCAGTGGGAGGCACACCTCCGCCGAGGCGGCCGCCCCCGGAGAAGGGTGTCGAGCAGATGTTGCCAACGTTGTCACCACACCGTCCCCGAAAGACGAGACGCTTCCGGAAAGCACTGGCGGCCGCGGTCGCGGTGGTCTCCGCGCTGGCGTTGACGTCAGGGGCCGCGACGGCCGCGGAAAGCGGCTGGAAGATGGGCAAGCCACGCCTGACCACCCCGTGGACGAACCAGGTGTCTCCCACCAACGCGTTGCCCGAGTATCCCCGGCCGCAACTGGTGCGCGAGAACTGGCAGAACCTCAACGGCGTCTGGGAGTTCGCCGGCGCCGCACCCGGCGAGGTGCCGCCCTTCGGGGAGAAGCTCGCCGAGAAGATCCTGGTCCCCTACCCCACCGAATCGGCGCTTTCCGGGATCCAGCGGCACGAGGACTACATGTGGTACCGGCGGACGTTCACCGTGCCGAGGCACTGGAACGTCGGCAGGGACAACACGCTGCGGATCAACTTCGGCGCCGTCGACTACAAGGCGAAGGTCTACGTCAACGGCAAGGAGGTGGCCGCGCACCAAGGCGGCTACGGCGCGTTCTCCGCGGACGTGACCTCGGCGCTGAAACCCCGGGGAGAGCAGGAGATCATCGTCGGTGTCGAAGACCGCGCCGACGCGACATGGCAGCCCGTCGGCAAGCAGCGGCTGGTCCCCGATCGCGGCATCTTCTACGAGGGCGCCTCGGGCATCTGGCAGACGGTCTGGATGGAACCGGTCGCGGCGAAGCACATCGGCACGCTCGGCATGGTCCCCGACCTCAAGTCCTCCACGCTCAAGCTCACCGTGGACACCGGCGGGAACTCCGGGCTCACCGTCGAGGCCGTGGTCCGCGACGGCAGGAAGGTGATCAGCCGCAGCAAGGCGTCCGCCGCCGAGACGATCTCGCTGCCGGTGCCCCAGGCGAAGCTCTGGTCGCCGGATTCGCCGTTCCTCTACGACCTCGACGTCGAACTGAAGGACGGCCGCCGCACCGTGGACAAGGTGTCCTCCTACTTCGGCATGCGCGAATTCGGCACCGCCAAGGGCGCCGACGGCAAACTCCGGTTCACCCTCAACGGCAGAATCCTCTTCCTTCAGTCCACTTTGGACCAGGGCTACTGGCCGGACGGCATCTACACCGCGCCGACCGACCAGGCGCTGCGCTTCGACCTCGAACAGCACAAGGTCCTCGGCTTCAACACGGTCCGCAAGCACATCAAGACCGAACCCGACCGCTGGTACCACCACGCCGACAAACTCGGTCTGCTCGTCTGGCAGGACATGCCGTCGATGCGCACCGGTGGACGTCCGCCCGCCGACGCCCAGCGGCAGTTCCAGGTGGAGCTGAAGGAACTGGTGGAGCAGAAGAAGAACTGGACCTCGATCGTCGGCTACGTGCCGTTCAACGAGGGCTGGGGCGAGTGGTCGCGCGAGACCACCGGCAAGATCGCCGACGACGTCAAGGCCCAGGACCCGACCCGGCTGGTCAACGCGCACAGCGGTGTCAACTGCTGTGACTCCCTCGGCGACTCCGGCAAGGGAGACGTCATCGACTGGCACGCCTACCCTGGCCCCGCGAAGCCGATGCCCGACGGCAAGCGGATCTCGATCGACGGCGAACACGGCGGCTACGGCCTCGAGGTCGAGAACCACATGTGGTTCGGCGAAGGCCACGCCTACGAGATGGTCAAAGACCAGGCGACCCTGAACAGCCGCTACGTCCAGAACCAGCGCGACGTGCTCGCGTCGGCGCAGAGCTGCGGCATCAGCGGCTCGATCTATACGCAGATCACCGACGTCGAGCACGAGGTCAACGGCTTCTTCACCTACGACAGGCAAGTGAAGAAGATGGACTTCGCCCAGGTGCGGGCGGTCAACCAGGCGATCATCCGCAACGCCGACGGCAGCGGCTCCGGCGTTCCCGACCCGGGCCCCGGCACTCCGGGGATCGACGGGGTGCACGCCTACAAGTTCGACGAGGGCACCGGATCCAGCGCCAAGGACTCGGTCGGCACCGCGCACGCCACGCTGACCAACGCGCAGTGGGCGGGCGGTGTCCAGGGTGGTGCGCTGGCCTTCGCGGGCAACGGGCAGGCCGACACCGGGGCGAACCTCGTGAACACGGCAGGCAGCTACTCGGTTTCGGCGTGGGCCAAGCTGGACGAGGCGAGCGGCGCGTTCCAGACCGTCGTCAGCCAGGACACCGGCCGCGACAGCGCGTTCTTCCTGCAGTACTCCGGACAGGACCAGCGGTGGGCGATGAGCTTCGTCGGCCTCCGTGCCCTCTCGCCGGAGAAGCCGGAAATCGGCCGCTGGTATCACCTGACCGGCGTCCGCGACGCCAAGGCGGGCACGTTGTCGCTCTACGTCGACGGCCAGAAGGTCGCCGCGCAGAACGCCTGCTCCGCCGCACCGAGCACCGGGCACACGGTGATCGGCCGCGGCCAGTACGGCGGTCAGCAGGTCGACTTCCTGCGTGGCGCGGTGGACGACGTCCGGCTCTACGACCGGCCGCTGACCGACGCCGAAGTCGCGACGCTCGCGAAGCGCGACTGAGCCAGGACACGCGGCGCCGGTGTCACTCCCGGCGCCGCGTGCCGGCCACCCACTCCCGCACGATGTCGCCGAGCACGGGCAGCGGCACCTGCCCGTTCCTCAGCACGACGTCGTGGAAATCCCGGATGTCGAAGGCCTCGCCCAGCTGCTCCTCGGCGAGGGTGCGTAATCGCTGGATTTCCAGCCTGCCCGTCATGTACGACAGCGCCTGACCGGGCCATTCGATGTACCGATCGGTCTCGGACTGCACTTCGACGTCGCTGAGCACGCAATGCTCGGTGAGGTACTCCATACATTGCTGCCGCGTCCAGCCCAAGGCGTGCAGCCCGGTGTCGACGACGAGCCGCGCCGCGCGCAACGAGTCCTCGGCGACCATGCCCAGCCGCATGACGTCGTCGGAGTACAGGCCCATCTCGTCGGCGAGCCGCTCGGTGTAGAGCGCCCAGCCTTCGTCGAACGCCGAGAGCGGGACGAGCTTGCGCAGCCGGGGGACGTCCTCCAGCTCGTAGGACACGCAAGCCTGGAAATGGTGTCCTGGAACGGCTTCGTGGAACGCCACCGACTCGGCGATGAACCGGAAGCGTTCGGTCACCCGGTAGGTGTTGGTGGAGTAGACGCCGGGTCGGGTGCCGTCGGCCGATGGCGGCATGTAGTACGCCTGCGCCGCCGAGGGGCCATCGGCTTCCGGCACGGCACGCACCACGCATTCGGCCGACGGCACCCGGCGGAACCAGCGGGGCGCGGCGGCCGTGGCCCGCGCGACCGCTTCCGTCGCGGTCGCGATCATCTCGTCCGCGTCCCGCCAGCACAGCGACGGATCGGTGCGCATCCGCCGCCGGACCGCGACGGGGTCGTCCTCGCCGAACACGGCCGCACCGAACCGCCGGTACTCCTCGTCCAGCGCCCGCCCGAGCGCGAGGCCGGTGTCGTGCAGTTCCTGCGGTGAGATCCCAGTGGTGGTGTGCGTCTTGACCAGACCCGCGTAGCTCTCCTTGCCGCCGTCCAGCCAGCAGAGGCCCGGCCGATCGTCGGAACGGCCACGTCCGGCGATCTCACGGGCGAGCACTTCGCGATAGGCGACGAGCGCCGGGCGGACCTTTTCGGTGAACAGCCGTCGCCGTCGCTCCGCGCGGTCACCGGTCAGCGGCGGGACGAGCAGCGGATTGGGTTCGGTGGCCAGGAACCGGTCGACGTGGTCGATCGCCCCGCGCACCGCCCGTTCCACCGGGGTCCGGCCCGCCGCGATCCCGGCGCGATGGCGGTCGGCCAGGGCCGCGAAGAACTCCGGGAACGCCGCCAGCCTGGCCAGATAGTCCTCTTCCGCCTGCTCCCCCGACGGCTCGAGCTGCGGGAGCCAGGACAGCACGCCGGTCCCCTCGGCCGCCATCTGATCGGCGAGGACGAACTCGGTCAGCCGCGAGTCGAGCCTGGTCAGCAGCGATTCCGCGTGGTGGGCGACGACACCGAGGGTGATCCGGTCCGGATCCGCGGACCGGGCGGCGTGCCCGGCGATGCGGACGGCGCGTTCCCTCAGCCGATCGTCACCCGCCTCCGAGACGTCCCGCAGCTCGTGATCGTGTCCTGGGACGTTGTCGAAGGTCGCCATCAAGGGCAGCTCGGTCGCGAGGACGTCGAGGAGGTCGTCGGCAAGCTCCGCCGCCGTCGGCTGTTCGCTCATATCCGATGACTACCAGAACCCTCGCGGCGTTCGCTCGCGGTTATGAGGCTTAGGCCACAAGCTCCACATGGTCGGACATCCTACTTTTAGGGTGGCTTCGTGAATGACGTCCAGTTCCTCGTCGAGAGCGGAATCGGCCGGATCACGCTGAACCGGCCGCGTGCGCTGAACTCGCTGAACCACGGCATGGTCCTCGCCATGCTCGACCACCTCGAAGCATGGCGCACCGACCCGGGCGTCCGCGCCGTGCTGATCGACGGCGCCGGCGATCGCGGGCTCTGCGCGGGCGGCGACATCCGCGCCATCTACGAGGACGCCCGCGCCTGCGGCACCGCGTCCCTGCGGTTCTGGGCCGACGAGTATCACCTCAACACCGTGATCTCGCGCTATCCGAAGCCCTATCTCGCGCTGATGGACGGGCTCGTCATGGGTGGCGGCGTCGGCGTCTCCGCGCACGGCAGCCACCGGATCGTCACCGAACGCTCCCGGGTCGGCATGCCCGAGACCGGTATCGGCTTCGTCCCGGACGTCGGTGGCACGTACCTGTTGTCCCGCACGCCCGGCGAACTCGGGACACATATGGCGCTCACCGCCGGGGCGATCTCGGGACCCGACGCGATCCACTGTGGACTCGCCGACCATTTCGTGCCCAGCGAACGGATCCCGGACCTGCTCGACGCGCTGGCGGCCCGTACACCGGACAACGCGCTGGAGCTGATCGCCGAACCCGCGCCGCCGAGTGCGCTGGCCGGCGACGCCACCTGGATCGACCGGTGCTACGCGGCGGACACCGTCGAGGAGATCCTGGCCAGGCTCCACGCCGAGGGGGACGCCGCGGCCACCGCGGCCAAGGAGATCGAGGCGAAGTCGCCGACCGCGCTGAAGGTGACCCTGCGGGCACTCCGGTCGGCCGCCGCGATGCCCGATCTGGAAACCGCGCTGGCGCAGGAGCTCCGGATCTCGACCCACGCGCTCTCGTCCGCCGAGTTCGCCGAGGGGATCCGAGCACAGATCATCGACAAGGACCGCTCCCCGAAGTGGTCCCCCGCCACACTGTCCGAAGTGGACGACGAGCTCGTCGACGCCTACTTCGCCTGACCGGTGATCGCCCGGTAGAGCGGCCGCAGCAGGGCGGTGACCGAGGTTCCGTCCACTGTGGCCGTGAGCGGCGGGACCTCGTCGAGCAGTCCCAACGGGTCCCCGGCCCGCGGCCGTCGCGTGTTCGTGACGTCGCCGGCCGGGCCCCAGCCGAAGAAGTCGTCCATCACCTCGTCGAGACCCAGGGGCTCGGCCTCCGCTGACGGGGCGGTCACCCGGGCACCCGCCTGCCGTCCGATCTCTTCGAGCAAGGCCGTGCGGTCGCGGCCGCGGAGTGTGAAGATGGCGAACGGGTCCGCCTCCTCTTCGAGCGCGATCAGCCCGGCGACGAGGTGATCGCAGGGAACGCGGGTGCCGGGGCACGTGCAGTCCAGCGACAGTTCCCATGCCGCCTCCGGGAACAGCGGCACCTGCTCGGCGGCGAAGAAGCGATCGATGTCGTCCGGGATCCGGCCGTCGAGCAAGGCCGTCCTCGCGGTCTCGTCCGCGGCGACGGCGGCGATGACCGCCGTCCACACCTGCTTGCCGAACGTCGGCAGCCCGATGCGGACCTCGTAGAACCGCTGCCGCGTCACCCGGACCCTGGCGACCGCGGCACCGGCCCCGATCGTGAGCGTGTCGACCTGACAGGGCGGAACGAGTCCTTTGTGGACGCCCAGCTCGTCGAGTGCCCGGCGGAATCCGTCAGTCATCGGCCGCCTCCCGCCCGAGCGCGAAGACGTCGCGCAGTGAATCGGTGGACAGCTCCGTGAGCCAGTCCTCCCCGTCGGTGACGACGAGATCGGCCAGCGCTTCCTTCTTGGTGATGACGGCGTCGATCCGCTCCTCGATGGTGCCGGGGCAGACGAACTTCCGCACCTGGACGCTGCGCCGCTGGCCGATGCGGAAGGCGCGGTCGGTGGCCTGCTCCTCGACCGCCGGATTCCACCACCGGTCGAGATGCAGGACGTGGGTGGCCGCGGTGAGCGTCAGCCCCGCTCCCCCGGTCTTCAGTGACGCGAGCAGGATCGACGGGCCCTCACCGGACTGGAAGTGCTCGACGATCGAGTCCCGGCGCCGCTGCGACAGGCCACCGTGCAGGAAGGCGATCTTCACGTTCAGTCGGTGCGAAAGATGCGGTACGAGCAGGTGCCCGAATTCCGCGAACTGGGTGAAGCACAACGCGCGATCACCGGCGTCCAGGATCTCCGCCAGGAGTTCTTCGAGCCGGTTGACCTTGCCGGACCGGTGCCCGATCGGCGAGCCGTCGTGCAGCAGATGCGCGGGGTGGTTGCAGACCTGCTTGAGCTTGGTGATCGCGGCGAGGATGTTGCCGCGCCGTTTGACCCCGGCGCTGTCGGCGATCTTGGTCATCATCTCGTCCACGGTGGCGCGGTACAGGGTCACCTGTTCGCGGGTGAGGCGGTACTCCTGGAGGATCTCGATCTTCTCGGGAAGGTCGGCGAGCACGGTGGGATTGGTTTTGAGGCGCCGCAACAGGAACGGCCGGGTCAGCCGGCGCAGCTCGGTGGCGGCGGGAAGATCGCCCCGGCGTTCGATGGGCACCTCGAACCGCTCACGGAACTCCTGCCTGCCGCCGAGCACGCCGGGGTTGAGCAGATCCGAAAGCGACCACAGGTCGGCGAGCCGGTTCTCCACCGGCGTCCCGGTCAGCGCGATCCGGTGCCCGGCGGGGAACCGGCGCAGGGCCTGCGCGGGGCCGGTGTTCTGGTTCTTGACCGCCTGCGCCTCGTCGAGCACGAGCCGGTGCCACCGGATGGCCGCGAGCTCGTCGGCGTCGCGGGCGGCGGTCGAGTAGGTGGTCACGACGAGATCCGCCCCCTCGGTCCGGACGCGGCCGCGATCAGCGCCGTGATGGAGGTGGACGCGCAGCCCGGGCGCGAACCTCGCCGCCTCCCGCTGCCACGTCCCGAGGAGCGACATCGGACAGACGAGCAGCGTCGGCGGCCTGTCCCCCTGTGCCCGCTCGATCGCTTCGAGCGCGAGCAGCTGGACGGTCTTGCCCAGCCCCATGTCGTCGGCGAGGCAGGCCCCGAGCCCGATCGACGCCATGAACGAAAGCCACGCGACACCGCGGCTCTGGTAAGGCCGCAGGGTCGCCAGGAACGTCGACGGGGGCTCGACCGGCTCGATCGTGCGCTGGACACGACCGGCGAGGAAGTCGTCGATCCAACCGTCGGTCGTGACCTCGGTGACCGGGAGCGGCGTCTCGTCGAACCCGTGGAGCAGGGCCAGCAGGTCCGCGGGGGTGGGCAGCGGCGGTTTCTCGCGGTCCGGGTCGCGGCGGAGGTATTCGAGACCGGCGCGCAGCAGCTCTGGGTCCACGCTCACCCAGCGGCCGCGCAGCCGGACCAGTGACGACTTCGCGGCCGCGAGCCCGGCGAGTTCTTCGTCGGTTAGGGCGTCCTCCCCGACGGCGAGCGCCCAGCGGTAGGAGGCGAGCTGGTGACGGCCGAGCCGGTGCACGGCGGCCTGGTCGACCGGCGCGCCGCGCACGGACAGCTTGAGCGCCAGCTTGCGCCTGCCGCCCCAGCTCGCCGGGAGCTGGACGTCGAATCCGGCCGCCGCCAGCCGTTCCGCGCCGCCGTCGAGGAACTCCACGGTTTCGGCGACAGTGAGGTCGTAGATACCCGGCTTCTCGGCGTCGACCGCGGGGCCGAGCAGCGGCAGCACACCGGCGGCACGCTCCAGCTCGGCGGTGAACAGGCCCTCGGGGTCGGTGAACTTGGCGCCGGCCTCACCGGACCAGACGTCTTCCGCCGGAAGCAGGAGGCTCGGATCGGCCGTGGAGCGCAGGAGGAACCGCAACTGCCACTTGGTCCCGTCGCCGGTCTGGTCGTCGGGGTCGTCGGCCGGGCCGTGCAGCGTGGGGACCTCGTCGAGCCGGAAACAGACGGTGCCCTCGGTCAGGTCGGTGTCGCCGACCGCGTCCCAGGCGGAGATGCCCTCGGCGACGATCCCCATGCGGCCCGGCGCCTGGCCGATCCGGTCGTCGGCGCTCTTCAGCGCGTGGAGCCACGACCCGAACGGGCCCTCGCGGCCATCGCTTTCCGTGGCGTGCCCGGCGGCGGCGAGGCGATCGCGGACCGCGGCGTCGACCAGGGTGTGAAGCGCGTCGGTGACGAGCGCCGCCGGATCCGGCCCGGGATGTTCGGCCCGGCCGACCGGCGGGGTGGCCGCGATCAGCGCCCGGACCGCGACCGCGTCACCTCCCCGCGCAACGGGCCGCCAGCGTGCCCGCGCCACGATCTCGTTCCGCACGAGCGTGGGCAGCACGCGGCCGCGGCGCACCAGATCGTCCGCCAGCCGGACGACGGCGCGGAGATGGCGGACCGAGGTGCCGTAGCCGACCGTTTCGGCCAGGTCCTCCAGCTCCGATGGGTCGATCAGGAGCGCGGGCACCGACCAGGGTTCCAGGGTCAGCTCCTGCTGCGGGCGGCCGCGGGAGCCCAGTTCGGGCGAGGCGACCGGACCACCGCGACGCGACGGAAGCAGAAGAACGGCCGACGCCGGTTTGCCGGGGTGCAGGGCGGTCAGATCCGCGACCGACGCGGCGAACGGGTGCGGCCGGGCCGCGCTCGACGGCCGCATCGACGTCGTCGCCGGGCGGTCGCCGTGCTCGGCCCAGAGCACGATCCCGCGGCCCCGGGACCACAGGCCGTGCACGACGAGTGGCGACATGGTCCTCCTTCCGCGGTCTGGTCCCTCCAGCATGCCCGGGACCGATCAGCGTCCGGTCAGCGAGGGTCACACCATCGTGTGGCTAGGCGGCGGCCGACCGCTCTTCTAACCTGATCAGTTCATCCCCACACGGAAGCGATCCTTCGATGACCGACGGAGAAGCACGCGCCGGCGTGCTTTCGAAACGCGCGCTCGTGATCGCGTCGCACGCCGTGGAGCGAGCCGCGCTCGCCGAAGGCACCGACGAAGACATGGTCGTCCTCGCGCTCTTCCAGCGACTGCCCTACTTCGAACGGGAACGGGAGGTCTACGCCAGGATCGCGCGCCGCGCGGCCGTCACTGTGGTCGGGATGGTCGATTCGGGCCGCCCGGACCTGCCGCACGGCGTGACCCCTGTCCTGTTGCGTGCCGACGAGAGCCTCGCCCGCGAGTGGTCGGTCGCGGTGCTCACCCCGACCTTCGGCGGCTCGGTCGTCGCCCAGGACCTCGACGATGTCGACCCGTCGGCGTCCACGGTGGAAGCCGCACGGCGGTTCCAGGGCCGCTGGGGTTTCCGCCGCGACGAGGCCTACGCCGAGGTCGTCCGCCTGCGCGACGCGCTCGGTGATCGCCTGCCGCCCACCGCGCGGATCAAGATCGACGAAGTGCTGAACAGCGTGACGACTCCCGCGGCGACTCCCGTGGAGAACCGGGCGGAAGCGGCGCTGCGTCACCTCGCCGGGCGACTGGAACGGCGCGCGCCGTCGAAACCGGAGGAACCGGCGCTCGCGATCGATCCCGACACCGGGCTGGCGACCATGGCCGGGATCTCCGGCTGGCTGGGCGCGTCGACCGACACCGTCCCCCTCGGGCTGATCATGATCACCGTCGACGATCTCGCCGAGGTCGGCAGACGCCACGGCGACCGGGTCAGGATGCACACCGAACAGAACATCGCGGACCTGATCCGCGAGGATCTGCGCCCTCTTGACAGAGCCGTGCGGCTCGGAACCGACGAATTCCTCCTCGTCCAGCCCGCTTTGGACGCCGCCGACCTCACCGAACACAGCCTCCGTCTCGAACGGCGGCTCGGCGCGCTCCACGCGACCTACCCGTTCGTGGATCTACATCCGCGGACGACCACCATGCTCACCCGGAAGCGGCCACTTCCCGTGCATTCCCTGCGCGGACAGCTGAAACAGGTGCGGTCGACGGCGTTGTGGCCGCCCAGCCAGGGCATGCTCCCGACACCGAACGGCACTGGTTCGACCTGGTTCCACTGATACGGTCACTCCGGTGGATACCGTCCTGGACACGATCGATCCGCGCGAGGCGCTGACGATCCTCGGTCCCTCGAAAGCCAAGATCCGCGGCGGTGACGCGTCCGGGGAGACCGGCGAGGCGTGGCCCGAGCCGCTGCTACACGCGCGGGCCGACGTCCTGGAGCGGTCCAAGGTGGACAACGGTGGGTTGCGGCAGGCCTGGCTGCGCTACACCGGGAACTTCTACCGGAACGCCGGCGGCGCGCTGGCCGAGGCCGCCGGAAGTGGTCGGCTGCTGCTCCTCAGCGGCGGCTACGGCATCTTGCGCGCCGACGAGCCGATCGCCTACTACGACCGGAAACTCAAACTCGGCGACTGGCCGTCCGGAGTACTGGAAAGCGCCGTACTCGGGGAGGCGCGCCGGATCGGGGCGACGAAGGTGGTCACGTTCGTGTCCGCCAGCGCCGACTACGCGAAACTGATCCGGCGAATCCCTTGGGACACCTCGGAAATCGGCGGCGTGCTGGTCACGATCGACTTTCATGGCGGCGGCGCGCAGGTCGAGGTGCCACGGCGGCTGGCTCACGCCTTCGGCGCATGGTGGCGCCGGTCGCCGTCGGACTACCCGCCGGGCATGGTCACCGAAGAACTCGGGTGAACCCCGGTCACGGCCACTCGGCTTCGGACAGCAGGCGCGCGGCGCGGAGGAACGCCGCCCGGTCACCGGCGGAAAGCCGTCCGAGCAACCGTTCTTCCTGCTCCTGGATCTTCGACTGGGCCGACCTTCGCGCGGCGCGGCCGGCTTCGGTGATCCCCAGCAGCCGGACCCGGCGATCCTTCGGGTCCGGCTCGCGGGTGATCAGCCCGTCCTCTTGAAGGTTGTCGAGGGTGCCGATGATCCGGGTCTTGTCCGCGCCGATCGCCTTCGCGAGGGCGGCCTGCGTGCGGACGGGCCCGTCGTCGAGCGCGCTCAGCACCACGTAGCCCCACATGGTCAACCCGTGCTCGGCCAGCACCGGCGTCTCGGCGTTCATCAGCCGTCGCATCAGCCCGCCGAGCATCGCCGCGAGATCCGGCCTCCCCTTCTCCGCCATGCGCAGACCATACCGACCCGGATCGCGAGACCTGTTGACGAACTCGTAAGCATATGTAGATTATATGCGTATGCCTATCGATGAACTCCGCGTCCTCGACGCCCTGGTGACCCGAACCAGCCTCGACCTCGTCAGCAGGATCACCCCCGCGGATCTGATCAAGCCGACCCCGTGCAGCGCCTGGACCTTGCACGGCCTGCTGGCACATATGGCCACCCAGCACCACGGGTTCGCCGCCGCGGCCGAAGGCGAGAGCCACCTCGACCATTGGCGGCTGCTCCCGCTGGGCGACGACCCCATCGCCACCTATCGCGCCTCGGTGAACCGGGTCCTGAACGCTTTCGCCCCCCACGACCTCGCCGACCGGAAGTTCGCTCTTCCCGAGTTCTCCACCGAAATCACCTTCACCGCGGAGCAGGCACTGGGCTTCCATTTCGTCGACTACCTGGTGCACTCCTGGGACGTGGCCAAAACCCTCGGCCTGCCGCTCGAATTCCAGCGCGAGGTGCTCGACGCCGGACTGGGCTTCGCAAAGGCGATCCCGGACGGGAAGAACCGGAAGGCTCCGGGCGCCGCCTTCGGTCCGGCCGTCGACGAGAAGGGGCGGTCCGACCTGGATACGATCGTCGCCCTGCTCGGCCGATCGCCGTCGTGGCCGGATCAGGTGGTCGCGGCGTGATGCGCGGCCTCGATGATCCGGGCGGTGACCAGCTCCGGTTTCTCCAGGGACAGCCCATGAGTCGTCTTGGGAACGACTTCGACCTCGATGTGCGGATTCAGCGAGGCGAGCCGGGCCGCCACCTCGCGGGCACGCTGGATGACACTGCGTTCGGCGACGATGATCCGGGTGGGCACGTCGATCGCCGACAACTCGTCATCGCTGAACAGATGCATCTCCGGTAGTCGCTGTTTGTACTTGAGCGCGGCGAACAACAGGGGCCGCACGGTGTGCCGCACGTCCGGATCGCCGGAAGCCACCAGCCGGAGAAGCCACTTGGGCAGGAACCAGAGGAAGATCTCCCGGAAGCTCCACCAGATGAAGCTCCGGTCGATCACACCGAACCCCGCGGCTTCGATGGCGACGACACCGGCGATCCGGCCGGTCGTCCGGGTGGCGAGGTTCAAGGCGAGCCAGCCACCTCGCGAAACGCCGGCGAGGTGGACCTTTTCGTGGCCGGTTCCCGCGAGCACCCCGTCGACGACCTCGGCGAGCCAGTCCGCGCAGTCCTCCACGGACTCCATGGGAGCGGTCTGGATCGAGCGCCCCGGCTCGCCGATGCTGTCGACCGCGTGGATCCGGTGCCGGGCGGCGAGTTCGGCGATATGCGGATACCAGGACAGCGAGGTGCCCATTCCCCCGGAAAGCAGCACGATCGGCGGACCGTCTTCCGGCCCGCAACTCCGGACGCGGGTCGGGCCGAATCTCGTCGCGATGTCCAGTTCCTCGGCGGGAACCGGCCACTTCCGCAGGATCGCGTCATAAGTGGCGAAGAAGCGCTCCTCGGCCTTCTCGTCGGTGAACTCCCCCAGCATCGGACCTCCTCGAAGTTTTTATAGTGCACTTGCACCATAACAGTGGGTGGCCGTTCCTGCCAGTCCTCGCCGGCATGGCAGAGTGATCGCGTGCCGAAACGTGTCGACCACCAAGAGCGCAGGCGCGAAATCGCGGAGGCCCTTTTCCGGATCGCCGCCGCCCAAGGCCTGCAGGCGGTCACCCTGCGCGCGGTGGCCGCGGAGGCGGGCATCTCGATGAACCTGGTCCAGTACTACTTCCCGACCAAGGAAGAGATGCTGCGGTTCGCCTGGCAGCGGGTCGTCGAACTGACCGGCGAGATCGCGGGGAAGAGCATCGGCGAGGCGATGAAGACGGGGGACGAACGCACCATCGTGCGCGCCTACCTGACCGCCGTCCTGCCGGACGGCGAACGCCGCCGCATGCTGGCCGCGGTCCAGATCGCGTACTTCGCCGTCGACGTCACGCGCGGGAGCCAGGATCCCGATCAGGAACCCCTTCTGCCCCACTTGGTCCACGCGATCGCCGGCCTGCTCCGGGCGGCACAGGAGAAAGGTGCCGTCCCCGCCCGCCTCGACCCCCTGCTCGAGGCGAACGCGCTCGCGACGATGTCCGCCGGTCTGGTCACGGGGATCATGGTCGACGCCTACACGGCCGAACGCGCGTCGGAGATCGTCGACTACCGGCTCGACGAAGTGTTCACCGGCGTTCGATGAGCGCCTCGATACCGTCCAGGATGCGACCGAGGCCGAACTCGACGTCGGCCTCCTCCATGCCCTCCTCGCCGTACGCCTCACCGGAAATCACGGCGGCGACACGCGTATAGCCCCGCCCTTCGAGGCGCGGGCCGAGGAACCCGCTCAGCGCCCGGACCTGATCAGGCGGGCTCGCGTTCACGTCCCGGAGCAAGGAAGCGGTACTGCGGACCCATCCGTCGACCAGGACGGCACAGCCGGTCACGTCCTGGACGCTCAGGCCCGAGTCCGCCATCCCCTCGAGGAAGTTCTCCAGCCACCCCAGCAGATTCGGCGTACTCGGTGCTCTGCGCACCGGCAGATCGATCAGCCACGGATGGCGGCGGCAGCGCTCCAGGAGCGCGCGTGCCCAGACGGTGACCGCGGCGCGCCAATCGCCGGACGCCGGCTCCGGCGGCGGCCCCCACGCCGCCTCGGCCACCAGGACGAGTAGCTCCTCTTTGGAGCTCAGATATCGGTAGAGGGCGTTCGCGGTGATGCCGAGACGTTTGGCGATCGACGGCATGGACAGCGCCGCGTAACCCTCCGCGTCCGCCTGCGCGATGGCCGCGTCGACGATCTGCTCGAGGCTGTATCCCGGTTTCGGCCCGCGCCGCGGCGCCGGGGCGTGACCCCACGCCAGCGCGGTGCCCGGCGGCAGCAACTCGATCTCCACGTCGTCCATGGCCGCATTGTTGCACCCAAAACAGGTAAAGCCATACACCGTTCATGGCATACACAGTTACTTACTGAGTTGGGGGATCGACCATGACCGAACCGACCAGGCGGAACGTGCTTCGCGGGGCGGCGGCGCTGGCCATCGGCGGAGCCGCCGCGACCTTCGGGAGCAGCGAATCCGCCTTCGCCGAGCAGAATCCGCGCTACCCGTTCGTCGAAGGTGCGTTCGCGCCGGTGAAAGAGGAGGTGACGGCGTTCGGTCTGCCGGTCACCGGCCGCATTCCCCAAGACCTCTGCGGTCGATATCTGCGCACCGGGCCGAACGTGCTCGGGCTCGAAGACCCGCGCGCCCACCACTGGATGCTGGGTGAGGGCATGGTGCATGGCGTCCGGCTGCGCGACGGGAAGGCCGAGTGGTACCGCAACCGATGGGTGCGTTCGTCCGGTGTCGCGGCGAAACTCGGCGAGCGGTACCCGTGGCCGGTGCCCGCCGAGGATTTCGCGCCGAACACGCACGTGATCGGCCACCACGGCCGCATCCTCGCCCTTCAGGAGTCCGGCGCTCCGCCGTACGAACTCGACGGTGAGCTGAACACGTTGGGGCCGTTCGACTTCGGCGGTTCACTGGAAGGCTCCTACACCGCGCACACCAAGTTCGACGCCCGCGCCGACGAGCTGCACGCGGTGACCTATCACCCGACGTGGGATCACGTACGACACTTGATGGTCGACCGGACCGGCCGGGTCGTGCGCACCACCAGGATCCCGGTCACCGGAAGCCCGATGATGCACGACTTCGGGCTCACCGAGAACTACGTGGTCGTCTTCGACGTGCCGGTCACCTTCGATCCGCAGCCGGGCAAGGTCGTGCCCTACAAGTGGAACACGGGCCATCCGGCCAGGGTGGGGGTGATGAACCGCGACGGCGGCCCGGTCCGCTGGTTCGGGGTGGATCCGGTGTTCTATTCGCATACGCTCAACGCCTACGAACAGGGCTCCACGGTGGTGGTCGACCTGACCACGATGCCGGCTCCGTTCGAGGTGGCCGGCAAGCAGGGCTTCGGCGGCCCGTCGGCGTCGGGACCGCCGGTGCTGGAGCGCTGGACGATCGATCTCGCGCAAGGACGGGTCCGGCGCCGAGTTCTCGACGACCGGCCGCAGGAGTTCCCGCGGGTCAACGAAAGCCTCGTATCGCGGCGGCACAGGTACGGGTACTCGGCCTCTCCCGGCGAACTGTTCGACGTCTACTTGGACAAGCCCTCCGGCTCCTTCGGCAACGCGCTGATCAAGCACGACCTGCGGAACGGGCGTTCGGAGGTACACCGCTTCGGCCGGGGCGCCGACGCGAGCGAAGCGGTGTTCGTGCCGTCGTCCCGCAGCAAGTCCGAAGACGACGGCTACGCCCTCGCCTACGTGAACAATCCCGACCGCAACGCCTCGGATCTGGTGATCCTCGCGGCGCAGGACTTCACCGCGAAGCCACTGGCCCGCATCCATCTGCCGAGGCCGGTGCCGCTGGGCTTCCACGGCAGCTGGGTCCACGCCGCGGGCCTCGATCACGGCCCGCCCCAGTCGGTACNCTCGGGGAAGGGTTCAGCGCCTACTCCGACGACGAGCCGACGGTGATCCGCGAGAACCCCGGGTTCACCCGCCGGTGAGCACCTCCTCCAACGCGGCTGCGGAGTCCGGATACCGCTCGAGCAGCGCCAAGCCGGTGCGCGCGGTGCTCGCCCACGGCTCCTCACAGCCCAGCAGGCCTGCCACGGCGTCGCAGCTCGCCGGATGCGCCGCCAGCAACGCGAGGCCGCCTCCCCCGGTCTTCCTCGTCACCGCAAGGGGTTCCGGCTGGTCCTTCCAGGGCGGAACCCAGGCGTCGAGAGCTGTGAGCCTGCCGGGGAAGATCCGCCCTGCCTCACGCACGAGCAGCGGCACCAGCTCCGCGCCCCGGGACCGCAACGTGGTGATCAACGTCGGCAACCACGGCAGCAGCAGCCTGTCCGGCAGCTCGGCGAAAGCGTTCGACACCGCCTCCACGACGAAGTCGGCCAATCCCGGCGCCGGCTCCAACGCGTGGACGAAACCGCTGAGGTAGCGCGGATAAGCCGGCAGCACCATCGGGTTCGCCAGCAGTGCGGCGCAGCGCTCACGCAGTTCCGCACGCGTGAGACGGCCGAGCTGGACCTGCGCCGCCCACAACAGCGCCACCTTCGAAGGCTCCTCCGGATGCGATCCGGCGATCGCCAGCTCCAGCTGCGTACGGTCGCACCCCAGGGACAACGCGAGCGCCTCCATGCTGAACAGGAAGCCCAGCATCGCGGCGACCTGCTCGACGCCGGCCTCCTCGTCGGCGAAGGCCGCCGGGAGCAGCGTGCAGTAGTGCGCGTACCCCGTCCGGACGAAGTCCTCGATCCACCGGGGCAGCACCGGCTCGCTGGTCCGGTAGTGCGCCAGCAGCCTCCGCACCCGCCGCAGCACTTCCGGGGCACCGTCGACGGTGCGTTCGGTGGCCAGTACCTCCAGGGCACGTGTGCCCAGCTCTCCCGCCAGCCGCGAGCTGCGAAGGTAGAGCGTCGCGTCTTCGACCGCCCCGAGCACCTTCGCCGCGGTGGCCTGCGGATGGTAAGCGGCACGCCGAAGCCGTTGCTCCAGCACCTGTTCGACACTGACGCCCTCATAGCCCAGCTCGATGAGGGCTCGCTGGTGGGTGCCCAGCGCCAGATCCCACGACTCCTGGATCGGCCGTTCACCGAGCCGCCGCTCCCCCATGATCGGCCGCGCCGCACCGTGGGGCATCAGGTAGCGCAGCATCCAGAGCAGATCGGAACAGGGCTCCAGCTCCGGCCTCGACGCGATGTCGAGCAGCGCCCGTTGCACCCCTCGTTGCTGCAGCTTGAGGTTCAGGGGTTCGAGCCGGTCGTGCACGTCACGCGCCAGCGGCGGCAACGCGTCGTAGCCGACCTGGCCGATCCGGTCCCCGCCCATCATGATCTCGACGAGGCGGCGCACGTCACGCCTGCCGGGCACGACGTCCTTTTCGATACAGGTGACCGCCGCGTCCTGGAAGTCGTACGGCGTCGGCTTGGCCCGGTCGCGCAGACCCGCCAGCAGGATCGAGGTCTCGAACACCGCGATGGCGTCTGCGGTCGAGGCCAGGTACCCATTGCGCCGCGCCGCGCGGACGATCTCGACCGACCAGCCCAGCAGTTCCGCCTCGTCCAGCCGGTCGAGCACCGGAGGTCGTTGCAGGAAACCCGAAAGCTGGTCCGACGCCACCGGATCCGACGTCGGCGCGGGCAGCTCCGCGGCCTTCTTCCGCTTCGGCCCTCCTACCTGTCCTTCCAGCTGGAACTGCTTCACCTTGGTGCGCTTCAGGTTCTTCGCCCACTCGGTCGCGGCGATCGACACCGATCCCCCGGCGAGCCCGAACTGCGCCTCGATCGAGGCATGGCTCGACGGGATCAGGCCGTACTGCCAGGTGCTCTCGCTGCGCGGGCTGATCACGAACCCGTCCGTACCCTCGACGCCGAACTCCGCGACCCGGCTGGCCGCGTGGAAGGCACCGCAGATGTAGAGACAGTCCGCGGGAGCCGCACCCGAGGCGGCGAGGTGCTCGCGCATCCGGGTCCACATGTAGCGCTCGCGGTCTTCGTCCACCCGGACACGCCGGGTGTCGCCCGGCGCGAGACGACGGAACAGGCTGCCGATCAGGAACATCACCTGGCGGTAGGTGTCGTGGTCGCTGTCGCCGAGCGGCAGCTCGACGTACTGGTGCCACCACTCCGACCAGTGCCGCACCCGCCCGTGCCGCAGCAGGTGTTCCTCGAGTTCGGCGAACCGGGGCCGGAGATCACCGATCTCGACGCCGACCGCGTCACCGTGCAACGCCGCCTCTTCCTCGGCAGGCGACGCGTCCGGCTCCGGGGACGGTTCGCGTTCGTTCCACTGGAAGGCGTGGTCCGCCGACCGGTCGACGAGGACGAGCTCGACTCCCGGGGTGTCAAGGGCGTACGCGATCGCCTGGTACTCGGCGGAAGCCTCGGTGATCGGCGCGACCACGGACAGCGGCGCCCACTCCGCGGGGAATCCCTTCACCTCGGTCGCGAAGGCCTGAACCGCCACGGGGAGACGGCAGTTGCGCAGCTCGGTCAGCAACGGCGCCATGTCTTCGCACAGTTCGAGGTAGACCACCTTCGGCTGCTTCTCCCGCAGCCGCCGGGCCATCGCCACGGCCGAAGCCGGGGAATGGTGGCACACCGGGAAGATCTCCAAAGGCTCGCGCACCGCGCGGTCGACGTCGTCGACGAGCCCGAGCAGGATGCCCTCCAGTGCGCCGGGCCCGTCGGCGAAGGCGGCCGCGGCCTCCTGCAACTGGCCGCGCAACGCCTCGAAGGCGCCGCTCACGAGAGGCTGGCGATCGCGTCGCGGCCGCCGTCGAGGAACTCGGGCCAGTCCCCGCCCTCGTCCTTGCTGCGCGGCTCGACGACGCCGTGCAGGTACTTGTTGAGGATCGCCAGATCCTCCGGCTCGCGACGGGCGAGCGACCCGACCAGCGAGGACGCCAGCGTGCGGGCGGTCAGCTCGCGTTCGCCGAAGAAGTTGCTGTGCAGCACCGCGTCTTCGAGCACGCCGATCTGTTCGGCGGTGGACAACGCGGACTCCAGCTTCTCGTCGTCGCTGCCCGCCGACGCCGCCGCGGCACGCAGGTCGCCGAAGCTGCGCAGCAGCACGTCGAGCAGCGTGGGCGGCACGTCCAGCTCGATCTGGTGACGGCGCAGGAGTTCCTCGGTGCGGAAGCGGACGATCTCGGCCTCGCTCTTCTTGTTGGTCACCACCGGGATGCGGACGAAGTTGAAGCGACGCTTGAGCGCGGACGACAGGTCGTTGACCCCGCGGTCGCGGCTGTTCGCGGTGGCGATCACGGAGAAACCGGGCTTGGCGAAGACGATGCCGTCGCTGTCCAGTTCCGGTACCGAGATGTACTTCTCCGACAGGATCGAGATCAGGGCGTCCTGCACGTCACTGGTGGAGCGGGTCAGCTCCTCGAAGCGGCCGATCGAGCCCGCCTCCATCGCGGTCATGATCGGCGACGGGATCATCGACTCGCGGGACTGGCCCTTAGCGATGACCATGGAGACGTTCCACGAGTACTTGATGTGGTCCTCGGTGGTGCCGGCGGTGCCCTGCACGACGAGCGTGGAGTTGCGGGAGATGGCCGCGGCCAGCAGTTCGGCGAGCCAGCTCTTGCCGGTGCCGGGGTCGCCGATCAGCAGAAGGCCGCGGTCGGAGGCGAGGGTGACGATGGCCCGCTCGACGATGTTCCGGTCGCCGAACCATTTCTGCGAGATCTCGCGGTCGAGGCCGTCGGCGCGTTCGGAACCGAGGATGAACAGGCGCAGCATCTTCGGGGACAGACGCCAGGCGAACGGCTTGGGGTTGTCGTCGACCGACTCCAGCCAGTCCAGCTCTTCGGCGTACTTGATCTCGGCGGGGGCGCGCAACAGGTCGGACATGTCTTGCCTTTCGGGAGGTTCAGGAGGTGAGGAAAGTCTTGAGTTCGTGGACGAGCTTGGTGATGTGGCCGGAGATCACCGGCGTGCCGAGATCCTTGAAGCGCTCGCGGAACCAGGGGTTCACGCTGCCCCGGCCGGCGCTGGTGACCGAGCCGACCGGGATGAACTTCGCCCCGGACCGGTGGATCGCGGCCATGCTTTCGAAGAGCTGCTCGACGCGGGTCTCGTAGAAGTCCGAGATCCACACCACCACGGTGTTCGAGGGTTCGGCGATCTTCGGCTGGGTCAGCGCCATCGCGACCATGCCGTCGTTGCCACCGCCCAGGTTGGTGCGCAACAGCGTTTCGAAGGGATCGTGCACCCACGGCGTGAGGTCGAGCGCCTGCGTGTCGTAGGCGATCAGATGAACGTCCACTTTGGGCAGTCCGGCGAAGATCGAGGCCAGCACCGCGCAGTTGACCATCGAGTCCACCATGGAGCCCGACTGGTCGACGACCGCGATGAGCCGCTGCGGCGTGGTCTTCTTCGCGGTCTGCTTGTAGTAGAGGCGATCGACGTAGAGCCGCTCCTCGTCGGGGCTCCAGTTGGTGAGGTTCTTCCAGATGGTGCGATCGAGGTCGAGGTTGCGGAACACGCGCTTCGGCGGGACCGAACGGTCCACCTTGCCCGTCGAGGCCTTCTCGACCTGGGTCCGCAGGACCTCCGCGATCTCGTCGACGTAGCGGCGGATGAGCGATTTGGCGTTGGCCAACGCCACTCCGGACAAGTTGTCCTTGTCCCGCAACAACTGTTCGATGAGCGACATGCTCGGACTCAGCTTCGCCGCGAGCGCCGGGTCGGCGAGGACCTCACGCAGATGCATCCGTTTGACGAGGTCCGCCTCGATGCCGCCGAGCTCCGGGCCGATCGCCGGGAGCAGAGTGCTCAAGTCGGGCGCGCCGCCACCGCCGGTGCCGCCGAGGCCGGTCGGGGCGCCACCGCGACGACTTCCGCGCAACTCGCCCGGACGGCAGCCCAGCGCGCGCTCCAGCCAGCCCGCGTCGGCCTGCCAGCGGGACAGCTGCCCTGCCGTCACCGTGTGCGGCGCCGGAGCGAAGACGTTGAGCAGCACCTTCGACACGAGCGCCGCGCGACGCACTTCCGCGGCCTTGTCCCGGCTGTCCTCGGCTTCGGGGACCATCAGCCCGTCGAACTCGGCCGCCAGCTCCGGATGACGCTGGACGATCGAGTCGACCGCGACGTTCGGATCCAGCACGGCGGACGGCAGGCCGACGTCCTCGACCACGGCCACACTCGCCGATTCGAGCGCGGCCTGCTCCTCGGTGTCGAAGAGCCGGGCGAGCAGCCGCCAGTACAGGACCTGGCGGCGGTTGTCCTCGGGTTCGGTCATTTCCGCAACAGCCTTCCGGCGCGTTCGCGCAATACGGCCGCAGCGTCGGTGGCCGCCTTCTCGGCCTTCACCCCGGCCTTGTCCGTGGTGCCGCCTGCCCAGGCTCCGGCGTGCACGGCGGTGGTCTTCTTGCGCACGGTGGTTTCGACGGCGAGCGGCTGGAGGCGGAATCCGCCGTCCCACCGGATCAGGCCGACGCACGCGCTGGAACCCGCGACCGCCTTGGGTGTCAGCGGGCCGGCGGCCGGGATGCGATCGGTCTCGATGGAGAGCCGATTCCCGGCGAAGGTGAACGTGAGCGCGTCTTCGTCTCCCTCGATCCCGTATCCCTCCAGGAAGACGGGAACGGCGAGTCGCACCGGGTGCCGATCCAGCGGCTCGACCGTCGGCGTGACGGCCTTCGGCAGAGCGACGCGCGCGGTCGAGAACGCGTCCGCGGGCTCTCCGAGACGGGCATGGTCGTCTCGCCAGAGCAGATCGCCCTCCGCGGTGACCGGCATGTCGGCGAGATCCATCGAGCGGCCCTCGCTGATCGCCGTGAGCAGGGAAAGATGCGGGCGCAGCAACTGCCAGATCCCGGCGCCGATGATCGTGTCCGGCTTCGGCGCGGTCACGCTCGCGCGCACGAGCCGCGGCGGAGTGCCGTCTTCGGGTTCGAACACCGCGTGGACCTGGGCCTGCGCGGCCGTCGCATGTTCCAGCAGGTCGACCCCGAGAGGCAACAGGCGGCCGGTGACCGTGCCGATCACCGGCGTCGCCGCCGCCCCGGGCAGGGTCAGCAGCATTCCGCGCGACCACAGGTCGCCCCAGCGCCGGGCGGGGATCCGCTCCAACGCCGCACCAGGACAGGACGCCGCGAGTTCCGCGGCGAAACCGTCGAGCAGGACGGCCAGCCGACGCAGGCTCGGCTCCGCGAGCAGCGCGGAGATCACCTGCGCCGAAGCCGAGATCAGGTCGTGGTCGATACCTTGCCAGCCCGCGCGGGCCAGATCGGACAGCCAAGACCGTGCGGCGACCAGAAGGTTGGGCGGTTCCGTCTCGGCGGTCTGACCGGCGGAGTCCTCACCCTGCGGCCTGCCGGTCGCTTCGACAAGCCGTGCGAGGACCGCGTCGTGCACGGATCCGAACACCGCGATCCGTGCCGCCGCAAGGGAAACGAAATGTTCCTCCCCTGCGGCACCGGCTGCGGTCTTCTCGGCCGCCTCGGCCACTCTGGACGCCATTGGCGACCCCGCGACGGCGTCAGCCAGCTCCGTCAAGCCCGCGATCTTCTGGGGACGCAGCAAGCCGGTGACGAGCACGTCGTCGAAGGCATCGACAACCGCCAGCGCCTCGTCGAGACCGGCGATGGGATCGGTGAGCAGATCGACACGCATCAGACCACCGCCCTCGTCGGCGGGAACCACTGCAGCTCCGGTACCGGCGCCGTCGACGGCTCGAATTCGAGGTAGGCCAAGTGCCGCAAGAACTGGCTGAACACGGAAGCGGCGGCGGTGTTGTCACCCTGCGACGGCCGCGTCGCGCCCATGGTCTGCGAAATGGCCTGCACGGTCGGCTCCGGAACCTCGACGCGCAAGTACCGCGCGACCCGCTCCGCACCGTACTGAAGGGTGGATTCGTTGATCAGGGCGAGAATGTGGTTGCAGAACATGCCCCGGGCTCCGCCGCAGGGCCGGTTGTTGTTGGTACTGCAGGCAAACTCGTACGTGCTCGCCGCGACCGACGAGACGTACACCCGGCCGATGTCCGATCCGCTGGACACCACGCCCTGCACCCGTCCGTCGGCCAGTTCGACGAACGGGACCTTCGCGAGCTTGCGCGGGCGGGCGGGTGGCAACACCCTGGCCGTGCTTGCTCTTTCCCAGTCTGACAACGCATCTTCTCCTTGCGGGGTGCCTCGGTGGGGACTGGGATGAACCTAGCGGGAGGCACCGACAGTTTTGATCACATCCGGCTTTTCGCGAGCTGACCGGCCAGATCGGCGAGGCCGTCGGCGTGGAAGTCGAACCGATCCGTGGCCTTCGGCGGGTCCCCGAGGGGCCTGGCGACGTAGGCGGTCCGGAGACCGACGCTCTGTGCTCCCCTCAGGTCCCACGCATGGGCGGCGACCATCAGCAGCCGCTCCGGCCTCGTCTTGGTCAGCTCGACGGCCAGCTCGTAGACGGCCGGGTCCGGTTTGCAGGTCCGCGCCTCCTCGGCGGAGAGCGTTTGATGCCACCGGAGACCCGCATGGGCGTTGATCCGGAGCAGGCTCGTCCGGCCGGCGTTGGAGAGACCGATCAGCGGGTATCGCTCCGCGAGGCGAGCCAGCCCTTCGACGGTGTCGGGCCAGGGCGGAAGCCTCGGCACCACGTCGGTCTTAGTGACCAATTGGGCCGCTTCGCGGTCGAGAACGTCGCTCGGGGCGAACGGCCGTTCCCCCGCGACGATGCGCCGCTGCTCGGTCTCGACGTGGCCCAGCCACTGGCCGACCAGGTCATCCGCATCGGTGCCCGGCACCGCTTGCCGGACCGCCTCGCGGATCCCGGCCGGTTCGTCGACGAGCGTGCCGAGTATGTCGAACACCAGGGCGTCGATCTCCACGGACAACCTCCCGGTAAGGGTTAAACTAGCAGTTAACCGCGAAGGTACGAGAGGCCGGTAAGGGATGCAAGTAGCGTTAGACGATTACGTCCGGGCGGCGGGCGTCGCTACCGACCTGGTCAACACCGCCCCGGAGGTCTGGCACGGCGAAGACAAGCTTCCCGACCTGGAGTCTCTCGCCGCCTTCGCCGAGCTTCACGCACTGCCTGAGCCCACCCGGCCTGGTGATCTGCGTGCCGTTCATCGGTTACGCGTCACGGTGCGGGATCTGATCGACCACCCGGATCAGGCACGCCTCATCACCGGAGCCACCGCGCTCACCTCTTCGATCGGTGACGTCACCCTTCTGACCGACAGCGCACGATGGGCCGTTTCGGCCCGGCCTGGCGCGACGGTCGCGGACTCCCTGGCCCTGGCCTGCGGCGTCGGGATACTCGGCGTCGTCCAGTCTCTCGGCGTGGAACGGTTCCGCGCCTGCGGCGCACCTACTTGCCGAGGCGCGTTCATCGACACCACGCGTCCCGGACGACGCCGCTATTGCATGCCAGGATTATGCGGAAACCGCGTCAACGTCGCGAACCACCGGGCACGCAAGCTTTCTCAAGATGGACATCAGAAAGTCGTAGGCGAAATGTCGTAGCAGCGGTTCACGAATTCGGCCCATCAAAGAATACTGCTCGCTTCGAAGTATGATGCACGCGAGTGAACTTTCTCGACAGCGACCGAATCATGGCGGACAATCGAATGCGCGCGACACCTTTCGGCAATCCACTTGTCGCGCTCAGTTCCCTTACTCCCATCATTTGGCGAAAAGGAACCCCATGCATGACGATGATGAGCCAGTAGGCCGAGTTCTCGGCAGGCGGCAGGCGTTGATCCTTCTCGGCGCCGCCGGCGCGACACTCACTGTCGCCGGATCCGCCACCGCGAACGCCACCACCTTCAACGCGGGCACACCCGAGGTCTGCACGCTGGATTGCGTGGTCAAACCAGAGCAGATGGAGGGCCCGTACTTCGTCGACGAACGGCTCAACCGTTCCGATATCCGCAGTGAGCCATCCACCGGGCAACTGGTTCCCGGCACCGCGCTGGCGATCAACTTCACCGTTCAGCAAATCCGTCAGCAGCAGTGCACGCCACTACCGGGCGCCATGGTCGACCTCTGGCAGTGCGACGCGTTCGGGCTGTACTCCGACATTCCGTCCCAGGGAAGTCGCGGCCGCCGTTTCCTGCGCGGCTACCAGAACACCGACCAATCGGGAGCGGCCCGGTTCACCACCATTCTGCCAGGCTGGTACACGGGACGCACGCTGCATATCCACATCAAAATACGCACCGTCGGAACCAACGGCAGGCCGTACGAGTTCACCTCGCAGCTTTATTTCACACCCGAGTTCGGCGCGGCCTATCTGCGGACCGAACCGTACCGGCGGAAAGGTCCGGCCGACACGACCAACAGCCGGGACTCGATCTACCGCAACGGCGGTGCCCAGATGCTGCTGCGTCCACAACAGACCGGAAGCGGCTACACGGCGGACTTCGCGATCGGCCTCGACCTGTCGAACACCCAAGTCGGCCGTCCCGACTAGCACAAACCCCAAAGGGCCCTCCCCGACAAACGGCCAGGGAGGGCCCTTTGCCGGAGGGCAGGGCAAACGTGGCACCCTTCACGATTCTGTCCACAAGAGACACTTTTCTCAAGTACACCTGGTTCGGGTGATTTGTCCGATCCTGCAAGGGGGTCGTGAGTGGTAATGAGCGTTCTAACCCTCATTGCNGGTCGTGAGTGGTAATGAGCGTTCTAACCCTCATTACCACTCACGACCCCACTCGGTCAGCTTACGTCAGCCAGTTCGGCCCCGTGCTGGATCACGCCACGTCCGCGATACCCCTCAGACGCCGGCGATCTGCTGGATCCAGGGCCGGTACCGCGTGATGTTCGTGTAGGCGGTGGTCGTCTGCCGGTCGCTCGTCGAGGCGACGCCGACCTGACGGCCGGAGGCGAACATCGGGCCACCCGAGTCCCCACCGGCGGTGATGCCGTCGCCGCGGCGCGCGCACACCGCGATGCCGCCGTTGTAGTCACGGCAGGAGACCGACGTGACCGAGACGTTGGCGACCTTCAGGTAGCGGGACTGGCAGTTGATCTCCGAGCCGCACTGGCTGGTCGCGCCCCAGCCGTAGACCTGGACGGTCTGCCCCACGGAGACGTCGGCGGTGGTGCCCAGCGGCGAGTACGTCGCGTTCACCGGCGCGGTGAGCCGCACGATCGCGAGGTCGGCGCTCGGGTGCCGGGTGACGGTGGAGCCGGTGGCCATGGTGCCGCCGCTCTGCTGGTCGAGGCTGCCGATCCGGAAGGTGAACGTACCGCTACTGGCCACGCAGTGCTTCGCGGTCAGGATGTACTGAGGCGCGATGATCGTCGAGGTACAGGTTTGCCTGCCGTTGGCGAAGAGCCTGGCCGCCCACGGGCCGCTCGACGCGTTCTGGCCGCCGATGATCATCGGCTGGACGTCGGAGGAGGGTTCCTCGGCGGACGCCACGGGGGCGGTGACGCCGAGCAGCGCCGCGAAGGCGGTGCCGGCGATCAGGGCGAAGGAGCGCAGTCGCATGGTTCCGACTCATTTCTGCGGCCCGGCTTCGGCCGCGCGATGGGGACGGGTGTGCTGATTCTGGTGCGCGGCAAGAGAAACCTGACACCGACGAAAGTCGTGCAGTGGATACCTATCTCTACGCCGCGACACCGCTAAGTGGCGCTCTAGGTAGCGGAACCGCCCGCCGGTTACGACGACCGGCGTCCGTCCACTTGAGACAGAAGGCGGCATAACTCCAGGGACATAACCCGGCTCCGGGGCTTCCCGAAAACCGGGTCCGCCGCCAGAATCGCCATCATGACCACAGCACAGTGGACCCCGACCTACGGCGACCCCTTCGAGCCGGTGCCCTACCGTCCGGCGCGCGTGCCCGCGGAAGAATCGCTGGCCACCGCCGCCGATCTGCGCCGTCGCATGGACACCCGCCGCACCGTGCGGATGTTCTCGACGGACCCCGTGCCCGAACAGGTGGTGGTGGACGCCATCGCGGTGGCGGCCACGGCGCCCAGCGGCGCGCATCAGCAGCCATGGACGTTCGTGCTCATCAAGGACGCCGAGACCAAACAGCGGATCCGGGATGCCGCCGAAGAGGAAGAACGCGTTTCGTACGAGGGCAGGCTCGGCGAGGAGTGGCTGTCCGCCTTGCGGCCGCTGGGCACCGACGCCGTCAAGACCCATCTCACCGACGCCCCGTACCTCATCGTGGTCTTCCAGCAGCGCTATTTCCTCGACGAGGACGGCACCAAGCACAAGCACTACTACGTCGACGAGTCGGTGGGCATCGCGGTCGGCATGCTGCTCACGGCGTTGCATCTGTCCGGGCTGGCCGCGTTGACGCATACGCCGTCGCCGATGCGGTTCCTCGGCGAACTGCTCGAGCGGCCGCAGAACGAGAAGGCGTTCGCCGTCATCCCGGTCGGCTACTCGGCGGACGACTGCGTGGTGCCGAATCTGGTGCGCAAGTCGATCGACCAGGTGCTGATCCGCCGGTGACCGTCCGCGCGGCCCGGGTGTGTACGCGCACCCGGGTTGCGCGAAACCCCGGACAACAAGCATTCAAATTGCGCAATAGTGCAGTTTATTGCACACTTTGGCGCATCTCTTGACATATCCGGCGGCGATTGGACAGGGTCTGGGCACCGAAGGCGACACGAAGGAGTGTTCTTCATGGCCGACCTGCCCTCTGTCTCCCGGCGGACACTGTTCGGCGGCGCGCTCGCCGCCGGGGCGCTCGCCGCGATCCCGACGAGCGCGACCGCGGCGGAAGAGGCGGAAAGCGCGCCCCGCCGTCCTGGTCAGCGCAGCATGATCGGGGTCCCGTTCGAGCGGCACCAGACCGTCCGGATCGCGCTCATCGGTCTCGGCAACCGCGGCATGTCCATGATCGGCGGGTGGAGCGCCGTCCCGGGCGCCGTGGTCACCGCGGTCTGCGACATCCGCGCCGAGCGCGCGAAGGCCGCCGCGGACAAACTCGCCGCCGGTGGGCGTCCTCGCCCGGCTGAGTACGGCGGATCCGCCGACGCCTACCAGAAGATGCTCTCCCGCGACGACATCGACCTCGTTTACATCGCCACCCCGTGGGAGTTCCACTACCCCCAGGGCAAGGCGGCGCTGCTGTCCGGCAAGCACGTCGGCGTCGAACTCCCCATCGCCACCGAGCTCGACCAGTTGTGGGACCTCGTCAACACCAGCGAGCAGACCCGCAAACACCTGTTCCTGGCCGAGAACTGCAGTTATGGCCGCAACGAGCTGGCCATCCTCAAGATGGCGCACGAAGGCGTCTTCGGCGAGGTCACCAACGGACACGGCGGCTATTTGCACGACCTGCGCGAACTGCTGTTCTCCGACACTTATTACACCGACGCGTGGCGCCGGAAGTGGCACACCCGCAGCACCGCGAGTTTCTACCCGATGCACGGCCTCGCGCCGATCGCCGCCTGCATGGACGTCAACCGCGGCGACCGGTTCGCCACGTTGCGCGCCACGGCGACCGAGCCGAAGGGGCTCGCCGACTACCGGAAACGCCACATGCCGCCGGGCCACCCGTCGTGGAAAGAGACCTACATCAACGGCGACCTGGTGACCTGCCTGATCGAGACCGAGCAGGGCCGGATCATCCGCGCCGAGCACGACGTCAGCTCGCCGCGTCCGTACAGTCGCATCAACAGCCTCGCCGGCAGCCGCGGCATCGTGGAGGACTACCCCGCCCGGATCTACGTCGAGCCCGACCACAGCGGCCACGCGTGGAAGGACTTCGGGCCGTACCGCGACCGTCACGACCACTGGCTGTGGAAGAAGCTCAAGGACGACCCGAACCTCGGCGGGCACGGCGGCATGGACTACGTGCTGCAGTGGCGGATCGTGCAGCAGATGCGCGCCGGGCTGGTGCCGGACATCGACGTCTACGACTCGGCGGTCTGGTGCTCCCCCGTGCCCTTGAGCGTGGTCTCCCTCGCTCGCGGCGGGAAACCGGTCGCGGTGCCGGACTTCACGCGCGGTGGCTGGACGAAACCCCGGGCGGGGCTGGACTCGCAGCCTTCGGAGATGCCCGGCTAGGCCGTGCGGCTCGTGAGCGGTGAGGACGGTCAGGGAGGGGCAAGGCAAAGGTGGCGTGATCGAGTCAGTGGTGGAGTAGGCCACCAAGGAGCCTGGCGCGCCTTTGACCGTCCACAAGGGACACAGGTCAGGGAAAGTGTCCGTTCTGAGTACTTTGCACTGAGGTCGTGAGTGGCAATGAGCGTTCTAACCCTCATTACCACTCACGACTGCCCTCGCGAACCGCACATTCATCCACTAATCAGACATATCGCCACTCGAAGGTGTCCCTTGTGGACACTCAAGGCGCGACCGGCTCCCATGGCCGGTCCGGCCTCTGACTTACCCTCGATAACCATCCTTGCCACTCACGACGAGTAGCGAGGTACGACACGGTAGACACGGAGGTCCTTCGGGGTCCCCTTGGCGCGGAAACTCCGGCGCGGTCGCACGATCACCGCGCCGGGGTCCAGCTCGTCGACGACACTTCCGCTGGCCAGCACCTCGTCGCCGTCGGCGGCGGCCATGACGCGGGCGGCGATGTTCACGTCGACGCCGAGGTAGTCGTTACCGACCCGCCGCGGATTCCCTCGATGAAGCCCCGCGCGCAGGTGCGGGAGATAGCCCTCGGCCTTGATCACGCTCACGGCGGAGCACGTCTCGTAAGCGGCGTTCACCGCCTCGCCCGGATCGGCGAACACGGCCATCACGCCGTCGCCGAGGCCCTTCACGATGCTGCCGCGATGCCCGGTGACGACCGATTCGGTCACTTCGCCGACCGAACGCAGCAGCTCCAGCACGCGTTCGTCCCCCGCCTGCAACGCCCATGTCGAGAAGCCGACCAGATCGGTGAACAGCACCGTGATCCCGTCCGCGGACATCGGCGGCGCGCCGGTCCGGCGGATGGCCTGCCAGGCCTGCACGGCGGCCAGCCCCAGCTCACGGGTGGCGCTGGGCCGGTCCGCGCCCGCCTCGGCGAGCAGCCGGGCGAGCCGGTCGGACGAGCGGCCTGTCGACGGCGCCAGCGGGTCACCCGGGACCAGTCTGCGGAGGAACCGCGCCCCGCGCACCAGTTCGCCGCGCTGATCCGTCGCGCGCAGGAACCTGCGGGTCCGGAGGTGCCACGGCTCGGGTCGTTCGGTCACGATCAAGACCCTAGCCCGCTCACCTCGCGTCCGTCGCACCTGTCACCGAGGTGACAAGAATGCGGACACCATTTCCCCTTTCCTCCCCCGCATGACAATTCACGAACTCGCCATTCCACATACGCGTGACAAGATCGAAGCGCAAAGAAAACGCGAGAGATCTTTTCCTTTCCTCGTTGGTGACTTTCCACCTACATTCAGTTTCGAGCCCATTCAACGATGAAAGGACCTGACATGACGGAAACCCTCGTACGGAAGGGTGTTCGGCGGTTCTGCGTGGCCGGGATCGCGGCCGCGGTCGCCGGGACGGTCATGCTCGCCGCGGCGGGAACCGCTGCCGCCGTCGAAAAGAATCTCACGTACAAGGGCGGCTTCCCCATCATCGGCGACCAGAAGGTCGCCGTGGTCGTGAAGGCGGAAATCCCGGCGGCGGCGAAGGCCGGGGAGCCGGTTTCGGTGCCGTTCACCCTCGACGTCGACGCCGGTCAGGCCGCGGGCGACGGGCTCCGGCTCGTCGGTGCCAAGAAGCTCTCCGGCTCGATCGGCTCGAAGGTGAACATCGCGCTCGGCGAGCAGAAGATCTCGATCCCCATCGAGCTGCCGATCCCGGACACCGAGGTACCCGCCGAAGGGCCGCTGAAGTTCACCGCGCAGGGCAAGGTCGACTTCACCATCCCCGCGGGCACCCCCGCCGGCGAGGCGACCAGCAGCGTGGACGCCGCGGCGACCTCGCATATCGTCACCGACAGCTCGCTCGGCGAGTTCGACGTCCAGCTCGCGCTCGACCCGCCCGACCAGGACGCCGTCCTCGGCAAGACGACCATCAGCTGAACCCCCGTCTTCCCCCGGCTCGGCGAGCCGGGGGAAGACGCGTCTTGACCTCCAGCGCACTGGAGGTCACAAGCTGTCGATCATGTGGATCTGCGACAGGTGCGGTATCGAACATCCCGCCACTCCCGAGCCTCCCCGGTGCGTTCTCGACCGAGGCGAGGTCGGCATCGAGGAAGCCGGTGACCTCGGCGCGCACACCGGACGCTGGTGGACGCACGAGGAACTGATCTCCGTGCCGCACAAGACCTTGCACCGCGATCACGGACGCGGCCTGCACAGCATCAAACGGGAGCCGAACCTCGCGATCGGGCACTGGTCGTTCATCGCGGTGACCCCGGCGGGCACCCTGCTCTGGGACCCACCGTCCTGGTTGGACACCGAGGTGCTCGACGTCGTGCGCGGGCTCGGCGACGTCGCCGTGATCGCCACCAGCCATCCGCACATGTTCGGCGCCCAGCTCGGCTGGAGCCGTGCGCTGGGCGGGGTTCCGGTGCTGGTCAACGAACGCAACCGCGAATGGCTGCCCGCCCCCGATCCGGCGTTCGAGTTCTGGGACGAGCGCGTGGAACCCCTGCCGGGCCTCGAACTCGTCCGGCTCGGCGGGCATATGCGCGGCAGCGCCGTGGCCAGGACGCCGGACGGCAGCATCCTGGCCGGGGACACGATCTCGGGCGGGCTCGCGCCGGACTGGGTTTCGTTCCAGCGCAACTTCCCCAAGCACATCCCGCTGTCGGGAGCCGTGGTCCGCCGCATCGTCGACCGGCTCGACGAGTTCTCCTACGACCGCCTCTACACCCTCGGTGGTGACACCATCGACCGGGATGCCCGCGCGGTGGTGCGCCGAAGCGCCGAAACCCATATCCGGTGGGTGAACGGCGACCTCGACCACCTCACTTGATCGCGCGTTTGTCCTTGCCTCGGAAGGTCAACGCGATGGCCCCCGCCATCGCCATGAAGAAGGCGACGGCCCACATCCCGGCGCGGAAGCTCCCGGTCAAACCCTGCAACCAGCCGGTGAGATAGGGGCCGACGAAGCCCGACAGGTTACCGAAGGAGTTGATCAGGCCGATCCCGGCGGCGGCGCCGACTCCGGTCAGGAAGGCGTTCGGCAGCTGCCAGAACACCGGGATCGCGGTGAACACGCCGACCGCGCAGAGGGTCACCGCGATCATCACCCACAGCGGCGAGCCGAGATACAGCGCGGCGGCGATCGCGACCGCGCCGACGAACGCGGCGATGGCGACATGCCCGGCCCGTTCACCGGTGCGGTCGGAATGGCGTGCCCACAACACCATGGCGACGGCGGCCACGGCGTACGGGATCGCCGTGATGAGCCCGATCTCCACGATGCTGTAGTTGGTCTGGAACTGCTCCTGGAAGCCCTTGATCACCTGCGGGAGGAAGAAGGCGAGCACGTAGAGGCCGAAGATGATCCCGAAGTAGACGGCGCTCAGCGCGAGCACACGCGGATCGGTCAGCGCCGATCGGGTGCTCACCTCCTTGCCGACCTCACGGATGTCTTCCGCGTCGATCGCCGACTGCAACGCCGTGCGCTCACCAGGGGTCAGCCACTTCGCGTCCTTCGGCTTGCTCGGCAGCAGGAAAAACACCGCCACCCCGAGCAGGATCGACGGCACCCCTTCGGCGAAGAACATGAACCGCCAGCCGGCGTCGAAACCCAGGACGCCGTCGCCGTGCTTGATGAGCAGGGAGGAGACCGGGCTGCCGATGACCGACGAAAGCGGCACCGCGAGGAAGAACAGCGCGACGATCTTGGCCCGCTGCTTTCGCGGGAACCAGTAGGTCAGGTACAGGATGATGCCGGGGAAGAACCCGGCCTCGGCGATCCCGAGCAGCACCCGGACGATGTAGAAGCTGACCTCGCCCTGGATGAACGCGGTGGCCGAGGCGACGATGCCCCAGGTGACCATGATCCGCGCGATCCAGATCCGGGCGCCGACCTTGTGCAGGATGACGTTGCTGGGCACCTCGAAGAAGAAGTACCCGACGAAGAACAGGCCCGCGCCGAGCCCGTAGGCGGCCGAGCTGATGCCGAGGTCGGCGTTCATGGTGAGCGCCGCGAACCCGACGTTGACCCGGTCGAGATAGTTGAGCAGATAGAGCAGCCCGAGTAACGGGACCAGCCGGATCATCGCCTTGCGCACCGCTGGCGCGGTGGACACCTCTGCCGTCTGTTCGTCCATCCGCGCGAGTGTAGAGGGCGATCAGAACAGCGGAGGCAGGAACGCACCGAAGTTTCCGCCGGCGGCCCGATCGGCGGGATCCGGGTCCACCTGGACCGAGTCGGGGTTCCGCGGGTCGTAGGTGACCTTCACTGTCGAGCCGCGGGCAGGGGCCTGCAGCGGCGGGGTGATCATCGTCGTGACGACGGTCCGCTCGCCGTCGTCCGTGGGGAACCGGACCTGCACGGTGAACCTCGGATTCCCCATCACCCAGACGTTCGTGAACTCGACACCGAGCACCTGGCCGATCACCTGCCTGCCGGTCTGGGCCAGCGCCTGCGCGCGGTCGTCCGCCTCGGCCCTGGTGACGAACGCGCGTCCCAGCACCATGATCATGACCAGCGCGGTCACCCCGGCCACCGCCGGGAAGAGATACGGCTCGTAGTAGATGATCCAGTCCACTTCGGTCCACGGTTCGGACGGCAGCCGCTTCCCCACCGACTCGGGCGGCGTCCAGGAAGGGATCGCGACGCCGCTGCCCAGCGCGATGCCGAGGGACGCGGCGAGGCTGCTCGCCCGGAAACCGACGCCCATCCCGCGCAACGACATCCCGCCGCCCCACAGCATCGCGAACCCGAGCGACGAGGCCACCGTGATCGAGACGCTGAAGAACAGGACGAGCGAAACCGCCGGGCCCGCGTCGGCCCCCCACGCGTCGACGCGGTTCAGCGACATCAACCGGAAGCCGTCCAGCAGCCCGAGGGCGCCCGACCAGCCCGTCGCCGCCCAGGCGAGCGTCGTCGGCACGCCGAGCAGCCACAGGCGCAGTCCTGGACGTCGGGGACGCCGGGGGTCTTCCGGCAGGCCGAACTCGAAGGTCCCGAACATCGCCGCCGCCTCTCTGTTTGTGGTGAACCCGCGACCGCGATCGACATCGGCAGGGCGCGGCATGGCAGAACACGTCATGTCGAGCGAACAAAGCGCCCCGCCACCGCGATAGCGGGGCCTTCGGCCGGGCGGGTTCACGCGTAGGGTCGCCTCTCCGAACCGGTCGCAGCTCCGCCTACCAGCACTACGAGATCGGGCCGAACACGGCGACCTTCGCCGGGTCGGCGGGGTCGACGCGGGCTTCGTGGCGGGTACCGGGCGCGTACTGCTGGATCGTCGCCAACGGCGCGATCAGCTGCGTCACGGTCCGGTACGTGGTGCCGTCGGCGCGGGTGACCTCGAGTGTCGCGGTGTACTGCGCCTGCCCGGCGATCTTCCGGCCGGTCGGCTCCAGCTCGCGGACCACCAGGGTGGCGGGCTCGCAGGTGTCGTACAGCCGCCGCAGTTCCGTGCCGTAGGCCTGCAGTTCCTGCTGCTGACGCAGTTGCTCGTCCATCGGCAGTGCCAGGAACGCCGCCATGTCCGGGTCGGCGTTGAGGCTCCGGAAGGCCTGCGCGGCCAGCTGCGGCGTCGGCAGCTGCGGGGTGATGTCGTGGCCCTGTGCGGCGGCGGCCTGCCGGAACTGCTCCGCGTGACGCTGGAAGTCCTGCGCACCCCGCGTCATGCCCTGCTGCGTCGCTTCGTTGATCTTGTCGCGGATCTTCTTGAACATCGGGTGCCGCCTTTCGCCGTGTCGTTCGTGCTGGACACAGCTTCGGCGGGCCGTTCCGCTACCGAACCCAGGTTTTCCCGTCGTCGGTCGCGTCGAGGCAGGTCAGCGGCGCCCAGAAGACGGGCGATGCCGCCGGCTCGGGCTTCTCGCGCCAGCGGGCGAGCCGGGACCGCTGCCAGGCGCACAGTTCGGTGACCGGATCGTCCCCGGCGAGCGCGGTGTCGACGGCGATGACGAGTTCGGACATCGGGTCCGAACCGGGCACGGCGGCCGAGGTCGGGAGCGCCCAGACCGTGGCGGCGACCAGTCCCGCTCCGGCCGCGACGGCGGCGAGCAGCACGCCGAACGGTTCGGCCAGACCGAAATCGCTCGCGCTGGCGCAGCCGATCAGCGCCACCCGCGCGGGCATGGTGTCCATTTCGGACAGTGCGAGGTCGGCGGCGGTGAACGGCCGGTGCGTTCCGATCGGCGCGGCCGTGCCGGGAAGATCGGCGGAGCAGGACAGATGCAGCGCGGTCTGCGCGCCGTACTCGTCGCGGACCCGGCTGACATGTCCGACGAACACCAACCGGGAACAGGGGCCCGCGAGCAGTCCGGCGAGCAGACGGCGGTCGGTGTCGGTGCGGCGGACCAGATCGAGCCCGCGGGACGCGGCGGGAAGGACCGGGCCCTCGGCGAGCCGCTCGTCGAGATGCCGGATCAGCGGTGACGCCGGATCCTGCTTGCCGAGCACGGAACCCAGCTCGCCGAACGCACTCTGGCCGGGGATACGCGGGTCGAGCAGATAGACC
This sequence comes from Amycolatopsis coloradensis, assembly GCF_037997115.1. Lineage (NCBI taxonomy): Bacteria > Bacillati > Actinomycetota > Actinomycetes > Pseudonocardiales > Pseudonocardiaceae > Amycolatopsis > Amycolatopsis coloradensis. Next base: position 5,878,036 of record NZ_CP150484.1, read on the forward strand.
GGCGGGCCGTCGGCGGCTGGTCGACGGCGCGGGATCGCGGCAGGGGCGAGCAGCGAGACGTCGGCGACGTCGAGAACCCGTTCGTCACTGTCGAAGCAGATGCCGATCTCGTCGATCTCGAGCACGTGATCGGCCCGCCTGTCAGGCAGGGCGAGCAGCCCCCACGGAACACCGGCGAGGCTCGGGGACGGCTGGATCCGCAGGAGCGGGCGGGTTCCGCCGTCGGCGGCACGCCGGAGACGTTCGACCAGGTCCGCGGGCAGGAGGTTGAGGGCGAGGACGCGGGACAGGCGTTGTTCACCGGCGAAGCTGCCGAAGGCGTCTTCACTCAGTGAGCGATGGACGGCGTCGGCGACGCTCTCGCCTTCGCGCGGTGTGGGAGACGCGGCGTCCAAGCACTGGCGAGCGGTCCCGACCAGAGCGAACTCGATCGGATGGGTGTGGACGGTGTCGAGGTCCTCGGTGGTCCGCCAGGTGAGGAAGGTGTGGCCGGCGTCGGCGTAGCGCAAGAGGAAGGTCTCACGTCCGGGCTTCGCGGTCGGCCAGGTCTCGACGGTTTCGGTGACCGTGCGGGGCAGCTGGTACCGCTCGGCGGCCAGGTGGAGCCACGGGTCCAGCTCCATCGGCGACGAGGGTGACCAGCGCAGCCCGGGCGGTGGGGCGAGCCGCAGCGGAAGCGACGACGTCACGGAACCCAGTGCCGCCAACGGAAGCCCTTCGGCGACGGGGCCCACTTCGAGGGTGGGCAGGGCGCCGGTGAGGTCCAGCGAACGCCCCTCGACACCCGTGTACGCGCCGACGGCGCAGGTGCGCTCGATCAGTTCCGCCGCCAGCCTCGGCTCCTGGAGCTGAGCCAGCAGTGCCATCAGCATTTCCGTCGCCGGACCGGCGACGTCGCGCGCCCAGGCGGTGCGTGCCTGCGGCGAGGTGAACTCGAACCGGTACTCCGCCGCCGCGAGCGCCAGCGGAAGCAGCAGGTCCAGCACGGCCGGGAGGTTTTCGCCGTGCGCGAAGCCGATCGTCGCCGCCACGAAATCCGTGTGCAGGCGATCCGACCAGTCACCCGACGTCAGCGCCGACTCCCGGGCGCGGGTCACGTGGTCCCTCGCCGTCGCCCAGTCGCCTTCGGCCATCGCACAGCGGGCCAGCGCCACGTCGAGGCGCCGCAGGCCAGGAACGTCGGCGTTGGCCGTCCAGATCTTCCCCGCGTGCTCGAACTGGTCCCTGGCCTGCGCGACGTCGCCGGCATACAGCAGCAGGGTGCCCAGCGCGTGGCTCGCCTCCGCGACATCGCCGTTCAGGCCCGCGTCCGCGAGTTCGTCGCGGGCGGCGACGATCGCGGCGACCGCTCCGGGGAAGTCGCCACCGAAGGCCCTGTCCGCCGCCAGCTCGATGCTCGCCCTGGCGGCCAAGGGACGGCCTTCGTGCTGGGCACTCAGCCGCAGCAGATCCGCGCGCGCGTCGGCGTCTTCGCCACCCGCCTGGCGGACGCGGGCCCGCTCGGCTCGCGCCATCGCCTGCAGTGCCGCCACTTGCCCGCGGACATCGTCGATCTCCGCGATGGCTTCCAGAGCCGTCAAGATGTCCTCGATCGCGGTCCGCGCGCCCGCCAGGTCCCCGGCGGCGATCTGGACGCGCACGTCGAAGATCCGCAGTTCCAGCTCGTCCGCGCCGTACACGTCGAGCAGCTCTGGCGGGTACTGTCCGGGCCCCGCGTCCTTGCGCTGCGCCGCCCGGCGGCGTTGCCCGGCGATCAGCTCACGCGCCTTGACGACGTCGCCTTCCTCCGTGCTCAAGGAGATGAGCACGCGCTCGGCGACCTCCCGGGAGCCTTCGATCATCCGGAGCTCGGCGTACTGTCCGTAGTGGACGATGGCGGCGGTACTGACCTTGAACGCCTGGAGCACGGCTTCGGCGCACTGACGAGCGTTGCGAAGGTCGCCGGCGGAGTAGCAGACGGTGGCCAGATCGCTGACCGCGGCGAGGTCCAGATCCGTCCGGTCGAGCCGCTGCGCGATCTCCCGCATCTTGCCGTACGTCCGGTGCGCACCGGCGACGTCACGGGCGACGGCGAGCCGTTTGGCCTTGTCCTGGAGTTCGACCGCGTCGACGAGCAGCTTCCGGTACTGGCGTTCGGACAGCGAACACGCGGGCAGCTCGCCGTACGGCGCCGGATCGAGACCGAAATGCCTTGCGACACAACGACAGTTGTAACCATGCGAGGTCGCCGGACCCAGTTCGGGCGGGAGCGGCCGGTCCGGTGAATTCCGGGGCGGCGGTATGCCGACGAGCACGTCAGAACTCCTCATCGGCGGAAGCGGCCGCCGCCCGTTCGGCGAGCGTCCTTGCCGCCGGAGGACGTGCCCGGACGAGCGCGACCACCTCGGCCCGGTCTTCCGCCGTGGTCCCGGCGACACCTTCTCCCGCAACGCCGACAACGACGGCGATCTGTCCACTATGGACACGAGCGGCGAGCCTGGTCGCGGTCTCGTTCAGCTCCGCCGTGCCGGAGAACCGCCCGGCGCCCAGCTCCAGCGGCACCTCGGCGAACGGCTCGCCCGCGTGACTCGCGAACGCGGTGATGGCCGCGTCGGCGAACGCGCCCGCGACGACGATTTCGAGCCTTGTGGCGGTCGCGGCGACGACGATCCGCCAGGTCACCGTGTCCTCACCGGCGTCAAGGATCCCCGGTGGTACCCGCGCCCAGTCGACGCTCGCACGTCCGCTCGCCAATACCCCTTCGCCGGGGGCGAGCGGGGCGAGGCCCGCGGCCAGCGTGTACGCGCGTTGGCCGGGTGTCGCCGTTCCCAGTCGTGCCGACATTTCCGCCGCCGTCTCGGCGCGTACGACGTCGTCCTCGTCGTCGAACCAGGCGGCGAGCCGGGTGCACAGTCCGCGGACTTCTTCGGCGACCGGCGGGCCCGCCGCCAGGAGGGCGTCGTCCGCGATGGCCGCGTCGAACAGCTCGGCCGGGGAAGCTTCGAACCCGTCTAGAAGACCTTCGGCCAAGCCCTCGACGTCGGCCGTCGCGACCGCAGTCTCGAGATCCAGCAAGGCCGGATCCAGCGAGGGAATCCCGAGTGACGGACCGGCGGGCCACCAGCGACGCAGCCACAGCAGCAAAGCGAGCCTGCCGAGTTCCGGCTGGGCAGGAAGCTCGATGTGGCCCTGGCCGAGCGCGACGAGAGTCGCCTCCGCGCCCGCGAGCCGGGTCAGCCAGGGTTCCGCGGCCGCGGCGTCGGTGAGTTCGATGTGCATCGTGGCGGCCCGGCCCGCGAGAAGATCGGCGAGGGCGAAGCGAATGAGGCCGCCATCGGCCGCGAGTACGGGCGCGTGCACCGGATGCGTCACGATACGGCCTCCAGCTCCGGCAACCGGGCCATGAGCGAGCGGCGGACCTTCGTCCGCAAATCCAGTGAAGTCGACCGGACCACGCCGGTGACCAGGTCGCGTACGTCGGTGGCGTCGGCGGGCAGGTCGCCGCGGACGTCGAAACCGTGCAGCCGGACCCACAGCCTGCCGAGGAAGTGCTTGGCGAACTCGCGAAGATCGCGCAGGAGTTCGGCGTCGGGCCGCGGAGTGAGCGGCGTGGCACCGGCCAGGGCTCGACGAGCGTGCAGGACGTACCCCTCCCGGGCGACCTGCGCGTTGAGCCGGCGAGCGAATTCGGGTACACCGGCGGGCGCCGCGCCGTCGAGTGGCCTCAGCGCGGGCGCGAGGACGACCCCGAGCGCGAAACACGCGGCCAGCGCGGGCAAGCAGAGCCCGAATCCGGCGGCGACCCTGGTGAGCTCGTCGTCGACGAGGGCTTCGACGGAGACCCGCTCGTCCGGCGGAAGACGGCGCAAGGTCGCGCGTACCCGCCGTTCGACACTGCGCTCCAGGAGCTCGGTGCCGGTTTCGTCGCTCCGGTTCAGCGGCGGGACGGTGGTGCGATCCCCGCGCTGCAGACCGAGATCCGGTGCGCGCAGCCCTGAAATCTCTCGGACGACTTCGCTCAGGCGGCGGGCTCCGCCCGGCTGCCGCAGCATGAGTCCGAGAGCGTGCCCGGCGGCCGAATCGGCGAGAACCCGCCAAGCGGAGTCGGAAAGTTCGTCGACGAACGCGCCGAGTGCGGTGATGTCCTGCGGTACGGCGGATTCGGCTTGCCAGCGGCGCCGCAGTTCCGCGGTCAGCTCGGCCGAGTGCCGCGGATCCGCGAGGTACGAGGTGAGCTGATCCACGCCCACCGCACTGCCCTCGCCGTGCAGATCCCGCAACGCCGCCGCGGCCGTCTCCGCCGCGTCCGGCCCCGGCGAGCCGAAACCGGTCGCCAATTCGTACGCCAGCGGGAAACACACGTCCTGGACGTTGCCCGCGGTGATGCGCAGCGCGCGGCGCTGCCGTTTGAGGTGGGTGAACCACGCGGCCGTCGCGCGCAGCCTGTCCGCGTCGGCCAGCAGCAGTTCCGTCAGCTCGGCCGCCGTGGCCGGATCCAGCACGGGACGGCCGAGCCGGGGCCGCGCGGCGGTGCGGATCACCAGCGGGTCGATGAGCTTCTTGATCGTCCGGGTCAGCGGACCGCCATCGGCCGACGACAGGACCTCGACACCGTCGATGCGTTCCCATGCCTGAGTGAGAACGGCCGAACGCAGCCGGGGCCCACCCGATTCCGTCGTCAATCGCCCTCCCTCCCGCAGGCCACGACTCTATCCGAGAGACCGTTCGGACTAACTTTCGTCCGTTCTGTACATACTTTCGTTGACTTCATCCGAAAGTCCTCTTAGGTTCAGCGGCGTCACAGAGGTGCTCCGCCGCCGACCCGAGGAGCAACGATGCTTCCGTCTGTCCGCAAGCGCTTCAACCGGACCATCGTCGCCTCGTTGGCGCTGGTCACGGCAGTGTCCGGGCTGGTGACAGCCCCGGCAGAAGCGGCCATCCCACCGCAACAACCCGGTGTCACGCTCCGCACGTACGACCTCCAGCGTGAGCTCACCAAGCTCTGCGCGATCAAATCCGGCCAGACTCCCAACGTCGACAAGCTGATGCCGACGATCAACTGGACCACCACGGCCGACTTCGGGCTCAACGAGCAGTTCGTCTCGGAGGTCATCGGCAACATCAACATCGCCACCGCCGGACAGTACGAATTCCGGCTCACCAGCGACGACGGCTCCCGGCTCCGGATCGACGGCCAGACGGTCATCAACCACGACGGCCTGCACGGCGCGACTCCCGCGACCGGTTCGGTCCAGTTGAGCACCGGGTATCACGCGCTGCGGATCGACCATTTCGACAACCTCCACGACCAGCAGGTCACCCTCGAATGGCGGCCACCGGGCGCGGCGGACTTCGCGCTCGTACCGAATTCGGTGCTCAGCACCGACGCCGACGTCGTCCGGGTGACCTCGCCGGGTCGCAAGGAATGCGAGGGTGCCAAAGATTCGCCCGGTGACGGCCTTCCGCTGAACGGCGTCCATCCCGGTTTCACGCTGACGAATCTGCGCCCGGAGGGTTTCCAGCCGCAGGTCACCGGCATGGACTGGCTACCGGACGGACGGCTCGCCATCGCCACCTGGGGCGGCTCCGACAAGGTCCTCGGTGAGGTTCACCTGCTGAGCAACGTCAGCGGGAACACCGACCCGAGCAAGGTCCGCACCCAGCGCGTCGCCAGCGGACTGAAGGAACCCATGGGCGTCAAGTACGTCGACGGCAAGCTGTACGTGTCGGAGAAGACGCGGCTCGTCGAACTGAACGACACCAACGGCGACGGCGTGACCGACGACTACCGCACCGTGGCCACCTGGCCGTTCGGCGGCAACTTCCACGAGTTCGCGTTCGGCCTGCTGTACAAGGACGGCTTCTTCTACGCCAACCTTTCCGTGTCCATCAACTACGGCGGTGCCACGACCGATCCGCAGCCCGCGCCGAACCGCGGCACCACGATCAAGGTGAACAAGGCCACCGGCCAGGTGTCCTACATCGCCGGCGGGCTGCGCACCCCGCACGGTATCGGCTGGGGACCGGAAGGCGACGTCTTCGTCACGGACAACCAGGGCGGCTGGCTGCCGGCGAACAAGCTCGTCCGGGTCAAGCAGGACCGCTTCTTCAACCACTACACCAATCCCCCGGGCCCGTTCGACTCGAAACCGGTCACCGCTCCCGTGTTGTGGTTGCCGCACAACGAGATCGCGAACTCGCCGAGCAACATGGTCATGCTGTCGCAGGGTCCGTTCGCCGGGCAGATGGTGTACGGCGACGTGACCTACGGCGGGCTTCAGCGAGCGTTCCTGGAGAAGGTCAACGGCGAGTACCAGGGGGCCGTTTTCCGTCTCACGCAAGGACTCGAGTCTGGGGTCAGCCGGATCAGCCTCGGCCCCGACGGCGCGATCTACACCGGCGGGATCGACGGCGGCGGCAACTGGGGCCAGCCCGGCAAGCTCGCCTACGGCCTCCAGAAGGTGACGCCCAACGGTACGAACGCCTTCGACATCCGCGCCATGCGGGCCGTCGCGGGCGGATTCGAACTGGAGTACACCCAGCCGCTGTCGGCCGAGACCGCGCAGAACCTCGCGGCGAAGTACCAGGCTCAGCAATGGCGCTACCAGCCCACTCCCGCGTACGGCGGACCGAAGATCGACGAGCAGACCCTGTCCGTCACGTCCGCGAGCCTCTCGCCCGATCGCAAGAAGGTCACGCTGCAGGTGGCGGGGTTGAAGGCCGGGCACGTGGTCCACGTGCGGTCGCCGCGTCCGTTCGCGTCGGAGTCAGGTGCGGCGCTGTGGAGCACCGAGGCTTGGTACACGTTGAACTCGCTCGTCGGTGGGCCTGCGGCGAGCACGACCTACGAGGCCGAGCGGGCCGCGCTGAGCGGTGGCGCCGGGACGAACACGAACCACGCCGGCTACACGGGCACCGGATTCGTCGACGGCTACTGGAACCAGGGTGCCGCGACGACGTTCACCGTGAACGCGCCGAAGTCCGGTGCCTACAACGCGGCCTTGCGTTACTCGAACGGTCCGGATCCGGCGCCGGGGACCAAATCGGTGACCGTCTACGTCAACGGGACGAAGGTGAAACAGGTCAGGCTCGCCAGTACCGGCAACTGGGACACGTGGAACACGCAACCCGAGACGCTGAATCTGAAGGCCGGGTCGAACACGATCTCCTACCGCTACGACACGGGCGACGCCGGCAATGTCAATCTCGACAGTCTCACCCTGACCGAGTCCCGGCGGATCCAGTTGTTCAAGGGCACCGATCTGAACGCGTGGGAGAAACGCGCGGGCGGCGCCGCGACCTGGCCGGTCTCGGGCGGTGCGATGGAGTCGAACGGCGGGGACATCCGCACGAAACAGCAGTTCGGTGATTTCCGGCTGCACGTCGAATGGAACGAGCCGAACTACCCGCCGGAGGTCACTGGGCAGGCCAGGGGCAACAGCGGCGTCTACCTCCAGGAACGCTACGAACTGCAGGTGCTCGAATCCTTCGGGGACACCACACTCGCCGACAACGAAGCGGGCGCGATCTACTCGAAGAAGGCACCTGACCGGAACATGGCGACGGCTCCCGGAACCTGGCAGACCTACGACGTCACCTTCCGTGCCGCACGGTTCGACGGTGCCGGGAACAAGACCGACAACGCCCGGGTGACCGTGGTCTGGAACGGCGTCGTCGTCCACAATGACGTGGCGATCGACGGCGGCACGGGCGACAGCATCCCGGAGAGCGCGGCACCGGGCGCCATCCGGCTGCAGGACCACGGGGATCCCGGGGAGAACCCGCGGTTCCGCAACATCTGGATCGAGCCCATCGGCTAGGACGCCATGACGGGCGAGAACACTGCGAGACTCGTGAGTGGTAAGTGTCGTCAGAACGACACTTACCACTCACGACCAACGCGCCTCAGCGGCGGCAGGGGCCGAGGTCCACTCCGCCGGTTGTCTGCCCGGCGGTGACGGGAATCGGTGTGGCGGAAGCGAAATCGGCCGCGTCCCGGTACCAGCATTCGGCATCGATGTGATACTTGATCTTGACGTTCTGCGTGGCGAGGCCGTTGACCGTGTACTGCCCGTTCGAGTCCGGCGTGGCCCAGTCGAGGATGTCCCCGGTGCGCGAGTTGAAGCTGTAGGCGTACCCGAAGGTGGGCTTGCCGTCCGCGCCGAGGATCCGTCCGCTGACCGAACCGTTCGGCACGAGGGCCGCGTTCTCGGTCACCGTCGCGCCGGGCCGCACCCGCACCGGACGGGCGGCGAACCGGTCCGCGGCACCTCCCGACCACTGCCACGCGTAGTCGCCTCGGGACGAGGCGAACTCGAGCGGCCACTTGTACGGTCCGAGGCCCTTGATCGTGTAGGTGCCGTCGTTCCGGCTGCAGTTCACGTCGAAGCGGAAGCCGATCCGGGGATCGACCGCGTACGGGTAGACGCAGACGCCGCCCACCGCGGCCGCCGTGGCGCGATCGGTGACCTTGCCGGTGATCGTCCCGGCGGGGTCCATCCTGATGTCCGCCGTCGAGACGACCTTGCCGAGTTCGGCGGTGACCGTGCGGGCCTGCCCGATGTCGCCGGTGCCGCCGTCCGTCCCGGCCCACTGCATGCCGTATCGCTCGTCCAGCGACTTGACCAGCAGCTTGTACGCGCCGGGCTCGATCGGCCCGATCACCAGCTTCCCGTTCTCGTCGCTGCAGTAGTACAGATAGTCGGCGTCGAGGACACCGACGACTGGAAGGGCGTAGGTGTCGACGCAGACCCGCGCCAGCGGGGCCTTGGTCTTCGCGTCCCGCACGGTGGTCACGATCGAAGCGGCGGGTTTCATCGACGCCCGGAATTCGGTGGTTTGGCCCGGCGCCAGGTCGACACGCCCCCCGTTGACCGGCTGGTAGGAACCGTCCGGTCCCCAGACGCTCAGCGTGTAGTAGCCGAACGGCGGCATGTCCTCGTAGAGCATGACGCCGTCCGCGCCGGCGCATTTCCGCAGCTGCGGCGGATGCCCTTGTTCGACTTGCGAGCACGCACCGGCGACGGGCGCGCCGGTCTTCTCGTCCGTCGCGATCACCCGGAGCTTCCCGTACGGTGCGATGGCCTCGTCGACGACGGCGACCTGGTCATCGGCGACGGCGAAGGTCTCCGCCTCCGGGAAGCTCGCCTTCTGCCGGATCCATTGCGTGCGATCGCCGTAGGTGATCACCATCGTGTAGATGTCCGCCTTCACGCCGCTGAACGAGTACGTGCCGTCGGGCGCGGTGAGGACCGTCGACCACCAGCGCTGGTTCTGGTCGGTGAGGCTCACCGACGCCCCCGCCGCGGGCTTCCCCTGATCGGTGATCTGCCCGCGGACGGAGGCCGTGCCCTGCCGCAACCCGAAGTCCAGTCCGTGCGGCAGGTCCACTACCTCCGCGGCGAGCGCGCTTCCCTTGTTGTACGCCCAAAGCTCGGCGTATCCGGCGGCGGTCGCGCGTGCCTTGTACTTGCCGGGAACGACGCCGGTGATCTCGTACCGGCCGTCCGTGCCCGCGCACCCCGAGCCCGTCTCCTTCAGGTCGAGATCGAACAGCGTCACGCACGCTCCGGCGATCGGCTCTCCGGAGTCCGCGGCTTTGACCACCCCGGACACGATTCCCTCGTCGGCGACCGCCGGACCGGTCGTCAGCAGGGCCGCGATCGGTATGGCGGCGGCCAGGAACAGTGGTCTCTTCATCGGAAGCTCCCCTCAGTGTCCGCCAACGATGGCGCGGGGGGAGCCGCCGTGTCTGCGTCATCTGACACAGACCCGGCCGGGGAACCTCAGGCCGCCTCCGCCGCGAGGACCTCACGGGCGACGAGCACACCGCCGACGAACCCGACCGGCATCACGATCAGCGCGGCGAACGGGATCAGGCACAGCAGCGACACAGGAAGCCCCAGCCCGAGGGCGAGCGCGCGGTGCCGGCGCAGCAGCGGCCGGCGCTGCTTCAAACCCATCCCCCGCCGGTAGAACGGCACGGCGATCAGTTCCAGCGCCAGGAACCACGCCGTCACCAAGGCCAGCAGGACCGGCACGACCGTCTGCCCCACCACCGGGATGAAGCCCGCGATCAGCAGCGGGATCGTGAACAGCAGCGAGCGGAGCACGAGAGCGATGCCGTCTTTCAGGCCCAGCACCAGCAACCGCCACCCCGAGAGGTCCACCGCGCCGGGCACGCCACCGAGGTCGTCCTCGACCTTCTCCGCGATGTGTTCGTAGAACGGCCCGCCGACGGCGAGGGTGATCGCCGTGAACCCGATCATGGCGATGGCCAGCGCCACCCCGAACACCGCGACACCGGCCGCCACCCGGATCGTCGTCTGCCAGCCCGGCGACCAGTCGTCGGCGAACGGGGTGAGCAGCAGCGAGAGATCATCGATCCAGAAAGCCAGCGCGACGACACCGCCGATCAGCAACAGCGTGGTCAGCAACGCGGGCAGCGCGCCGATCAGCAGCAGTCTCGGCGACCGCAGAAGGATGCCGAGCCCTTGCCCGAACATCCGGAAACCCTTGAAGAAATCCCGCATCGGACATTTCTACCAGTGTCCGCGGACCTCAGGGCACCCGCAGGCACTGGCCGGGGTTGAGCAGGTTCCCCGGCGCGTACCGGGCCTTGGCGTCGGCGAGTTTCGGCCAGGCCCCGCCGAAGTGCGCGCGCCAGTCCTCTGTGGACATCGGCAGCGCGTTCGACGGATAGACCTTCCCGCCCAGCTCGCGTGCCTTCCGATAGAGGTCCACGTTGAGCTGCAGCAGGCGTGCGTTGTGCAGCGGATCGCGGGGCGAACCGACGCGCAGCGGCGAGAACAGCCAGGAGATCTCCCCCGGCGGCACGGTGAACAGCGGAGTCTTCAACCGGTCGTTCCGCACCGGGTACAGCAGGACCAGTCCCGTGGCACCCAGTTCGGGTTCGCCGGTGGCGGCGAGGGTTTCGGCGACGAACCGTTCGACGGTGTCGTCAGTGAGGAACACGTTCAGCCACGGATGCGGATGGAACCAGCTTCCTTCCGCCCGCAGGGCGGCCTCCCCGTCGGCCATCCGGTTCAGGAAGTCGAAATACACCGTGTCCTCGTCTTCGGACGCGCCGAAACCGAGCGAGTCCAGCAACGCGGCCTCGTCCGGTCCGGCGGGCGGCGAGTAGTAGGCCACCGCCTCCAGCATGTACCGCCAGCCGTCGCCGACGGGGATCAGCTGGCCCTCCACGTAGTCGAACCGACCGTCACGGACGACGGCGCGCTGGTCCGCCAAGAACGCCGAGAGCGAGTCGTAGTAGAGCTTCCACCGCCGGGCCCGCGCCGGGGCCGGGGCCAGCCGCAGGGTCGCGCGGGTGATCACCCCGCATTGCCCGAGGCCGCCGAGGACCGCGTCGAACAGGTCCTCGTCGCTCTCGCGTGAGCAGGTGAGCACCTCTCCGGCGCCGGTGACGACCTCCAGTTCCACCACGCCGTCGGTCTGTGTGCCGTGGTGGTGGGTGGCGCCGCCGATCCCGCCGACCACCAGGGTGCCGGCGACGGTCAGCTCGAGATAGTCGGTGAGTACCGGAGGTGCCAGCCCGTGCGGCAAGGTCGCCTCCAGCACTTCCCGCCAGCGGGCGCCCGCGTCCACCGACACCAGATCACCGGTGACCACCCTGTGCGGCGGCAGCGAAGTCATGTCCAGCAGGATCCCGCCCTCGACCTGTCCCTGCCCGTACGGCGAATGCCCCGCTCCGCGGGCGGCGACCGGCAGGCCGCGCGCGGCGGCGAACCTGAGCACGCCCGCCACGTCGGTCACCGAGGCAGGCCTCACGACCAGCCCGGGCCTGGTGTGGATCAGGTTGCCCCAGTCCTTCCCCGCCACGGACAGCGCGGCTTCTCCGGCGAGGATCTCTCCGGCGATGGCGGGCAGGATCTCGTCGGTCATGCTCGCACGCTACCGAGAACGGGCGGACATAGGCGATTTTCACCGACGCGAACCCCGCGTCGCGCTGCGAGATCGGGGGCGTGACGAACACATTGGCGCCGACGCGGCGAGCCCGCGGCACCGTGCAGGCCGCGGCACCGCTGACGTCGCCCAGGTCGTGGCCGGGCTGCTCGTCGGAGGGTTCGGCGTCGGTTTCGTCGTCCCGAACCTCAACCTGCGCCTGGCCGAGTTCGCCCATCCCGCGCACCGCGGCCGCGTGCTCAGCGGCCTGGTCGCCGCGATCTTCCTCGGGCATTTCCTGTCCCCCATCGTCGTCCAGCCACTCGTTCCAGGACATCGGCATCGGCGGCGCGTTCACCTGGACCGGTGTCGCCCTGGGCGCCGGAGCGGCACTCGCCGCTCTCCTCCCGAACCGGAACAACGGAAAGGAAACACGATGATCTACCACGGCAACCGTTTCACCCTGCGCCCCGACGCCTCCCCGGAGCAGGTCGAAGAAGCTCTGGAAAGCCTCCGCAGCCAAGGCCGGGTCATCCCGTCGGTGAAGTCCTTCGTCGTCGGCCGCGATCTCGGCGGTGACTACGAATGGGGCGCCGTCTTCGCGATCGAAGACCTCGACGGGGTACTGGGAGTACCTCGTGCACCCGGCGCACCGGAACACCGACCGGGTCGGTCTGCCGCTGGTCGACAGGTTCGCGTCCTTTGACATCACCGACGACCCGGATCCGGAGATGGGCGCGAAGATCGCCGGACTGCACCAGCGTCGCTACGACAACGACGCCGAACTGACCGCGCTGATCTCCGATCTCGGCGAATACTCCGGCAGCGCCGCGCCGGGAAGGCACGGACGGGCTTCAGCCACCGTCCGCGAGTGAACCGCTGCCGTCGGGGCCGGTCACGATCACCCGGGTACTCACAGCGGTGCCGAACGGGACGATCGTGACCTGCCACGTCTGCGGTTCCCCGACGTCGATGGTCGCCTTCGCCCGCCGCACCAGGGCTGGGACGCGGTCGGCCTCCAGCGCGCGGAGGTCGAACCGCGGCACCTGGGCGCCTGTCGGCGCGAAGACCACGGTCAGCCGCCGGTCCTCGACGACCACGGTGATCACCTGCGAAACGTCTGCGGTCTGCGCCAGTGAGTCGATCACCCGGCGCAACTCCCCTTCGCCCAGCAGGGATCTGTCGACATCGACGGTCGCGGAGCCCGAGGAGGACGTGGTCACGCTGGATGGGGTTTCTTCCGTCCGGGCAGGCGTTTCCGGCGCGAACAGCTCCGCGCCGAACAGGAACAGCACGAGCGCCGCGCCGAGCAGGAACCCGAGGACGGCGAGCGCGGCGAACCCGCAGCCCTCCGGCGGTTCCTGCACCAGGCTGGACTCCGGAGCGGATTCGATCGTGGCTTCGGCCGCGCGGCGTTCCCACGACGGCGGCGGCCGGTCCACGACCTCCGCCTTCCACGGCCGGTCCGGCGGGTACCGGACGACGAGGACGTCACCCGTCCGGTAGTTCGGGATGTCGACCAGGTTGATGCCGTGGGTGATCTTCACCCGGAACGTGGCCAGGCCGTCGGGGGCGACGGTGAGGGCGAGGTCGACCGGGATGTCCCCCGTCTCGGTGCCCCCGGCACGAAGGCTTTCGATCTTGGCGAGCGCGACCACCGGAACGATCTTCGCCTCACGGGCGCGTCGCGGTGCCCCGGCGAGGTAGAGCAGGATCCCGTAGACGATCGGAAGTCCGACGCCCGTGATGATCAGCGGGACGTACTCGATGACGACGCCGACGATGAACGCGCACAAGGTCGTCCCGCTGATGATCCCCGTCAGGAACCCGCGGACAAGGGTGAGCGGCATGGACACTCCAGAGTTCGGTTCGCTGGCAGCCGGTCGCCGAGGGAGGGATGGCGCCTCGGCCGGTCCACCCTCTGCCGAGCCCGGCGCTACCGAACCCAGGTTTCGTCTCCTAATACTATTAGGCAAATCCCAAATGTACTATGGTAGAGTGGCAGCCATGGCGCGAGCGGGATTGACGACGGAACGGGTGATCCGGGCGGGCGCGGAGCTGGCCGACGAGATCGGTTTCGAGCACGTGACCCCGACCGAGCTCGCGAAACGGTGCGGCGTCAAGACGGCGAGCCTGTATTCGCACGTGCGGAACGCCCACGAACTGAAGACCGAGATCGCCCTGCTGGCCTTGGCCGAACTCGCCGATCTCGCCGCCACCGCGGTGGCGGGACTGGCGGGCAAGGAGGCGCTGGTCGCGTTGGCGAACGTCCACCGCGACTACGCCCTCGAACACCCGGGCCGGTTCACCGCCGCGAGGTTCCGGCTCGCACCGGACAAGGCGGCCACCAGCGCCGGCGTCCGCCACGCCGAATTGACGCGGGCGATCCTGCGCGGCTACGACCTCGCCGAACCGCATCGGACGCACGCGGTCCGGTTGCTGGGCAGTGTGTTCAGCGGTTTCGTCGGCCTGGAGGCCGCCGGAGGTTTCAGCCACAGCACCCCCGGCTCGCAGGAGAGCTGGACCGAGATCCTCGACGCGCTCGACGTCCTGCTGCGCGCCTGGCCCCGAACGAAATGAACGGAAGAATGCTCACCACCCCGATCACTGCCGACCTCGTCCGCGGCGCGCTCGACCTCGAATCCACCGAGCGCGGTGTGCTCCCCCACCGGCTGCCCGCGCGGGCCCGGCTGCAGATCCCCGACGGCCAGCTGGCCATGGCGGAGTCGCAACCGTCCGGCGTGCGGCTGGTCTTCCGCACCACGGCGTCCCTCGTCGAACTCGACGTCCTGGCCACCAAACGGGTCTTCACCGGCACACCGCCCCGGCCCGACGGCGTCTACGAACTGTTCGTCGACGGCAGGCTCTCGAGGCAGGCGAGCGTGGCCGACGGCGACACGATCAGCGTCGACCTGGCCACCGGTGCCGCGCGGCACGAGCCCGGCCCCGTGCGAACCCTGCGGTTCGACGACCTGCCCGGTCACGAGAAGACCGTCGAAATCTGGCTGCCGCACAACGAAACGACCCGGCTGGTCGCCTTGCGCACCGACTCGTCCGTCCACAGTGTACAGTCGAGCGGTCGCCGGACCTGGCTGCACCACGGCAGTTCCATCAGTCACGGTTCCAACGCGACGACCCCGACCGGGACGTGGCCCGCCACGGCCGCGGCTCTCGCCGGGGTGGACCTGGTCAACCTGGGCTTCAGCGGCAGCGCGCTGCTCGACCCGTTCACCGCCCGCGCGATGCGGGACACGGCCGCCGACATCATCAGCGTCAAGATCGGTATCAACGTCGTCAACGCCGACCTGATGCGGCTGCGCGCGTTCGGCCCGGCGGTGCACGGTTTCCTCGACACCATCAGGGAAGGCCATCCCACCACGCCGTTGCTGGTCGTCTCGCCGATCCACTGCCCGATCCACGAACACACGCCGGGGCCAGGCGAGTTCGACCCGGACGCTCTGCGTGAGGGGAAAGTGCGGTTCAGGGCCACCGGCGATCCCGCGGAGACCGCATCGGGAAAGCTGACGCTCACCGTGATCCGCGAAGAACTCGCCCGTATCGTCAAGGAACGGAGCGCGGCCGATCCGAACCTGCGGTACCTCGACGGCCTCGAACTGTACGGCGAGGCGGACCACGCCGAGCTGCCGCTGCCCGACGCCCTCCACCCGGACGCGGCCACGCACCGGCTCATCGGGGAGCGCTTCGCCCGGCTGGCCTTCGACGCCGCACTCACGTGATCAGAGACGGATCTCACGTGCTCAGACGCCGCACACTCGAGTACGGCATCCAGTCACGTGAGATCCGTTCCTGATCACGCGAGTCACGTACACACCGTTTGCTGTGCGCGTATCCGTCGGTAGGCCGAACGGTGGGGTACCTATTTTTCTTCCTGTCCAACGAAAGTCGGTATCCGCCACCGGTGCGGCGGATCACCATGATCGGCACCGGATCACCGGCGCCGGGTCGCCTTGGCCGTGCCCGGCTACCCACTGTGTCCAGCGCGGCCACCCCTCGCGCTGGATGTCCCCTCGCGAAAGTGAGTCACCGGTATGCGCACAAACCCCTTAGCCCGTACCGCCACGACACTGGTGGCCGCGGCCGCGGTCGCCGGCTTCCTCGCCCCGTCCACGGCCACAGCCACCACCATCGCGGGCTACTCCCCCACGGTGCAGCACGAGGCGGTGACGTCCCTCGCCGCCGAAGCCGGGATCAGCCAGGCCGCCGCCGTCGAATTCCTCCGGACGCAGACGGCGAGCGTCGAGAAGCTGCAGAAGGTCACCGCTTCGCTCGGCTCCCGCGCCGCCGACGGATACCTCGACGACGCCGCCAAGCCGGTCGTGAACGTCCTCGACCAGGCCGCCGCGGACCAGGTGACGGCAACCGGGGCGCAGGCCCGGGTGGTCAAGCACTCCAGCGCCGCGCTGGCGGGGGCGCAGAACGCCCTGCAGGCGTTGCCGGCGGTCGCGCACACGTCGATCGGCCTCGACCCGAAGGCCAACCAGGTCGTCTTGACCATCTCCGACGCGGCCAAGGGCACCGAAGCCCTCGTGAAGGCCGCCAAAGCACTCGGCGACCGCGTCCGTGTGGAGCGGACCACCGGCGAAATGCACACCGCGATCTACAACGGTGAGGCCATCACCGGCGGCGGCACCCGCTGCTCGGTCGGGTTCAACACCAACCGCGGCGGCCAGAACTACATCCTCGACGCCGGTCACTGCACCCGCGCGGTGTCGCAGTGGAACGTCGGACCGTCGCAGGGCGCCAGCTTCCCGACCAACGACTACGGCCTGATCCGCAACACCACCGGCAGCGCACCCGGCGCCGTCACCCTGTGGAACGGCTCCACCCAGCGGATCGCCTCCGCCGGTACCGCCACCGTCGGGCAGCGGATCAGCAAGAGCGGCAGCACCACCCGCCTCACCTCGGGTTCGGTGCAGCGGCTGAACGTCACGGTGAACTACGCCGAAGGCTCGGTGCACCAGCTGATCCAGACCAACGCGCTGGCCAACCCCGGCGACTCGGGCGGCTGCCTCTTCGCCGGCAGCGTCGGCCTCGGCATCACCTCCGGCAAGGGCAGTGGCACTTCGTACTACCAGCCGATCGGCGAGGCACTGAGCGCCTACAGCGTCACGCTCAACCCGTAAGGGCACCCCACCGGGCCCCGGTCACCTCGACCGGGGCTCGGCCCGCGCGCGGAAGTGGCCGACCAGGTGATCGCGAAACCGTTGGGCGGCAACGGAAAGATACGTGTCCTCGCGCCACGCGACGCTGAGCACGCGGCGGCATTCGGGATCGTCGACGTCGAGCCAGACCACCGTCGAACTGGAGACCGCGCGCAACCCCAGCGAAGGAACCAACGCGATGCCGAGCCCCGCGTCGATCAGCTGAAAGAGCACCGCGGCCTCGTCTCCCTCGCAGACAACGTGCAGGTCGAGCCTGGCCTTCGCGAACAGACGGTCGACGAGCGCACGTTGCCAGTAACCGGGTCGCGTGGTGAGGAACGGCTCACCCTCGAGGTCCGCCAGGCCGACGCGGCCGCGATCGGCGAGCCGGTGACCGGCAGGCACGCAGAGCATCACCGCTTCGTCAAGGAGCACACGGCTGCGGATGTCGTTACCCGTCAAGGGTTGCGAGGTGACGCACAGGTCGACGTCGCCGGCTTTCAGCTTCTCCGCCATCCCCTCCACCGACGCCTGGGAAAGCCGCACGTCCACCAGTGGATGGCCAGGGACGAAGGTGCGAAGCGGTTCGGTGAGGACGAGCAGGCTTTCGGCCGCGACGGCGACCGTGCCGCGTTCCAGCCCGGCGGCGTCGTCGAGTTCCTGACGGGCGTCGTCGAGTTCGGCCAGCGCCCGGTCGACGCGACGGAGGAACGCGGTACCGAACCGGTTGAGCCGGATCCGGCGGCCGTGCCGGTCGAACAGCGGTACGCCGAGGTCGTTCTCCAGCCTGGCCAAGGTACGGCTGAGCGAGGGTTGCGCGACACGCAGCTTTTCGGCGGCGCGGCCGACGTGTTCGAGCCGGGCGACCGTCTGGAAGTACCGGAGTGCCAGAAGATCCACTGCTGATACCTCGCCTGTTATGAACAGATAACCGATCTTGTCTTGGACAGCATAAGGCGTCGGCTTCTACGTTCGATCACGTGAGTGAAACCCTGACCAGCCCGAGCCGGAAGGCGAACGGGACGCTGGTGGTGAACCGGGTACTGGTGAGCGCCCACGCCGTCGCGATCATCGGCCAGCCGGTGTTCGCCGGCGGCTATCTCGGCGGCGACTACGACATGCTCTGGCTGCACCGCTGGGGCGCCGACGCCGTGTCGTACCTGGCGTACGCGCAGATCCTGGCGGCGCTGGTCCTGTGGCTGGTCCGCGGACCGCGCTGGCTGTTCTGGATCAGCCTGCTGCTCGCGCTGGGCGAGACCGGACAGTATCTCGCCGGGATGAAGGGCGCGCTCGACCTGCACATCCCGCTCGGCGTCGCCCTCGTCACCGCGACGGTGCTGACGACCATCGCCGTCTGGCGGCCGCAGACCTGGCGGGTGGACCGATGAGCGGGCGGCTGCCCCGCAGGACCTTCCTCGGGCTCGCCGGCGGGGCCGGTGTCCTCGTCGCGGCGGGGGTCGCGGCTCCCCGCCTGCTCGCGCAGGGCGCTCCGGAGACCGGCGAGTTGCTGCGCAGCGGACTCCCGTTGCCGGAGCCGTTCCGGGTACCGCTGCCGATCCCGCCGGTCCTGCGTCCACAAAGGACCGCCGAGGCCGATCACTACACGATCACCCAGCGGGCGGCGACGGCCGAGATCCTCCCCGGCGTCCGGACGCCGATCTGGGGCTACGACGGGATCTTCCCCGGTCCGACGATCGAGTCACGGCGGGACCGGACGGTGGTGGCGCACCACCGCAACGAACTTCCCGTGCCGACCGTGGTCCACCTGCACGGCGGGCACACCCCTGCCGAATCCGACGGCTACCCGACCGATCTCGTCCTGCCGCGATCCGGGTGGAGCACCGCGCATACCGGGCACGGCATGGTCGACGCCCGCGCCCGGATCTCGAACGGCGAACGCGACTACGTCTTCCCGCTGCGGCAACGGGCCGCGACCCTGTGGTACCACGACCATCGCATGGACTTCACCGGTCCGGCCGTGTACCGGGGCCTGGCCGGCTTCCATCTGGTCCGCGACGACGAGGAAGACTCACTGGGACTCCCGTCCGGGGACCGTGAACTGCCGCTGATGCTCGCCGACCGGTCTTTCGACGAGCACGGGGCCTTCGCCTATCCCTCGCTCGACCGGTCGCTGCGGACCACACCGGGCGTCGAAAGTGCTTATGTGGAAGGCGTTTTCGGTGATGTCATCCTGGTCAACGGCGCGCCGTGGCCGGTACACGAGGTGGCGGCCGTCAAGTTCCGCCTGCGCCTGCTCAACGGCTCCAACGCCCGGCGCTACGACCTGGCGCTGGACCCGCCGCCGCCCGGCGGGGGCGGGTTCGTGCAGATCGGCGCCGACCAAGGCCTCCTGGAGGCTCCGCGCGTGCACGACCATCTCCCCCTCGCGCCGGCGGAACGATACGACGTCGTCGTCGATTTCGGCCGGTATCCGGTCGGCACCGAAGTCACCCTCGTGAACCGGCTCGGCACCGGTTCGACCGCCCACGTCATGCGATTCGTCGTCGCGCGCCGCGCCGCGGACGACAGCCGCGTTCCGGCGAAACTCGGCGAAATCCCGCCGCTCACTCGCGAACAGGCCACGACCACGCGCGAGTTCTCGTTCCGGGCGGGCACCGTCCACGGCCGCGCGGGCTGGGTGATCGGCGGGGAACCGTTCTCGCCGGACGTGATGTCGGCGAGCCCGCGCCTCGGCGACACGGAGATCTGGCGGTTCGTCGCCGACATCCACCATCCCGTGCACCTGCACCTGGTGGGCTTCCGGATCCTCTCGCGCGGCGGGCGTCCGCCGGGGCCGTTCGACGGCGGTATCAAGGACACCGTGGACCTGGCCCCCGGCGAGTCGGTCGAGGTCATCGCGCGGTTCGACGGCTATCGCGGCCGTTATGTCTTCCATTGCCACAACGCCGAACACGAGGACATGGCGATGATGGCGAACTTCGAGGTGGTCTGAGCGATGCCAGGAGAGGGGCGTTCGGGACGAAAACGTCTGAACGCCCCTTTCCTGACACATCCGGCCCGACTCAGCCCACGCCGAGCAGGGCCGCGAGCGCCTCGACCAACGACGCGGACAGGCCGGCGATGGTGCTGTCGAGATACTCGGCGATCGGCGTGAGTTCCGCCGCCGACGCGGAGCCGCCGAAGACGGCGAGCATCGGAACCGCCAGCAGGCCGGCCGCGAGGCCCCGCTTCGTCCAGCGGCGGGTGGTGCTCTGGGTGTCGCGCATGGTGTGCATCCTCTCGGCTGTGGATGTGCGGACAGGGACCGCACACCGAGGAGGCTGCCTTGATCATCGAAGGCCGGACAAGGCGGTTCACCGCCATTTGACGATCATGAAACAGCGGTCGCTCGTCCGAGTGAAGCCCGTTAACCCGAGCGACTACCCGCGAGTAACACCCCGTTCACGACCCGCCCCGGATCGGCTTGGTCAGCGGCGGAACCGATGAGCCGCTGCGCTATGGGTGTCCACAAAGGACGCTCGTCAGCGACGAAATATCCGCTTCAAGGCCATATGCCCGGTTTGGCGAGGGGGTCGTGAGTGGCAATTAGGGTTCTAACCCTCCTTAGCACTCACGACCCCTTCGCCAAACCGCACAAATCACTCAATTCGGGCACTGGCATCTCGGAAAGTCTCCCTTATGGACAGTCAGGGGGTGTTTCTTCGGCGAGTCCCGCCCCTGCCGTCAACTCCGGCACGCCACTCACGACCCGCCGGACGTCAGCGGGATCGGCGTTCGGCCGGCCAGCGCTCCGAGTCCGAAGTCCCGCCGTCGAGCCGATCCACCACTTCGTCGAGGAAACTGCCGTGGCCGTGATCGGCCAGCGCCTTCAGCACCACCTCGGGATCCCCACCCTCGATGATCGTGAGCAGTTCGCGATGCCGCTCGACGTTCTGCGGCAACGATTCGCCGCCGCGGCGGGCACTGCGGTTGGGCGCCACGCACAACTGCATCCGCAGCGAAAGCGCGCGATACGCCTCGGTGACGCGCTCATGCCCGGCAGCGCGACGATCGACTGACGGAAGTCGTACTTGCGCTGGGAGAAAGCACCTTCGTCACCGGCAGGCCTGAAGCCGCTCCGGCGAGCGGACCGGGATTCCGATCCGGACGGCGAAAGCTTCGAGCTTCTCGCGCAGAGTGACGATTTCGTAGACGTCGTGGCGGGTCAGGGGCCGGACGATGACACCACGCCGCGGACGGGGCACGACGAGTCCTTCGGAAGCCCTCCTTGCATGTGAGCGGTACGTCACTCGCCACATCCTTGGACTTTCCGTCCAGCGCTTATACAGTCAGTCTCGTGACCAACGAGCATCCGTACCCTCCGGCCTTCCGCAGCGGTGACCTGGTTTCCGTGTCCGGACGGCTCGGCGTGAGCGAAGCCGGCGCACTGGTACCCGGCGGATTCGACGCCGAATGCCCGCAGGCCTTCGCCAATCTCGAGGCCGCGCTGCGTTCGGTGGGCGCGACGAGGGCCGACGTGGTGAAGGTCGTCGTCTACCTGACCGACATCGCCGACCGCGACGGCCTCAACCGGGTCTACGAAGAGTTCTTCGCCGAGCCTCGGCCCGCCCGGACCTGTGTCGGGGTCGCGTCGCTGCCCTACGGCGGAGTCGTCGAGGTCGAGGCCCTCGCCCGCGTACGCGATGTCTGAGCAGGACGCGATCCTCGACGCGCTCGCCCCGGTCGCCGACGGCATCGCGGCGACACTCGGCTCGTTTTGCGAGGTCGTGGTGCACGACTTCCGCCGTCCGGAGAAGTCGGTGGTCGCGATCGCGGGCTCGGTCACCGACCGCACCGTGGGCGGCTCGATGAGCGAGATCGGCATGGGCCTGCTCGCCCGCGGCGACGACGCCGAAGACCAGCTGAACTACGTCACTCGGACGGCGTCCGGGAAGCTCGTGAAGTCGTCGACCATGCTGCTGCGCGACAGCGGCGGCTCGGTGTTCGGCGCCTTGTGCGTGAACCTCGACGTCACCGCGCTGGGCCAGCTGCGGACCCTGGTCGGCGAACTCGCCGACGTCGGCACCGCCGCCGAAACGCCGACCACCACCTTCGGCGACGACGTCGACGCGGTGGTGGACGCGATCGTCGACGAGCACCAGCTCCGGCTGAACAAACCCTGGACCGCGCTCAGCCGCGAAGAACGCCTCGACCTGTTCCGCAGCCTGCACGCGCGCGGCGTCTTCGCCGTGCGGCGGGCCGTGCCCCAGGTCGCGGCCCGGATCGGGATCTCCCGCGCCTCCGCTTACAACTATCTCGCCGAAATCCGTGATCAAGGAGCATCATGACCGCCCCCGTGACCATCGACGACATCCGCGACGCCGCCGCCCGTCTGGCCGGTATCGCGCACCGGACGCCGGTCGTGCGTTCCCGGACCCTCGACGACCTCGTCGGCGCCGAGGTCTTCATCAAGTGCGAAAACCTCCAGCGCGTCGGGGCTTTCAAGTTCCGTGGCGCGTACAACGCCGCTTCGCGACTGTCGCCGGAACAGCTGGCCAAGGGCATCGCCGCCTACTCGTCGGGGAACCACGCCCAGGCCGTCGCGCTCGCCGCGCGGGAACTCGGGAGCAGCGCGGTCATCCTGATCCCGGAGGACACCCCGCAGTCCAAAAAGGACGCCACCGCGGGCTACGGCGCCGAGATCGTCACCTACGACCGGTACACCGGCGACCGCGTCGCGATCGGTGAGGCACTGGCGGCCGACCGCGGTCTCGCGCTCATCCCGCCCTACGAGCACCCGCACGTGATCGCCGGGCAGGGCACCGCGGCGCTGGAACTGCTGGAGGACACCGAATCACTGGACACGCTCGTCGTCCCGGTCGGCGGCGGTGGCCTGATCGCGGGCAGCTCGACCGCCGCGAAGGCCGTGCGGCCCGGCATCCGGGTCGTCGGTGTCGAACCCGCCGAGGGCGACGACACCAAACGCTCGCTGGAGGCCGGGGAACGCGTGTCGATTCCCGTGCCGCGGACCATCGCCGACGGCCAGGCCGCCGCCATTCCCGGCGAACTGACCTTCTCGATCAACCGGCGGCTCGTCGACGACATCGCGCTGGTCACCGACGACCAGGTCCGGGACGCGATGCGGTTCGCGTTCGAACGGCTGAAGCTCGTCATCGAGCCGAGCGGGGCGACCGGGCTCGCGGCGCTGCTCAGCGGCCAGGTGCCCGCTTCGGGCAGGGTCGGGGTGATCGTCAGCGGCGGGAACGTGAGCCCGGAACGCTTCGCCGAACTGATCGCGGCCGGGTGACCCCCGCACTTCGTCACCTACTTGTGATCGCGCGTGAAGGCCCCCTTCCCTCGGCTCAGCTGAGGG
>NZ_CP150484.1:5901403-6021536 GCF_037997115.1 Amycolatopsis coloradensis
CCCTTCCCTCGGCTCAGCTGAGGGAAGGGGGCCTTCACGCGCGATCAAAGACCGAGCCCGCCCGCCAGCACCGGCCAGGAGTTCCGCAGCGCCCGTTGCCAGTAGGGCCAGCTGTGCGTGCCGTCGCCGTAGTAGTCGACGGTCGCCGGAATCCCCTTGGCCTTCAACCGATCCGTGAAGCTCACCGAGGAAGCCAGCGCCTGCGGTTCGAAGATGTCGGACTGTCCCGGCGGGTCGAGCGGACCGGTCTTCCCGTTCCCGCAGGAGATGTAGAGCGCCGTGCCACGCAGGCCGTCGACGTTGTCGTATGGGTTGTTCGCCGTCCAGAGCGGCCGCATCCCCCAGGAGTCGCCCCAGAGTTCGAGGTAGTTGAAGATCCCCGCGCGGGCCAGGATCCCCTGGATGAACAGCGGAGCTCCCTGGTTGAGGGTGTTCGGCACCCCGCTGTAGGACGCGGCCGCGGCGAACATGCCCTTGTGCTTGTACGAGTACGCGAGCGCGCCATACCCGCCGATCGACAGTCCGGCGACGACCCGGCGCGTACCCGCCCGGTAGCCGCGTTCGACGATCTGCCGCACCTCCAGGGTGTGGAAGGTGTCCCAGTCGGGAGTGCTCTTGAGCCCGAAGTTCCACCATTTCGTGTACATCCCGGCGGGCCCGCCGGTCGGCATGACGACGAGGGCGTCCTTGTCCGCGGTGAACGCCTTGACGTCGGTGAACTGGTCCCACGAGCGGTAGTCGACCGGTTCGCAGCAGCCGTGCAGCAGGAACAGCGTCGGCCAGGTCCGTGTCGGTTGCGCGGCCCAGCCCGCCGGGACCAGCAGGCGGACCATGCCGGTGGTGCCGAGCGCGGGCGAACTGATCTTGAGGTCGACGGTGCGCGCGTCCAGCCAGGTCTCCTCGACGACCTTCGCGCCGTTGTCGGCGGTGACCGGCGCGGGCGCCGCGCTCGCGGGGACCGGGCTTCCGAGCAGGGCGACCATGGCCAGCGCCAGCAGACCCCACCGCCGGGTTCGCTTCATCGTTTCTCCTTGCTCACAACGGGATGTTTCCGTGCTTCTTGGCCGGGAGGATCTGCCGTTTGGTCCGCAGCGCGTGCAACGCCCTCGCCACCTGAAGGCGGGTCTGCGACGGCGCGATGACCTGATCGACGTAACCGCGTTCGGCCGCCGGGTAAGGGTTCGAATGCCGTTCGCGGTACGCCTCGGTGAGCCGTCGCTGTTCGGCGGACCGCTGTTCCGGGGGCAGCGCGGCCAGGTCGTGCCGGTGCAGCACCCGCACCGCGCCCTCGGCGCCCATCACCGCGATCTCCGCGGTGGGCCAGGCCAGGTTGATGTCCGCGCCGAGATGTTTCGACCCCATCACCGCGTAGCCGCCGCCGTAAGCCTTGCGGATCACCACGGTCACCTTCGGCACGGTCGCCTCGGCGTAGGCGTAGATCAGCTTGGCGCCGCGCCGGATGATCCCGTGCCGTTCCTGCGCCTCGCCGGGCAGGTAACCGGGCACGTCGGCCAGGGTGAGGATCGGGATGGAGAAGGCGTCGCAGAACCGGACGAACCGCGCGGCCTTCTCCGAGGCATCGATGTCGATCACGCCCGCACGATGGCGAGGCTGGTTCGCCACGACACCGACCGTGCGGCCCCGGATCCGGCCGAACGCGCAGATCATGTTCGGCGCGAAGCCGCTGTGCACCTCCATGAAGTCGCCGTCGTCGACGAGACGGACGATCACCTCGGCCATGTCGTACGCCTGGTTCAGCGAATCGGGCACCAGCCGGTCGAGTTCGAGGTCTGCGGCGGTGAGTTCGGGCGCGGTCTCATCGGCGTACTCCGGGACGGTGTCGAGGTTGTTGGACGGCAGATACCCGAGCAGGGTCCGTACCCAGTCGATGGCGTCGTGTTCGTCGGTGGCCCGGTGGTGGGCGTTCCCGGACACCTCGCTGTTCACCGCGGCGCCGCCGAGCCGCTGGGCGGTGACCCGTTCTCCGCTGACGGCGTGCACGACGTCCGGCCCGGTGACGAACATGTGCGCGGTCTCGTCGACCATCACGGTGAAGTCGGTGATCGCCGGCGAGTAGACCGCCCCGCCCGCGCAGGGTCCCATGATCAGCGAGATCTGCGGGATGACGCCGGACGCCAGCGTGTTGCGCCTGCCGAGTTCGGCGTAGTAGGCGAGCGAGACGACGCCTTCCTGGATCCGGGCGCCGCCGGAGTCGTTGATCCCGACCACGGGACAGCCCAGCGTCATCGCCAGGTCCATCACCTTGAGGACCTTCTCACCGAAGACCTCGCCCATGCTGCCGCCGAACACGGTGAAGTCCTGGGAGAACACGCAGATCCGCCTGCCGTCGACGGTGCCGTGCCCGGTCACCACTCCGTCGCCGTAGGGCCGGTTGGCGTCCATCCCGAACTCGGTGCACCGATGCCGGGCGAACTGGTCGAGTTCGACTAAGGAACCCGGGTCCAGCAACTCCTCGACGCGTTCGCGCGCGGTCAGCTTCCCCTTGGCGTGCTGCCGGTCGACGGCCCGCTTCTCGGCGGTCCGGAGCTCTTCCCGGCGGGCGGCGAGATCGGCGATCCGGAACTCCGTCGTGTCGGTCATGATCTCGCCGTCCTCGGAGCCCCGAGCCGGGCCGAGAGTGCCGAGGCGACCACCTCGACGTGCGGCGGGTCGATCATCGACAGGTGATCGCCCGGCACCCGCACGACCTCCAGATCCGGGCAGAAGGCGTCCCAGCCCAGGGTGTCGTCGGTGCGCAGGTACCGCGGATCGAGGGTGGTGGTCAGCGGATGCGGCTCCTGCGCGCGCAGCAACAGCACCGGCCCGGCATAGGGTTCCGGCTCGTACCGTTCGGCGACCCGTGCGTCCACATAGGACTCGTACTGGTGCCGCAGCACGCCGTGCCCCAGCTCGGGCACCTGTGCGGCCAACCTGCCGATCACCAGCCGGATCTGTTCGTCGTCGCCGAGCCGGGCGAGGTCTTCACGCGGGATGTCCAGCGGGACACCATAGGTCCGCTCGATGTGCTCCGCGAACCGGTCGAACCGGTCCAGCAGGATCTCCCCGGCCGGTTTCCCCGGCGCGGGCAGCGGCAGGATGCTGTCGATCATGAACACGAGATCGACCCGCTCCCCGGCCGCGGTCAGGCGCCGTGCGGTCTCGTAGGCGAGGCAGCCGCCGAACGACCACCCGCCCAGCCGGTACGGGCCCCGCGGCTGGATCTCCCGGATCAGCTCGACATAGCACTCGGCCTTGTCCTCGACGGTGTCTTCGTCGTCGATCCGTTCGAGCCCGTAGACGGATCTGCCCTCGGGCAGCAGGCGGACGAGCCCCTCGTAGACGCTCGTCGGACCGCCCGCCGGATGGAACAGGAACACCGGATCCGTGCCGCCTTCGCGCAGCGGCCGGACAGGGCAGCCTCCGCGCCCCTCGATCTCGTCGCGCAGCAGGTCGGCCATCGCGGCGATCGTCGGTGTGGCGAAGAGCCGTTCGGGAACGGCTCCCAGCTGCCCGGTGAACACGGCTCGCAGCCGCTCGGCCGCTTCGGCGTCGCCACCGGCGGCGAAGAAGTCCTCGTGGACGCCGGGCTCCGCGCCGCCGAGTTCCGCCTGCCAGTGCCGGGCGATCCAGCGTTCGGCCGGATCGCGTGGTCCGACGGCCGTGACCTGCCCGGCGGGCCGGGCTCCTCCCTCGCCGAATCCCGCCTGATCGGCGAGATGGCCGGCGACTTCGGTGAGGCCCGCGCCGCGCAACAGCAGCGGAATCGGCAGCGTCAAGCCGAAGTCGCGTTCCACGACTCCCCTGGCGCGCAAGGCGGAGAGCGAGTCCAGGCCGAGCCGGGTGAGCGGCGTCCGGCGGTCGATCTCGTCCGCGGCGAGGCCGAGCATCCCGGCGACGAGCCCGGCCAGGTAGTCGGCCAGCATCTCGCGGGCGGCCTCCGGGAGGACCGCCCGCAGCGTGTCCAGTCCGTCCCAAGTGGACGGTTCGGTGGCCTGCTCCTCCCCCGGTACCAGGATCTCGAAGAACGGCCGTCCGGCCAGCCGGGGGAACAGGGAGAGCACGGTCCCGGCGTCGATCCTGGCGATCCCGGTCAACGCACGGTCACGGCGCAGCACGGCCTCCATCGCCGCCAACGCCTCCTCCGTGCCGAGCGATTCGAGGACGGGATTCCGGCTGCCGACGGCCGCTCCCGCTTCACCCCAGGCTCCCCAGCCGATGGTCGCCGCCGGCAGTCCCGCGGCGCGGCGCCACGCGACGAGGGCGTCCACCCACGCGTTCGCGGTGGCGTAGGCGGTCTGCCCCGGTGATCCGAACAACGCCGCCGCCGACGAATACGTCAGCCACCAGTCGAGTTCGTGTCCGGTCGTCGCCTCGTGCACTCGCCATGCCCCCAGCGCTTTCGCGCGCCAGACAGCCTCGACGGCGTCGTGGTCGAGGGTGACGGCGGCGCCGTCGGACAGCACACCGGCCGCGTGCAGCACCCCACGCAACGGCAGGCCGCCTTCGGTCGCGGCCGCGACCAGCGCTTCGGCCGTCCCCGGCTCGGCGATGTCACCCGTCACCACGCGGACGTCGACGCCCTGCTCGCGCAGGTCTGCCAGAAGCGGCTCGGCCGCAGGGCTCGCGCCACGCCGGCCGGAAAGGACGAGCCTGGTCGCGCCGCGTGCCGCAAGCCAATCCGC
Organism: Amycolatopsis coloradensis; assembly: GCF_037997115.1. Lineage (NCBI taxonomy): Bacteria > Bacillati > Actinomycetota > Actinomycetes > Pseudonocardiales > Pseudonocardiaceae > Amycolatopsis > Amycolatopsis coloradensis. The sequence goes on from NZ_CP150484.1 coordinate 5,906,086, forward strand.
GGCGACCAGGCCGAGGCCGCCGAGACCTCCGGTGATCACGTAAGCGCCGTCGCGGACCACGGTTTCGTGGCCGGGTTCGCCGAGCTTCGGGCGGGCGAGCAGCCGCGTGTACCGGACGCCCTCTCGCCAGGCGATCTCGTCGTCCGGCGCGTCCGCGCGGATCTCCGCCACCAGCCTGCCGACCCACAGCCGGGCCGGGTCCGGCTCGGCGTCGAAGTCGACCTGGCTCGCCCGCAGTTCGGGGTGCTCGAAGGCGAGGACCCGGACCAGTCCGCGCAGCCAGGCCTGGCCGGGGTCGCCGCGTTCGCCGGGTTCGATGGCCGAGGCACCCGCGCTGACGAGCCACAACCGCGGCGCTTCTTCGACCAGTTCGGCGAGGACGCCGGAGAACTCGGCGACCCTCCGCGCCGCGTTCATCGGATCGGGCCCGTCCGAAGTCCCGGCGCACGCGAGGACTCCCGCCACCTCGCGGGACCTCAGGACTTCCGCGAACGCCTTCCGGTCCCCGGGCCGAACCGTCACCAGCTCGTCCCCGGCTTCGGTGAGCCGGTCACGCAACGCCGCCAGCCACGGCGCGTCTTCGTGCAGGACGACCCAGCGGCGCGAGCCCGGCGCGGCCGACGGCAGGTCGGCCTGCCGCCAGACCGTCTCGAACAGCAGATCCGCCATCGGCACCGGCAGCGCCGAACGCTGGAACCGGCGGCAGTAGACCTCGCGGAACTCGACCAGGACGACGCCGTGCGCGTCGACCAGCTGGACACCGCCGACCAAGCCGTCACCCGCCGGATCGAGCGAGTCGAGCACGGCGTCGACCCGGACACCGCGGCGTGGGTCACCGGCGAGGACGATCTCGCCCAAGGTCAGCGGCAGGAACACGCCGTCGGCTTCGCGGAGCGCGTCCCCGGCCGCGGCGGCCAGCGCGTGCAGGCAGGCATCGGCGATCACCGGATGCAGGACGTACGCCGGATCGTCGGCGGGCAGGGTGATCGACGCCGAAGCCCGGCCCGGCGCGGCCAGGACGTCACGCAGCCCACGGAAAGCGGGACCATAGCTCTGCCCCACGCCGGCCAGCACCCGATACAGGTCGATCGGCCGGGCGTCGTCGCCGACCGCGCCGAACGGCACCACCGCGGTGTTCCCGTCGCGGACACGGGCGGTCGCGTGCCGCACCCAGCCGCCGTCCGCGGACCGCGCGTAGACGTCCACGCTTCCGGAGCTCAGGCTGGTCGTCACCTCGGTGTGCGCGGCGAGCGGGAGCACCCGGTGCAGTTCGAGACCGCCGATGCGCAACCTCCCGCCGGGCCGCATGACCGTTTTCGCCGCCGCGAGCGCGAGTTCCAGGAATCCGGCGGCGGGGAACAGCGGGACACCCATCGCCGCGTGGTCGGCCAGCCACGGCAGCGCCTCGGTCCCGATGTCCGCGTGCCACAGGTGCCCGCCACCGGTCGGTTGTTCGATGTGGACACCCAGCAACGGATGCGCGCCCCCGGCTCGGTTCGCCTTACGCCGCGGCCAGAACCGCCGGTGCCGCCAGCGCGGACCCGGCAATTCGACCGGAAGCGGACGGGGGCCACCGTCGTCGAGCAGGACGGGCAGTCCGAGGGTGTGGAGCCGGGCGAGCGTGGTCAGGAACGCCACCCGCTCGTCGACCTTGCGGCTCGCCGACGGCACCGCGAGCGCGCCGGTGCTCTGCTCGATCGCGGCCAGTGCGACCGGATGCGGCGAAATCTCGACGAACACGCCGTACCCGTCGGCGGTCGCCGCCACCAGCGCCTGGCTGAACCGCACCGGACGGCGCAGATTCGCCGCCCAGTAGTCGACGTCGAACACCGGCGACCACTGTGGATCGTCGAGAACGCTGCTGTAGCAGGGAATCTCCACCGGTCGCGGGCAAAGATCGCCGAGTTCGGCGCGGAACCGGCCGAGAACGGCGTCGACGGCTTCCGAATGGCCCGCACCCCCGACCGGCAGCCGCTTCGCCAGCCTGCCGAAGCTCTCGACGTGCGAAACCAGCGCCTCGACCTGTTCGGCGCCGCCGCCGACAGTGCACTGGACCGGCGAGGCGTAGACCGCGACGGTGATCCCGGGGAAGTCCGCTTCCAGATCGGCGAGTTCGGCCGGGGACAGTTCGACCACCGCCATCGCGCCGTCGCCGGACGCGTCGACCTCGGCCAGCAGCCGGGCGCGGGTGGCCATCACGCGCAGGCCGTCGGCGACGTCCAGCGCCCCCGCGACGACGGCGGCCGCGACCTCGCCCATCGAATGCCCGAGCACCGCGGACGGGACGACGCCGTGTGCGCGCCAGAGCCCCGCGAGGGCCAGCTGCATGCCGAACAACGCGAGTTGCGTCTCCGCGAGGTCCGGCAGGTCCCGCGCGCCGGAGAACACCTCGCTCAGAGTGAACCCCGCTTCGGCCAGGAACACCGGATCGAGTGCCTCCACCTCGGCCCGGAACGCGGGCTCGGTGCGCAGCAGGACGCGGCCCATCCCGGGCCACTGGGAGCCGTAGCCGGAGAAGACGAACACGACGCCTGGCGCGGGTCCGGCCTCGCCGAGGACGACGTCGCCGCTCTCGCGTCCGGCGGCCATTTCCCGCCATGCGGCGGCCACCCGGTCGCGTCCCTCCGCGATGACCGCGCCGCGGATGGGCAAGTGGTCGCGGCTCCGGGCCAGTGTCGCGGCGACCGTGTCCAGCGGGACCGACCGGTGGGCGGGGTCTTCGAGCCAGTCCGCCAGATCGGCGGCCCGCGCCCGGAGCACCTCGGCCGACCGCGCGGACAGCACGAAGATCCGCGGGCGCCCGGTCTCCGTCCCGCGAGCGGCGAACGACGCGGCAGGCCATTCTTCGAGGACGACGTGGGCGTTGGTGCCACCGAAGCCGAACGCCGAGACCCCGGCGCGCGCGACGTCGGAGTAGCGCGGCCACCCGGTCCCGGTGTCCACCACCCGGAGGCCGAGACCGGTGAAGTCGACATGCGGGCTGGGTTCGTGATGATGCGGCGTCGGCGGCAGCCGCCGGTGGACCATCGCGAGGACGACCTTGATCAGCCCGGCCATCCCCGCCGCGCCCTCCAGATGGCCCACGTTCCCCTTTACCGAGCCGATCAGGAGCGGGCGGCCGGGTTCGCGTCCGGCTCCGAGCACCTCTCCGAGCGCGCCCGCTTCGATCGGGTCGCCCACCTCGGTCCCGGTCCCGTGCGCCTCCACGTAGTCCACAGTGGACGGCTCGACGCCCGCCGCCGCGTACGCGTCCCGCAGCAAGTCCGCCTGCGCGCCGGGACTGGGCGCGACGAGACCGTTGGACCGCCCGTCGGAGTTGACCGCGCTGCCGCGGATCACCGCGAGCACCCGATCACCCGCGCGGCGAGCGGCCTTCAGCGGTCTGAGCACGATCACGCCACAACCCTCGCCGCGGGCGATGCCGTCGGCGGCGGCGTCGAACGGTTTGCAGTACCCGTCCGGGGCCAGCACCCCGGCCCGCTGGAAGGACGCCGTGACCGCCGGTGAGAGCAGCAGGTTCACCCCGGCGGCGAGCGCCGTCCCGCATTCGCCGCGGCGCAGGCTCTGCACCGCTTGGTGCACCGCGACCAGCGAGGACGAGCACGCGGTGTCGACGGTGAGACTGGGCCCGCGCAGGTCGAACAGGTACGACAGCCGGTTGGCGGCGATGCTCGTCGCGGCACCGGTGGCGGACCAGACGTCGACGGTGGCTGGATCGGCCATCGTCAGGTGGCCGTACTCGCCCGCCGAGAGCCCGACGAACACCCCGGTCCGGCTTCCCCGGAGCGTGGACGGCGGGATCCCGGCGTGCTCCAGTGCCGCCCACGTCACTTCGAGCAGTATTCGCTGCTGGGGATCCATCGTTTCGGCCTCGCCCGGAGTGATGCCGAAGAACTCGGCGTCGAAACCGGCGATGTCACCGAGGAACCCGCCACGCGCGGGGATATCCCAGCGATCCTCCGGAACCTCGCGGATGCCGTCGCGTCCGGCGTCCAGTAGCCGCCAGTAGCGCTCAGGAGAGTCCGCGCCGCCCGGCAGGCGACAGCCGACACCGACGATCGCGATCGGTTCCTCCTCGCGGCCTTCACCACCCACGGCCGCGAAGTCCTCCACTGTGGACAGACGGTCGGCGAGGGCGGTGATCGTCGGATACTGCCACACCAGGGTCGGCGGCAGCGGGCGGCCGAGGTACCGGCCCAGCTCCGCCGCCAGTTCCATCGACTCCCGCGAGGAAAGCCCGCTCTCGTGCAGAGGACGGTCCGGATCGACGTGGTCCGCCGGCGACCCGGTCCGCTCCGCAACCCGCGCGACGAGCCAGGCGCGGATCTCCGCGGTCACCCGAGCCGCCGCGCGGTCAGCGAACCGTCCAGATAGGACTGTCGGCACCGGGCACGGCTGATCTTGCCGCTGGAGGTGCGCGGTACCTCGCACGGGGCGAGGAAGACGACGTCGTGCGGCCGCAGACCGTGCGCGGCCGAGACGGCCCTCTTGATCTCCGTGGTCGCCACGGCGAGGTCGGCCCCGGTCTCCTTGGCACGCTCCACCAGCACGACCGCCGCTTCGCCGTCTTCGTGCTCGATCGCGAAAGCCGCCGCGGAATGCGGCCGGACCGCGGGATGTGTCTCCACGGTCTGTTCGATGTCCTGCGGGTAGTGGTTGCGGCCGTCGACGATGACGAGGTCCTTGAGCCTGCCGGTCATGAACAGCTCACCCTCGTACCGCACGCCGAGGTCCCCGGTCGCGAGCCAGCCCGCGCCGGAGTCCGGATCGATCGGGGGCAGGCCGAAGACACCGCTGGAAGCGGCGGGCCGTCCCCAGTAACCCACTCCGACGTTCGGGCCGTTGACCTGGATCTCCCCCACCCTGCCCGGTTCGACCAGCGCGCCGGTGACCGGATCGGCGATGCGGACCCGTTGCCCCACCGGGAATCCGCACGAGACGAGGGTGGTGGACGCCGCGCCGGGGAGCGCCGGCGCGGCGAGCCCGGTGGCGAGCCGCTCGCGGTCGAAGGCCACCTGCCGTGGCACCTTGCCCGCCTCGGTGACGGAGACGAGCACCGTGGCCTCGGCCAGCCCGTAGGAGGACCGGTGCACCTCCGGGCGCAGCCCGCATTCCTCGAAGGCGCCGTGAAACTTCGCGATGGTCGACGGAAGAACCGGCTCGCTGCCGTTGATCAGCGAGACGACCCGGCTCAGTTCGAGGTAGCTCTTCTCGTCCTCGGTGACCCGGGAAGCGGCGTAGGCGTAGGCGAAATTCGGTGCCGCGCTGATCGCGCCGGGGCTGGCCGAGAGCGCGCGCAGCCACCGTGCCGGACGTTCCAGGAAGGCGTGCGGGTCCATCAGGACAGACGCCGCCCCCGCCGCCAGCGGCGCGCCGATCCCGAGGATCAGGCCCATGTCGTGGAAGAGCGGCAGCCAGCTGACGGTGGAGGTCGTCCCGGTTTCGATCGCGTAGGCGTCGCAAGCCTGACGGGCGTTGGTGAGCGCGTTGCGGTGGGTCAGCATCACGCCGGCCGGCGTCCGCGTGGAACCGGACGTGTACTGCAGATACGCCACTCCGTCCGGTTCCGGTCGCGGCCAGGAGCGATCACCGGCCGCGACCGGAGCTGTGGTGTCGACGGCGAGCACGGCGGGCCGCTCGAAATCCGTCGAGGCGAGGAAACCGGCGGCGTCGTCGAGTCCGTCGGTGGTGGTGAGCACGACCCTCGGTGCGCAGTCGGCGAGCACGGCGGCCAGCCTGCCCGCGTGCCCGGGGAGGTCCGGGGAGAACAGCGGGACCGCCACCAGCCCGGCGCGGATCGCGCCGAGGAAGGCGACGACGTAGTCGACGGACTGCCGGGCCAGGATCGCGGCCCGGTCCCCCGGGCCGGTGAACCCGGTCAGGCGGGTGGCGAGGGCGTCGACCCGGTCGTCGAGCTCGCGCCAGGACAGGGTGATCGCCCGGCCGTCCGCCCCGGCACGATGGTCGAGGTAGGTCACCGCGACGTCGTCGCCGAGCCGCCACGCCCAGTACCTCAGCAGCGTCGCGAACGACTCCCCGCCGCGTGCGTCGTCCGGCCCGTGGGCGGCGACGACCGATTCCGAAATGGTTTCCATGGCCCCTCGTTGTGACGACTCGTACAGGAGCGGGTGAATTCGGAACGGCGCCGTTGCCGAAAGCGGATTCCATTCCGGAGACCGTTCTTTATCTGCCCGGAACTGTATGGACGTCCCGGGAAGAGTGTCAATGAAAGGATGATGGAACGCCGCCGAAAACGCGGACGTGCTCACGGGAATGTGAGAAAGGGGGCACTCCGCTTGTCACTTGGGGACGAAATGTCCGCGTGCTCAGGGGATTCGGCCGCCCGGGGCGCGCCGCAGCCTCGGTACCGGCGCCCTTAGCCCACGCGAGTACGTGAAGGCCTCCTTCCCTACCCTCAGAGTAGGTAAGGAGGCCTTCACGGACCGACCCGCGATCAACCCGTAGCCAGACGCCACGAACCCCTTGGCCCTGACCGGCCTTGACACTCACGAGAAGCTCAGAGCCAGCCCTGTCGTGACGCCTGCGCTCCCAGCTGGAACCGGGTCCGCGCGCCGAGCAGTTGCTGCAGCCGGCTGATCCGCCGCAGCACCGTGCGCTCACTGACCCCGAGCTCGCGCGCGATCGCCTCGTCGGTCAGGCCTCCGCTCAGCAACGCGAGCAGGCGGCGCGTGGCGACGGTCGGTTCCTGCGCCGCTTCCGCGTCGTCCGGACCGCCCGCCCGCACGGGCACGGCCATCCGCCAGAACGAGCCGAACAACTCGATCAGCGCGCTCAGCAGCATCGACGGATGGATCAGCAGGGCGAGGACGTCACCGGCGTCGGAATTCGGGACCGCGATCAGCGCCCGGTTGCCGTCGGCGATCACCAGCTTCAGCGGCAGCCCGGGGAACACCCTCGCCTGCTCCCCGAGGGCGATACTCGACTGCACCTGGGCGAATCCGTCGTCGTGCTGCAACACGGACGAGTCGTAGACGACGCGGTACGCGATGCCGCGCGCCATCGAACCGGGCTGCACCGTGCTCACTTCGGCCTTCGGGCTCATGTAAGACCCCGGGTCCAGCGCGACGATGTCGACGGCCGCCTGGGTCTGCATGGCTTCGAAGGTGGCGATCACCTCGTCCCGGCTGCGCAGTACCTCGACGAAGTCCGCGTCCCGGCCCGTCCGCAGCGAGTAAGCGGCGCCGAGCACCTCGGCCGCTTCCCGCGCGCGGATCGCCGCTGCCTCGTGCTGCGCCGCGAACGCCGACAGCGCCGCACGCGGCGGGCACACCTCGACCCCGGACGCGCCTGCCCGGACCAGGCCGAACCGCTCCAGCTCCGCCAGCTCGGCGCCGGGCGTGATCGGGCGTCCGTCCAGCAGGGCCCGGTATAGCTGCTCGGCCTCCATCGACAGGCCTCGCGACTCGGCGAGCATGACGCTTCTCCTCCCCCACCCCCGGGATCGATCGGCGTGACATCGATGTCACGCCTGGCGGACCGGCTGTTTCCGCTCACAGGTCTTGAGGGGGAAAGGCGCATGATCGTGCGCCTGAACCGATAACGAAAGCGTCACAGATCATGCCGAAGAGGCTCCCGCGAACCGGACCGGCCCGCGGGAGCCTCTCGTCAACGCCGTCCGATACTAGGCGTTGGCGGGCATGCCCTTCTCGTCCGCTTCCGGCGTCGCGGTGCCTTCCAGCAGCTCACGGACGATCTCGTTCGCCTTGCGCACCTGGGGCGTGATCATCTTGATCTTGATCTTCCCGTCGTGCCCGAGGTGGCCGCCGACCTCGACCGTCTTGTCCTCGCCCGGCAGCGGCAGGCCCTGGCAGCCGGTGAACTTCTTCTTCGGCGTGAGCCCGGTCTGGAAGTAGGCGACGATCGGGTCGTCGACGCAGTCGGTGTTGTACGGGAAGATCCCGTGGCTGCCCTCGTTGTCGACGCTGATCATCTTGGCGCCCGGCAGTCCGTTCGCGGTGGCGAGCGCGCCCTCGTACGGAGTGGCCGCGTCGAGTTCGGTCTGCGCGATCAGCAGCTTCGGGAACGTCTTGGCGTCCGGCGCCGGCTTGGCGTTGGTGGTCGGCCAGAACGCGCACAGCGGCGCGCCCGAGAGGGCCATGATCGGCGCGATGAACGGCGCGTTCACGGTCAGGTCGGCCTGCCAGTAGTTCCAGTAGTGCAGGTTCTGGTTCCACTGGCCGTCCTGGCAGCGGATCGCCTCGAACGCGGCGTCCCACGTCTCGACCTCGGCGCCGCCCTGGTAGGAGGCCTTGCGCTCGACCGAGTCCTTCTTCGCGATGGCCTCCAGCGCGTTGCCCTTGGCCTTGTTCAGGAACGCCTTGTTCGCGTCGGTCAGCCCAGGAGTGGCGAGCGCCTTCGCGACGACCTGCTCCAGCTTCTCCGCGTCGGTCCCGGCAGGCGCCGGTCCCTTCGCCAGCGCGGCCACCATCGAGGCCGCCGACGGGTACTGAGAGGTGTCGTACATCGCCGGGATGATGAACCACGCGGCGTAGAGCATGCCCGCGAATTCCCGGGTGCCGCCCGCCTTCTCCCAGTTGCGGCGGATCTCGAGCGGGTCGGTGCCCGCCTTGTACTTGGCGTCGTTGCGCGCGACGTAGGGCAGCAGCGCCTCCTGGAACTGGCGGTCACGGCTGCGCGGCTGGAGGTCCCAGGTCTTCTCCAGCGTCGAGCGGCTGGCGTCGGTCGACGAGTCGAGCAGGAACCGGTGCGCCTTCGACGGGAACGTGGTGGCGTACCAGGTGCCGAGCCACGTGCCGTACGAGTAGCCGATGTAGCTGGTCTTCTTCTCCCCGAGCAGCACCCGGATGAAGTCCATGTCGTACGCGGTCTGCTCGGTGGTGATGAACTTCGTCAGCGGGTTCTTCAGGCAGCCCTCGACCTTCGCCCGGCTGATCACGTTCTGATCCGTGCTGTCCGGGACGGTGTAGCTACAGGTCAGCGGGGTGCTCTGGCCGACACCGCGGGGGTCGAAGCCGACGAAGTCGTACTGCGAGGCCAGCACGGGGCTGCGCATCGCCATCGCGGCACCCCACGGGAGGCCTTCGCCGCCGGGTCCGCCGGGGTTGACCAGTGCGATGCCCTGCCTGCCGGTGCCGGGATAGGCGGTCGCCGTCTTGGAGACGCGGACGCCGATGGTGTTGCCGTCCTGCGGGTTGTGCCAGTCGCGCGGCACCTGGACGGTGGCGCAGGCGAGGCCCTTGACCTTCTTCAGCTCCGCTTCCGTCGCCGGCGCGACCGAGGGGAACGAGCACTCGCCCCAGGTCACGGCCTGGTCGGCCAGCGCGCCGGCGAGCGCCGCGGTGTCCGGCTCGGCCTTGGCGGCGGGTGCCGCACCCGCCGCCGGAGCCAGCACCAGGCCGGAGGCCAGGAACGCACCGGCGACCACGGCCACCGTGCCCCTCCGCGTCTTTCTCGTACTACTGATCACCATGATCCCTTTCGACAGGAGCCCCCGACGTCCGTACGTGAAGTAAAGACGGGTGATCAGCTTTCCCACACGGCCGGAAGATGGCGGATACCCGACATGGCAGGATCTCGACACCGCGCGGCTCCGGGGCGGTCTCGCGTGATCAGAGCCGTAACTCGCGAGATCGCCGTTCAATCACGCGAGTCACGTGTCTGATCACGCGAGTTACGGCTTCTCTTCACGAACATGACGTCACCCTTCGCGCAGGTGATCCCGCAGCGCCCGCGCCACGCGGGCCATCAGCACCTCGGCCTCCGGCTGGACCGCGGCGGGCACCCTGGACCCGGTCAGCGCCGCGATCGCGTACAGTCCGCCGTCGGCGTGTTCGACCACCCCGACCTCGTGCCGCAGGTTCAGCACGGTGCCGGTCTTCGACGACCATTTCGTGGCGTCGGAGACGAAATCGGGGCTCAGCCGCTGACGCAGCAGGTTCAGTCCCAAGAGTTCACGCACCCGCGCCGCCACCTCTTCGTCTACTTTGGATGGTTTCCACAGCGCTTCGAGCAGGTTCACGAACGCGCGAGCCGAACCGGAACTCGCGCGGGTGACGTCGAGCTGCGGAACAGGATGACCTTGCCCGGCGGTGCCCGCGTTGATCGCGAGCGCGTGCGCGAGGTGGACGTCTGCCGGGGCGAAACGTTCGGCGGGCGTGTCACTGAGGTCCGCGGCCGGATGCCGCGCGGTGATCCCGGGAACGCCCCATTCGCGCGTCATCCTGGTGACCTCGGCGGGAGGCGTCAGCGCGAAGAGCGCGTCCGCGGCGGTCTCGTCGCTGATGGCCATCGTCAGGTAGAGCAGGTCGTCGATCGCCATCCTGGCCGGATGCCGGAACCGCGTCAGCCCGGTCGGCCCGGGGGCGGTGGCCCGGCCCGGCTCGACGTCGATCGGCGTGGAGCCGTCCAGCTCGCCCCGGCGGATCCGCTCCAGGGTCGCGGCGACGAGCGGGATCTTCACCAGCGAGGCGCTCGGGAACTCCAGGTCCGGGTCGATGCCGATCTCGTATCCGGTCCGCAGATCGCGCACGAGGAACGAACCGCGCAAGCCGCCGTCGTCGAGTTCGGCGCGCAGTCCGAGGAGCAGGGTCTCGGTGTTCATGTCGTCTCCTCCGCGCCGAGACACCGGGCGATGTCCGGCCACAATCGTGCCCGGAGCCGCTGCGCGTCCTCGCCGGGCCCCGCCGTGATCTCGAACCCACGTGCGAGCCGGAGCTCGCCGATCGGCCGCCAGTTCAGGCCGAGTTCGGTCGCCTGGACCGTTGAGCACAGCAGCAGATCGTCCGAACCGAACACCGCCGCGGCGGCAGCGCTGAGCGCATCGGCGACGGATACCTGCGCGGGCCGCAAGCCCACCGAGTCACGGATCCGGAAGAGCCGATCCCGGATATGCGGCACGTCGTCCTCGGGCTGGATCCAGATCCGGCGAGGCGGCCTGCCGGACCGGCCGACCCGCAGCGTTTCCAGGTGGAGGGCGCCCGCCCGCGGACTTCCCCCGGCCGCCAGCCCGAGCGGCACCATCCAGGTGCCCTCTTCGGCGGGAACGGCCGTGACCGCCGCGCGGACCTCCTGTGTGCGCACGAGTTCCGCCCGCTCCCCCGGCGGCGCCTGCCGGAACTCCAGGAAGACGTCCAGCGCTCGCGCCGCCGCGTCGAGTTCGGCGAGCTCGCGGACGGTGCAGGTGTCCGGCATCGCCAGCCGCATCGGCCGCAGTTTGGCGCGCTGCGCGTCGTGCTCCATGGCGTCGGCCAGCTTCACCAGCCGTTTCGCCGACGGCAGCATGTCCCGGCCGAACGGCGTGAGCACGGCGCGGCGGGTGGAGCGATCGAACAGCCGCTCGCCGAAATGCCGCTCCAGTGCGGCGATCCGGCGGCTCGCCACCGGCTGGGGGATGCGCGCGATCGCGGCTCCCGCGGTGAAGGTCCCGGCCTCGCTCACGCTCACGAACGCCCGGCAGCTCCCGATCAGGTCCACGACCACATACTATGCGGATTACGCATGAAAGAGGTCGTTTGTGTCTTGGACAGCATGACCGGCGCTGGACAGACTGCGGACATCGAACGATCTTGAAAGGAACCACCGTGTCCGTCACTTCTCGCCGCTGGGCCGCCCTGCTGGCGCTCTCGGTCGCGTCACTCGCCGCCTGTTCCGCACCCGCTCCCGCACAGCCGCCGGCCGCCACCTCGCCGGTCGCGGCGACCGGACGAGCCGACTTCGAACAGCTCGAACGCACCTACCGTGCCAGGCTCGGGGTGTACGCGGTGGACACCGCGACCGGCCGCGAAGTCGCCTTCCGCGCCGACGAACGCTTCGCCTACGCCTCGACGCACAAGGTGTTCAGCGCCGGTGGTGTCCTGCAGCGGACGCCGGTCGCCGACCTGGACCGCACGGTGACTTACGAACGCAAGGACCTGGTCGTGAACTCGCCGGTCACGGAGAAACACGTGGCGACGGGGATGCCGCTGCGCGCCGTCATGGACGCGACCCTCCGGTACAGCGACAACACCGGCGGGAACCTGCTTTTCCGCGAACTCGGCGGCCCCGAGGGACTCAACGCGGTCCTGCGCGGGATCGGCGACACCACGAGCCACGCCGACCGGATCGAACCGGAACTCAACGACACCTTCCCCGGCGACACCCGGGACACCAGCACACCGCGCGCGCTCGCCGTGAGCCTGCGCGCCTTCGCCCTCGGCGACGCACTACCCGAGGACAAACGCAAGATCCTGGTCGACATGATGCGGGCCAGCACCACCGGCGACCAGAACATCCGCGCCGGGGTGCCCGGCTGGCCGGTCGCCGACAAGACCGGAACGGCGGCCTACGGCACGCGCAACGACATCGGGGTGGTGTGGCCGCCGAATCGGGCGCCGATCGTCATCTCGGTGCTGACCGACCGGTCGGAGAAGGACGCCGAGATCGACAACAAGCTCCTGGCCGACGCCACCGCGGCCGCGGTGAAAGCCCTCCCCTGAGCAAACCGCCGGGACGGACGAGGGTCCGTCCCGGCGGGGTTCAGCGGCTCAGCGACGGCAGGGGTTGCCCGCCGGATGCGCCGAGGTTCCGTGCACGTCGGCCTGGGATTCCGCGAGCACGATCTTCGCGAGCGCCGTGTCCAGTGCGACGGCCTGCTGCTTCACCACGCCGTTCGCCACGGTCTGGCCGTTGAGCTTCAACGAACCGATGGCCAGCGGGATGGTCATCGGCGCCGAGCCCACGGTGATCGACTCACCGTTGATCTTCAGCGAGGCGACGTTCGAACTGCCGGCCAGCACCGGGACTAGCCCGCCCGGCGACGGCTGACAGGTCGCGGTCGCCTGCGACTGGATCACGCCGAGTTCGACGGTCAGTCCGAGCGTGCTGATCACCGTCCTGTCGATCTTGGCCGACGCCAGCGCGCGATCGCCCGCGGCCGGAGCCGCCGACTGGTCGTCCGGCGTGAGATCGGTCGACGCGGTCAGCACCTTGGTGTCGACCTTGATCAGGCCGGCGTTGAGCGTCGCGGCGGCGACGGTACTGCTGTCGTCGGCGCAAGGCAGGTTCGCCGGGTTGGCCCGTGCCGCGGTCACCCCGAGGACGTTCGCCGCGGTGCCGGTGCAGGAGAAGACGCCGTCACGGTCGTCGTCGACGATCGTGCCGACACCGGTCGCGTCGATGAGGCCGGCACCCGACGGGGCCGAAAGAGTCACCGTGAACGTCTCGTCCGGCTCGTCGACGGTGTCCGGGTTGACCAAGACGGTCACCGGTCTGGCCGTCTGCCCAGGGGCGAACGTGACCGTCCCGCTCGCCGCCGTGTAGTCGGCGGGCGCGGACGCGGTGCCGTTGGCGGTCGCGTACTGGACCGTCACCGGATTCGGGCTGGGGCCGCCGAGCAGCGACACGGTGAACGTCGCCGGTACCTGCGCGCCACCGGAACCCTCGCCGACGGTCACGTCGTTGATGCTCAGGCCGAGTACACGCACGGTCGTGGTCTCGATGTATCCCCGCGAAGCCCCGTCGACCTGGTAATCGACGACGCACTGATAGGTGCCCGGAGCGGCATCGGCGGCGGCCTTGATCGTCTCGGTGAACGTGGCGACCCCGCCACTGGTCACCTTGACGCTGCCCGGGTCGTTGGTGACGGTGAGCTGCGGATCGCAGCTGGTCACCTTCGGGGTCACCGTGACCTCGATGGACTTGATGCCGTCCAAGATGGCCTGGGAGACCTGACCGGCCGGGACGTTGTTCAGCAGCACGCCGCCCGTGGCCGAGGTGATGGCGGAAGCCTGCCCTGTGGCGTCGAGCGCGCCGACGTTGACGGCGACCACGCGGATCTTCGCCGCCTGCAACGCCGCGATGGTCTGGGCCAGGGTGTGCCCGCCGCTCGGGTCGTGCGACGGCGCGTCGCCGAACCACGCGATGATGCGGGTGCCGTCCGGCCGGAACGCGACCGCGCCGGTGGCGAGCCGGTAGAGCGCGTTCAGGTTGGCCTCCGGCGTGTCCCCGCCACCCGAGGCCGCCCACTGGTCGATCCCCGCCTGGACGGCGGTCGTGTCCCCGGTGATGCCCTGATTGACCTTGAACGGCACCGAGTCGGTGAAGTCCTTGTACTCGGCGACACCGAACTGCGCGGTCGGCTGCGCGGCGAGGACGTCACCGGTGATGGCGCCGGCGTTCGTCCGCACGTTGCCGATCGGCCCGCCCATGCTGCCCGTGGTGTCCGCGAGCAGGACGAGGTCGGGATTCGGCGGCACGGCCGAGGTCGTCACGTTCTTGGTCACGGTCGTGCTCTGCCCCGCGTTCAGGGTGAGGTCGACCGTGGCCGGGTCCACTCCCGGTGGAGCCGCGGCGGCGACCGCGGTGGACGCGAGCATCGCCGAGACGGCGGTCAGGACGACGAGCAGTGGTCTTCGTGGCATGGACTTCCCTTTCGAGACCCGGCCGGGGCCGGAATTCCTGTGGGCTCGGTGGAGAAGACGGAATATTTCGCTTTTCGTTAGCGCGAGAGCCGGGCTTCACCCAGAGCGCCCTGTGTCAAGGCACCAACGGGCTGTTACCGCGAATCCGGGCTACGCGGACCAGGTCCGCATTGCGCCGTCCAGCCGAAGGACCCCCGGCATCTCTCACTCTTCAGCGTGAGCGATGCCGAAGGTTTCGGCTTTTTCCGTGATCACGCCACCGGACGGAAACCCGAATTCATCCGTGGACGTCTGCGAATATTCACCGAATGTCGCAACGTCTCCCGCCGGCCGATACCTCGGCGAGACCGCGGACTCGGTCAATAGACGCACTGGATGATCGCGTCGTCCAAGCGGATGTACTTCGCCGGTCCGCCGTTGTTGCCGTAGATCGGCTGGAGATAGACGGTACCCACGCCGTTCAGAGTGAGATCGGGCAGGGTGATGAGCTGATAGCCTGCCCCGTCGTCGACCCACTTCACCGTGTGGGAGATTTTCCGCCAGCCGTTGGGGTCCCAGATCTCGAGGCCGATGTTCGCTCCACCGCCGACCGGGTCGGCGTAAATCGCGGCGGCGCAATTCGATCGATTCGACGGGAAACTTCCGAGCGACTTCGCGGTCCTCATCGCCGACCAGCCGTTGTCGGCGAAGAGCCAGCCGTTGTTGTTGCCGGTCCGCGCCACTCCCATGCCGATGTCGAACCAGGAATGCCCGTCACCGCCCTGAATCCCGCGCTCCCATACGCCATGGGGATTCGATTCGTAACCGTCGGACCATTGCACGATCCCGGCGTGCGCGGTTCCCGCGACACCCACGAGTGCCGACGAGAACACCGACAGGACGGCGAATATTTTCTTGAACACGAGATCTCCCCCTCTTCGCGTGATGAACCCAGTCAGAGGACCAGAGTCCGGAACGCGAGCACAAGGTACCTTCGCGCGCACATCCGACTGCCTTGAAGTACCTAAGCGAGGTCGGCGGGCCGCGTCCGCAGCTTGGCGGCGATCCGGGCCAGCGCCTGCTGATCCTCCGCGGTCAAGGGGTCGAGGACGAGCTCCCGCACCGAACGGACGTGCGTGGGGGCGGCCGCGACGACCATGTCGTAGCCGTCGTCGGTGAGCACGGCGAGCGTGTACCGGCCGTCGCCCGGGTCCGGCGTCCGCTCCACCCAGCCCCGCCGTTCGAAGCGTTTGACCACATTGGACAGACGCGAGAGCGAGCCGTTGGCGAGGTAGGCCAGCTCGCTCATCCGCAGCCGCCGGTCCGGGGCCTCCGAAATATGACAGAGGGTCAGGTACTCGAACAGCGTCAGCCCGGCGTCGTGCCGCAGCGGCGACTCGAGTCGCCCCGGCAGGAGGAGGACCAGGGAGACCAGGCCGGTCCAGGCCTCTTTTTCGGCAGAGGTCAGCCACAGCGCTTCGTCGGGGTCCGGGGCGGCCATGGCGGAACCTTACCCAGAACCCGATGACTTCACACGTGAAGTTAAATCGTGCTACGTTGACTTCAAGCATGAAGTCAACGAGAGGATCCACCATGACCCAGCCGGAGTTCTTCGCCACGCCCGGATACGGCGACCGGCAACTGGCCGAGATGCGCTACAGCCAGGCGGTGCGCGTCGGCGATCGCGTCGAGATCTCCGGGCAGGGAGGCTGGGACGACGACTTGAACTTCCCCGAGTCGCTCGAGGAGGAGATCGTCAAGGCCTTCGAGAACGTCGAGCGGACCCTCGCCACGGCGGGCGCCACCTGGCGCGACGTCATCGCCGTGGACTCGTACCACGTCCCGGAGGCCCCCGGATTCATCGGCGAGGTCCACAACCGCGTGATGGTGGCGCAGTTCCGCGAGCACATGGGCGACCGGGCGCCGATCTGGACCGAGATCGGTGTCCCGGCCCTCGGCGCGCCGAGGATGCGGGTCGAGATCAGGGTCACCGCGATCGCCGGGAACGCCCACGTGTGAACCCCGCACTCCTTGGGTACTCCATGCCTGCGCCCATGCTCTTGGCCCAGCTGGGAAACCCGCTAAGGAGAACGCGTGGGTATCACGAGAACACGACAGGCTTACGAATTCCCCACCGGTATCGCCCCACCACTGGGAGAGGTCCGGGCCTGGCTGAGAGAGCAGCTGAGCGAGGTCGGACGCACCACCATCGCGGACACCGAGCTGCTGACCACGGAACTGGTCACCAACGCGCACGAACACGCGGACGGCGTCGCCGAGCTCAGGGTTTCCGTCCCCTCGGGCCGGGACGTCGTCCGCGTCGAAGTCGACGACCACCGTCCGCGCCTGTGGCCCCACCGCGGGATCAAGGACGACCCGACGAGTCCTCACGGTCGAGGGCTGGCGCTGGTCGAGGCGATCAGCACCGAATGGGGCGTGGACACCGGCGCCGGGTTCAAGACGGTGTGGGCGGAGATCCCGGTGCTCTGACACGATCATCGCGTGACCGCCCCGCACAGCACCCTGGTCGCGCCGATGCCACGGCCGGGTGACCACGTTCGCCTCATCTCCCCCGCCAGCTTTCCAAGCCGTGAGCTGGTCGCCGAGACCAAGGCGGTACTGGAAAGCTGGGGACTGGTGGTCGAAATCGGGGCGCACGCGTTCGACCAGCGAGGCTTCATGGCCGGCCGGGACGAAGACCGGCTGGCCGATCTCGACGACGCGTTCCGTGACCCGGCCGTCCGCGCCGTGATCGCCACTCGCGGCGGAGCGGGCGCGTACCGCATCGCCGATGATCTCGACTTCGACGCCGTCCGGGCAGATCCCAAGCCGTTGATCGGCTTCAGCGACATCACCGCCCTCCACCTCGCGCTCTGGCGGCACTGCGGGCTGGCGGGGATCCACGGTTCCCTGGCCGGTTCCCGCTCCGCTGCCGCGACTCGGCGGCTCCTGATGGGCGGCGAACCCGCCATCCTCCACCGCGACCCGAGGGCCATGACCGTCGAGGCCGAAGTGCCCGGCACCGCCACCGGCGCCCTCGTCGGCGGCAATCTCGGCACCGTCGCCCACGCGGTCGGCGTCGGCCTGCCTCCGCTGGCGGGCACTATCCTGTTCTTCGAAGCCGAGCGGACGATCGGCCTCGGGCAGGTCGACCGCCAGCTGACCCAGCTGATCCGGTCCGGCGCGCTCCACGGTGTACGGGGGATCGCGCTCGGCCGGTTCCCCGGCTTCGAGGACTACACCGATCGCGGCTGGACCCTCGTCGACGTCTTCAAGGACCGGCTGGGCGCGCTGGGCGTTCCGGTACTCGGCGGAATCGACGCCGGACACGGCGCGGACTCGCTTTCCCTTCCGCTCGGACCGCTTGCCGTACTGGACACGGCCGCGGGCACGCTCACCGTCGAACCGGCGGTCGGCTCAGGAGACGCGGATCCACGGCTCCCCCGAGCCAAGCGCGAAGGACTCCGTTGAACAGCTCGGGATCCTCCACATTCCAGATATGGTGCATCCCCGGCACGAGCCGGGACCGCGTCTGGGGGGCGGCCCGCGCGATTTCCGCGAGGGATCGGCGCACAGCCGGGGAATCCTTCTCCCCCGCCGTCGCGAGCAGCGGCCCGGTATAGCGGCGTACTTCCGCGGGCACACCGCCCGCGCACACCTCGGCGGCCATCGCGGACGCGGTTTCGCGGCGCACCGAGAGACCGTGCTCGACATAACGGGCGCGTGCCTCTCCGGGAAGCCCGAAGGCAGCGGCTTGGGCACGCCAGTACCAGCGGGCCCGCGAGAACGCCGACTGCAGCCCGCAGTACAAGCGCATCCCGGCGCCGGCGGGCATGAGCGGCGCGCTGGTCAGGAACGCCGAACTCACCCGGTCCGGGTGCCGCGCCAGCACACGCAACGCCGTGAGCGCGCCGAGGGACAGCCCGACGAGATCGAACCGGCCGTCGACGCCGTGCCCCGTCACTCTCGCGACGACGTCATCCGCCACCGCGTCCAGACCCGGCCAGCGCTCGCGGACCCGTTCGCCGAAGCCCGGCAGATCCGGCGTGAGCACCGTCCGATCGCCGAACGCGGACAGCTGCGGCTCCCACATCCAGTTCGCGACGTTGCCGCCGTGCAGCAACACCACCGGCCGCTCCACGGTGGCCGTCCCGGCGGAATGCACCTCGGGGAACGCGTTCACGCGAACTCCTCCTCGATCGCGTCGAGCCAGTCCAGTTCGACGCGCAGGTGCGCGATCCCGTTGTCCAGTGTGGACAGTCGCAGCCGGGCCGCCCGATCAGGCGCACCGGACTCCGCCCGCGTCCGCTCGAACCGCTCCAGCCGCGCCTGGGTCGCCTCTCGACGTACCGCCAGGAGGGCACGGAAGGCGTCATCGTCGAGATCCGCACCGAAGAACACCCGCGCCAGGAACGGATCGCGTTCGACGTGACGCTCGGGCTCACTCACCAGCCACTCGGCGAGCGCCGTCCGCCCCGCGGCGGTGATGCGGTGTTCCTGCCGGTCCGGCGCCCCGGAACCCGCCACTTTCTCGACCTCGGCGAGTCCGTCCGTGACGAGCCGGGCGAGGGTGCGATAGATCTGCGCCTTGTCTGCCGCCCAGAAGTGCCCGACGGTCGACTCGAAATGGCGCTTGAGGTCGTAGCCGGTCATGGGCGCGAGGGCGAGCAACCCCAGGATGAGGCGGGAGAGAACCATGCCACTAGTAGACAAGTCATCTATGGGACTTGTCTACTAGGGGGCTACTTCGATTCGACCCGCCCGAGCGGATCGGGCTCGACGGCCAGCGCGTCGGCGGCCTCCTGCCAAGCAGGGTCGCCCGGGTAGAGCTCGCTGCGAAGATAGGCCGCCGTCAGCCGCTGCACCGCGACCACTCGCGCCGGATTCTCGTCCGTCGTCTCGGCGACGTCGTAGCCGGAAATCCCGCCGAGACCGTGTTCCGCGCCGTACAGGGTGAGCAAGGTCTTGCGCCCCGGCGAAAGGAAGTACGGATCGGTGTGCCATTCCGGGCCCCGGACCGTCAGATGCGCCGAGGAGTCCTTGTCACCGGCGACCACGAGCGCGGGCGTCGTCATCGCGGAGAAATCGGTACTGACGAAGAAGGGATAGTTCTCCGCCACGAATTCCGTGACAGCGTCGCCGCCGCGACCGGGCGCGGCGAGCAGCACCCCGGCGGAGACACGGGACTCAGCCAGGTTCACCACCGTGCCGTCACCCGGCTCGGTGTACCGCGCGCCCAGCAGCAGGCTCGCAGTATGCCCGCCCATCGAGTGCCCGGCCACGGCGACCTTGCCCCGGTCCACTCGTCCGCGCAGACCCGGCACCGCGGCCTCGATCTCGTCGAGCCGGTCGAGAATGCCGATCATATCTTCGGCCCGGGACCGTTGATACAGCGGCGCTTCGGGGTGATCGGACCCCAGATCCAAAGTCCTGGAACTGAGATGGGTGGGCTGGAGAACGACGAATCCGTGCGCCGCCCAGTAGTTCACGAGCGGGGCATAGCCGTTCAGCGACGAGAGGTGATTCGAAGGACCCTGACCGTGCGACAGCAGGATGATCGGCAACCCGCCACCGGTCATCGGGGCGGAGACCCGAACCCGCAGATCCACGGCACGACCCGGGGTCGGCAATGTCACCGGGGCGATCGAGATTACTGGCGTACTCATGGCGATTCTTCCCTTGCGAGACGGCACCGCACTAAGCGGAGCACTGTTCCACAAACATACGGAGCGCTGTTCCGCTTTGTCAAACTCCCTTCGCCCGGTCCGCGAGAGCCCGCGCGAGCAAGGCCACCTCGGCCGAAAGTCCGGTCCAGTCATCGGAAGCCGCACCGAGGTAGCCCGCTCGCGCACGCTGGAGCAGCGCGCGGCCATCGCCATCAAGCGTCGGCGCGATGGCCGCCGCCGCGGCGTCCTTCGAGACGATCCCGCCCGTCTCGACGGTCACGACGATCCGCGCGAGCGTAAGCAGGACGTTGCGTTCGTCGCCTTCGATCTCGGACAACAGACCGGGGATGACGCCGAGCGCCGCGTCACGGAGCAGCTCCCGCGGCACCGGATCGAGGAGGTCGGCGAGCGCGGGGCCGCGCAGAACGCGATGCGCCGCATGGGCGGTGGCCACGAGGATCACGACGTCGGGATCCTCGACAGGCCAGGGAAGACGACCTCGCACGAGGTCTTCCCGAAGCCATTCCCCGTACTGGAAATCACGGTGCGACGGCTTGCCCCCGACCACGATCCCGGTCAGTTCGATCGGCCGACGGTCCGCCGCGTCGGGGAATCGGTCGGCGTGGCCACGCCATCCCGAAAGCCGCGACAGCAGGGACACCAGCGCGGCGCGTTCCGATTCGCCGAGCGAGCGGCGGGTGAGCAGCAGCAGATCGACGTCACTGTCCGGTTTGAGCCCACCCGCCGCGGCGGAACCGTAGAGGTACAACCCGAGGACGCCGCCGGGATCTTCCCGGTCGAGATGGTCCAGCAGAGGCTCGACGCGCATGCCTCAACGATCATGTACTACGCAAGGTATTTCCGCGCCCAGTCGGCGAATCCGGTCAGTGGGAGGCCGAGTTCACGCGCGTATTCCGGACGTCCGGGCTGGCCGACCACGTTCAGCCACTCGTGCGAGGCGCCCATCGGCGGCATCCCGGCTGCGACCGCCTGCTCGACGGTCATATCCGGTGCCGCCAGCCGCCTGCCCAGTACTCCGGACAGGACCTCGGCGATCTCCGTCATGGTCAGGAAGTCGCTCGCCAGCTCCAGTTCGACCCCGGTGAACCGCTCCGGTTCGGCGATGACCGCGGCGGCCGCGGCGCCGATGTCGTCGACGGCGGCCAGCGAAAGCGACGTCGACGGCTTGATGACGCTCACCAGACCGCCGTCCACTCCTCGCGGGAAGAGGAACTTCATGTCGGGCAGGAAGTTCTCCATGAAGAAGCCCGGCTTGAGCAGTGTCCACTGGGGAAATCCGGCTTCACGGAGACGGTCTTGGATCGCGGCCTTGGCACCCAGCGTGGGCTCCATCGACGTCCAGCGCCCTTCGGCCCATCCGTCCGCCTCGACGTGCTGGCCGGCACCCGAAACGGAGGTGTGCACGAACTGCGGCACCCCGGCCGCCTTCGCGCCCTCGATGAGGTTGACGCCTTGGGTCACCTCGCCGGCGAAGTCGAATCCGTCGGCGTTCATCCCCGGCATCTGTACCGAGAAGACGGCACGGGCGCCCTTGGCCGCCCGGATGACGGAATCGACGTCGTGGAGGTCACCGACGACGAGTTCGACGCCGAGCGCTTCGACGGCTTGCGCCCTGGCCGGGTCTCGCACCAGAGCTCGGACGGGAACACCGGCCGCGAGCAGGGCACGGGCGGTCGCACCGCCCTGCCTGCCGGTGGCGCCGGTGACCAAAACGGGTGCTGAGGACATGGTTACTCCTTCGGTCGACTAAGTGGCGGGGCCCGCCACTTATCGTCCGCTACAATATGGCGGGGCCCGCCACTTACGCAAACTCCGAGGTGAAGACATGTCCGACGGCCTGCGTGCCGACGCACGGCGCAACTACGCGCGCATCCTCGCGGTCGCCGAGGAGGAGGTCGCGGCCCACGGCTCCGGCGCCTCCCTGGAGCAGATCGCGCGGACCGCCAACGTCGGCTCGGCGACCGTCCGGCGCCACTTCCCCACCCGCCGGGCCCTGCTGGAGGCGGTCTCCGCGAAGCGGATCGCGGCGTTGTGCGCCCGCGCCGTCGAACTGACCGGCGAGGACGACAGCCGGAAGGCGCTCCTGACCTGGCTCGACGAGGTCGTCACCTACTGCGTCTCCGCCCGGGGTTTGGCGGCCGCGCTCGCCTACGACGGTCCCCCGGAGCACGAGAATTCCTGTTCCGCCGCCATCGAGGAAGCAGGGGATCCGCTCGTGCGGCAGGCCGCGCGGGATGGCGTGGTGTCTCCGGACGTCACCGTCGCCGACTTGATCACCCTGATCGTCGGCATCGTCCTGGCCACCGAGCGCTACCCGGATCCCGCCGCACAGGCGGACCGCCTGTTCCGGTTGGCCGTCGCGGGTCTGAGCCCCCGGACATGAAAGGGGCGGGCGGCCCGCCAGAAGGAAGAACACCGTGCCGTACAACGCCGCGGACAGCATGCCGTTGGCCATGNCTCTTCCGATCTGGGACTTCTGGCGACCTCGGCCTGTTTCGCGGCGCTGATCCCCGCGACCGAAGGAGCGGTCTCCCGCTCCGGCCCCGAAAACACCTCCGGTCTACCGCGAGCCGCGGCGGCTCGGCGAGACCACCACCGGCACCGGCCAGCCGTTGATCACGAACTGCGACCCCGGCTCACGGACGACGTCGCCGTTCGCGGAGTTCGTGATCGTCACGTTCGTCAAGGTCGCGCTGCCACGGGCGCCGCTCATAGCGAGGATGCCCGCGCCGTTGTTGGACTTGTCGATCTTGACGTCGGTGAGGGCCGCGGTCACGACGCCGCCGCCCGTCTTGAACTGGACACCGTCGTAGGTCGAATCGTGGATCTCCGTGTCCCGCAGGACGACCCCGGGAATGTCCTTGCCCTGCGCGAAGAACGTGATCGCGCCGAACTCCTGCTGCTCGCCCCAGAACACGCCGCCGCAGCGGTACAGGGCGTTGTTCGCGATGAGCGTCTCCCCGGAGAACGGCAGCGGATCGTGATCCGTCGCCAGCATGATGCCCGGATAGTTCATCGTGTCGTGGACGATGTTGTTCTCGATCTTGTTGCCGTAGCCGCCGTAGATCGCGATCCCGTTGGCACGCCACGGAAGCTGGATCGTGTTGTTGGCGAACACGTTGTCGTGCGCGATGTCCTGTGACGGATCCTTCACGTACTGGTTCGCCCACACCGCGAGCGAATCGTCGCCGGTGGTACGGAACGACGAGTTGAACACCTTCGAGTTGCGGGTGCCGTTGGTGAAGTTGATGCCGTCGGCGTAGGTGTTCCGGATCCGCATGCCGCTGAACTCGAGACCGTCGCCGGGGCCCCAGAGCGCCGGCAGGTTGCTGTAGTCCCGGCCGACCCACACGCCGACGTTGGCGTGCTCGATCCACACGTTGGAGATCTTCGTGCCGGTGCCGAAGCGACCGTTGAGGCCGACGCCGCCTTCCGCGCCGCCGTCGCCGCCGCGGATCCGGCCGGAACCGAAGATGGCGATGTCGGAGATCTGCGTGTTCTTGTCGATGTCGAACCCGAAATTGCCCTCGTGCGGATGGTTGATGCCGCCCGCGTTCTGCGGCTCGATCTGCGAATACAGCTGCGCATGCCACATGCCCGCGCCGCGGATCGTCACGTTGGAGATGCCGATCTGGTTGTACTGGCCACCGCCGTTGGGCACGTTCGGGTCGTCGGTCAGGATCTTCTTCTCCTGCCGCCACTGCCCCGCCGGGATCCAGACACAGCCGATCACGCCGTTCTGGTCGTCGGTCACCGCGCGCTGGATCGCCGCCGAGTCGTCGTTCCCGTCGTTCGGCACGGCGCCGTACTCCGTGATCGACACGCAGTTCGCGGGCTTCTCCGACGCGGGGGCGACCTGCTCCAGATCGATGAGGTCGACGATGTAGAACGCCGCGTTGTCACCGCTGTCCCGCTGCAGCTTGAACTTCGTGCCCGGCGGATACGACCGCGACAGCAGCGCGTGCGACTCGTCGAACAGCCGTCGCGCGTTGGCCTGCGGGGTATTGGTCAGGCCTTCGGGATCGTCGGTGCTGCCGTAGAGCCAGCTGTGCTTCGACGACAACGTCAGCTTCTGCGCGAAAGTCCCGTTGACGTAAAGGCTGAGCGTCGCGTCCTGCCCGCCACCACCGGGGCCGTCGGGAATGGAATTGCGCACGACGATCGAGTTCGCCTGGTTCGCCGACGTGAACTCCACGTACTGCCCCGGATTCGCCAGCCGCACGGACTTGCGGCCCGACGATTCCGTCGCGAAGTTCGTGTGGCCGAACGTGCGGAGCGGGTCGGCTTCCAGCAGTTGCCCTTGGTACTGCGCGGCTTCCGCCTCGTATTCGACGTACGGGACCGCCGCGCCGCGGCCCACGACGATCGCCCGCGAGAGGTTGTTGTTCGACTCGTTGGTCTCCGTGACCGTGCCGTTCGCGTCGGCCGTCGCGGTGAGGGTCGCGCCACCGTCGGCGGCGGTCCACGTGCCCGAGATCGCGACGTTCGCGGTGGCGCCCGCCTCGATCGCACCGGTGGCGCCGGTCAGTGTGGTGCCGCCGACGGCCAGCCGCGTCACCGAAGCGCCCGCGCCGCTCGTGCCGCGGTTGCGCACCGCGACGGTGAAGGACACCGCCGAACCGGCCGCCGGATTGGGCGGGTTCGAGGTGATGCCGGTGACCTCGAGGTCGGGCCCCGGCGATTGGGCGACGACCAGCGGCGTCGGCGAGGTGTAGGTGTTGTTCGTTTCGTCCTGCTCGGCCATCTTGCCCGCCGGATCGGCGGTGGCGGCCACGGTGTAGGTCCCTTGTGGACGCGTGCCCGCGTCGACGGTGACCGTGGCGGACTCACCGGCGGCGAGTGCGCCGACCGCCGCGTCACCGGCGACGGTGCCGCCGAGGCTGACGTTCACGGTGGTGGCGGCCGCGTTCGCGGTGCCGGTGTTCTTCACGGTCGCCGACACGGCGAGCCTGCTGGTCTCCGTCGGGTGCTCCGGCGTCCAGGTCGTGCCGGTGACGACGAGGTCCGGGTTCGGCGCGGGAGTGCCGAACACCTGGAATTCCGCGACCTGACCGCCGGGTGCACCGGAGTTGGCGAAGAACTGAAGACGTACCTCCGCGGCGCGTCCGCTGACCGGGATGACCACCGAATTCTGGTTGGTGGCCGGGTCGAAGCGGTGGTCGGCTCGCGCCGACAGGGTGGTGAACGCGGTGGAACCCTGCGGACGACCAAGGACCTCGAAATTCTGTGTCCGCGCACCCCAGATCGCGTCCGGGTTGAGTTTCACCACGACCGAGTCGACATCCGCGTCGACCCCGAGCTTCACCGTCAGCGCGTTCGGGTACCCCGCGGCGGATTCCCAGTACGTGGCGGTGTTGTTGTCGTTGGCGTTGGCCGCGACGAACGAATGGACCGTCGACGTGGCCTCGATCGGTTTGCCCGCCGCCAGGTTCGCGCCCGCGCTCGTCCCGGAGCGCACGACGTGGTCACTGTCGCCGGATTCGTTGCCCGCCGCGTCCTTGGCGCGCACGAAGTACTCGACCCGGGTCCCCGTGGGCCTGGATTCGGTGAACGTGGTGCCGGTGATCGTGGTGACCGGCGTCCCGTCGCGATAGACGGTGTAGCCGTCGACACCGACGTTGTCGGCCGAGGGCGACCAGGTCAGCCGGATCTGGCCGGCGACGGGCTCGGTCAGCGCGAGATTCGCCGGCGCGCTCGGCGCCTGCGTGTCGCCGGTGTCCGGCCCGTACAGCTCGAATTCCGCGAGCTGCGCGGCGGGCCATCGCGAGTTCGCGGTGACCTGCAACCGCACGTAGCGGGCCGACGCGGTCATCGGGATGGTGACGGTGTTGGTGCCGGGAGCGAACGCGTAGCCGGCCGGCGCGGCGAGGTCGGTGAACGCCGCGCCGTCGGTGCTTCCGCGCACGGCCAGTGTCTGGGTGCGGGATTCCCAGCCCGCGGGCAGTTTCAGCACGATCCGCGAAAGGGACTTCGCCGTGCCGAGGTCGGCCTGGATCCACTGCGGGAACGCGTTGTTGGCGGATTCCCAGTAGCTCTCCTGGTTCCCGTCGACGGCGTTCGCGACGGGATAACCGGGCAGCGCGCTGCTCGCCGACACTGTGCGGGTCAGCGGCACTTCGGCGAGCGCGGCCGGAACGGGTGTGGCGACGGGGTCGGGAGGTGGCCCGCTCGCGGCGGACGCGAGGGAGAGTCCGGCGACGGAAAGCCCCGAGACCAGGAGACCGGCGATGAGCCGGGACAGGCGCATACGTGTCATGGCGTCTTCTCTTCTTTGAGACGGCGGGGAGGGAGCCAGAGCCGTACGAGCATGCAACAACCCGGAGACAAGATGCAAGAAGTCGACATGTTTCAGAAATTTTTCGACTACTACCTGCGAGGACTACCCAAGTTGTCCGCTGCGCTTACGCGCGTTCTCTCGGTTTTGCCGCTTTCTTTGCCTGCAGCGGACTTTGAGATCAAGTATTCCGCCAATACGGAGTACAGCTGTACACTCAAATCCAGGGCTAGCCGCGTGGAGGTCGATCCTGATGGACGTGACGAAAACCTTGAGGTCCGCACTCACCGGGACGACGAACGAGTCGAGGTCCGCCGTCCGGGAGCTGCGGCGGGAGACCGAAGACCTCGTGGCGCGCCGTGCGGGCCGGACGGCGAACCGGCTGACCGAACTGGGCGAGCGGCTCGCCGATCTGGTCCTGGTCTCCGGAAGCAGGCTCGCGGGCCTCGCCGAGCGGCACAACATGCCCGCGGGCGAGGGCGTCCGCCGGGAGGCGGGCCGGATCGGCGAGTCGGTCGAGCGGTTGTCCGCCACGCTGTCGGAACGGACAATCCTGCTCGCCGAGGAACTGCTCGACGCCAGGCCGCCCGGGAAACGCCGTCGTCGATGATTACGGAGTAACTCGCGTGTCCGTGAAGGCCTCCTTGCCCACCCTGAAGGTCAGGGGCTCGGCAAAGTCGCATAGACGCTGGTCAGCGTCGCTGTTGGCGATTCGGACGGGGCGGGCGACAGGGGGCATGAACGGACGGTGTCCACAAAGGACGCCAGTTCACGACCAACCCGACCCACGACCAGGGCCGAAGGCGCCCTTCGTCACATCAGACGCAGCGAAGGGAGCCTTCGCCCCACCTGTCAACCTCGCCCAAGATCAACTTAAGCTACGTGACCTTGGGTTCTAATCCTCTTTGCCGCTCACGACCCCGCACAAACGCCCGGATCGAGCACAGTCGCCCCGAAAGTGGCCCCCGTGGACAGCCGAGAAGGCGCCCGGCCACTGTAACGAGCCCCAATCCGGCACCCACTTGACCAGCGGATAGCCGACTTTGCCGGGACCCTGACCCTGAAGGTAGTGAAGGAGGCCTTCACGGACCCCCGACGCCACGTCAGCCCCAGACGCACCAGCAATCACAGCGATCGCGCGCGAAGACTCCTCCCTCGGCTCAGCCAAGGAAACTCGACCTTCGCACCTTCCGAAGTACTTGAAGGCCCCTTCATGTACTTCAAGAGAGGCGGCGCGGTGAGCGCAGCCGCCCGTGTCGCGAAAGTGGCTTTCGCGACACGCCTGACGTCACCTCACGACTCCCCGCTGACACATCGGTGCCACCGGCACTCTCGTGCCGAAAGCCCAGGTCCAGCGCCGCCCGGTGCGGCCTTCTCCCGTCTTTAGTCGCTATCTACCGCCGTATCCGCCTGCCTAGCATGGGAAACCGATTTCGGATCCGGCCGGGCGATCCCTGGCGATCCGTCGCGGCCGCAAAACGGGTGACCCGTCGATTCCTTTCCCCGATTCCCCTGCATTGGAAGGCACCCATGCGCATCCGAGGTCTCATCACCGCCCTGCTGTGCGCGGCCGGGCTCACGACGGTCGCGCCCGCCGCCGTCGCGGCCCCCATCATCGACGGCGAATACGCCCAGTCCGGCCCGTGGGCCGCCATGATCGAACAGAACGGCAGCCAGTGGTGCTCCGGTTCGATCATCAGCGCCCGTTGGGTGCTCACGGCCCACCACTGCGTCGACGAACCCGGCGCCGACTACTCCGTCCGGGTGGGCGACGTCGATCATCGGGCCGGAACGTACGCCGTGGTGGCCGACATCCACACCCCCGCCGGCGGCGCCGACATCGCGCTGCTGAGGCTCGACCGCTCGGTGAGCACGACGTACGCGTCCCTCGGTACTTCC
This sequence comes from Amycolatopsis coloradensis, assembly GCF_037997115.1. Lineage (NCBI taxonomy): Bacteria > Bacillati > Actinomycetota > Actinomycetes > Pseudonocardiales > Pseudonocardiaceae > Amycolatopsis > Amycolatopsis coloradensis. The sequence continues at coordinate 5,934,303 of NZ_CP150484.1, forward strand.
GTCGCCGTCGGTGACACCGAATACGTTTATGGCTGGGGCTACAACGAAGACGGTGACCTGCAGCGCTACCTCAAGGTCGCCAGGATGACGGTGACCAGTGTCGGGAGTGGACTGATCAAGGCCCGCCGGGGCAACGGGCTGACCAACGGCGGCGACTCCGGCGGTCCGGTCTTCGTCGGTGGCAAGCAGGTCGGCGTGCATATCGCCGGCAACAAGGTGGACACCTCGACGCACACCAGCATCTCGGCGAACCGCACCTGGATCCGCGACACCTCGGGCGTCTAGGTTCGGCGAACCGGTCCGGGAGCGGTGGCGCCACCACTCCCGGACCGCTGAGAGGCAGGTGGAAAGTGGCATCGACGACTCCCGCGGACGGTCTCGGCACGCAGCTGGCCAGGCTGGGACTCGGTGAGACCGCCTCCCGGGTCTACCGGCGGATGCTCGACAGCGCGCCCGTCACCGCCGAGGAGCTGGCCTGGCGGGAGGACGACGCGGAGACCGTCCAGCTCGCACTGAAAGAACTGGCCGACGCGGGCCTCGCGGTGTCGTCCGGAGTGGACGGGTCCGAATACGTCCCCGCGAACCCCAGCGAAGCGCTCACCGCACTGACCACGCGACGGCAGGCCGAACTGCACGACGCGCGGCTCGCGGTCCAGACCGCGTACCGCGCCTTCCGGCGGGCGCATTCGGGGATGCCGAACGCGCAGGACCTGCTCGAAGTGGTCACGGGCGACGCCATCATCCCCCGGCTTCAGCATCTCGCGACCACGGTGCGGCATCAGGTGCGCCGCCTCGACTCCCCGCCCTATTTCACCGGCGGCCGCCGGAATCTACTGGAGGAGGAGCAACTGCGGCGCGGGATCACCTACCGTTGTGTCTACAGTGGAGCGTCACTCGGCGATCCCGGCTATCTCGTCGCGAACATCCTGCCGTGCCTGCGGGCAGGCGAACAGGCCCGCCTGCTGCCCGAGCTGCCGGTGAAACTGACACTGTTCGACGACCGTGCGGCGACCATCGCGCTGACCATCCGCGAGGCCGATCGCAACCAGTCCATCGTCATCGTGCGGCCTTGCAGCCTTTTCTCCGCGCTGGAAGGCTTGTTCGAAACCTCCTGGGCGGCCGCGCTTCCACTCGACCGGCATGGACGGACGTCCGAACAGCCGATCCGGCCGGTCGAACGGGAACTGCTGCTCCTGCTCGCCGCCGGGCGCAAGGACGACGAGATCGCCGCCGAACTCGGCGTCAGCAGGCGCACCCTGTTCCGCTATCTCGAGAACCTGATGGACCGCGCGGGCGTGTCCAGCCGGTTCCAGCTGGGGATCTTCGCCGCGCACAACGACTGGCTCTGAGGCCCCCGCATTCAGTCCTCTGAATACGGGGGCCTCACCCGGACGGGGTCACCCGGGTGGCGGCGAGGGCGCCGGGAGCGGATGGTGATCTTGGAAGGAGGGCGGAATCATGGGGAATCACCGGCACCACACCGGCACCGCGTCGCTCCGGATCGCCACCGCGGGCCTGCGGGTGATCGCGGTCGTCGTCGCGGTCGCGGCCTGCGCCTGGCTCGCGCTCTGGCTCGCGTTCACCCTCTGAGTCCCGCCGGTCCCGGCTGGGCTTCCGGCGGGCTCTCGGGTTCCGGAATCGGGCGGTCCGGCCCCGGATCGGGGACCCGTTCGGGCACCCCGGGATCCGGGACCGGCTCCGGCCTGCCCGGGTCCGGCACCGGTTCGGGAATCCCGGGGTCGGGGACGCCGGGGTCCGGCGGCATGGGGTTCGGCGGCGCCGGAGGCGCGGTCATTCGAGCAGTCGTCATCGCACTACCTCCTGCTCACGCCACTACCCGGTCCGCCGCCGGACGAAACGGCCCGTTAGCCCGTCTGGGTGGCGATCCAGTCCGCGATGACGTCCGCGCGGGAGGTCGTCTCGATCCCGGCGTGCGGGCAGTCCGGCCCGGTGGCCTCCAGCGAGACCAAGGTGCCGCCCTTGCCTTCCGGGACGAAGTACGGCGCGCCCGAGTCGTACGTGCAGGCACTGGTCGTGATCGAGGGTGCCGCGCCGCGGACACCGATCGTCGTCGGGGCCACCGTCGCCACCTGGACCGTGCCTTGCTGCATCCGGGTGGCCGGAGCGGGGTTCTTGGCGGTCAGGCTGCCCCAGCCCGCCAGCGTCAGCTGCTGGCCGATCTTCGGGAGCACCCGGTTCACCGTCAGCGGAGTCACCGTCGTCACCGGGGTGTCCAGTTTGATGAGAGCGACGTCGTTTTCCTTCGCCTGCAGCACTTCGGTCGCCTTGCGGGCCACGCCTGATTCGATCGCCTCGTCGACGAGGCCCAACGTCACCGTCGTCGGATACGGCACCTTGCCCGCGACGCGCTTGCGGTGCGCGTCGTGGAAGCAGTGCCCCGTGGTGGCGACCCAGCCGGGCGCGACCAGCGCACCCGTGCAGTAACTGCTGTAGGTCGAGCCGTCCGGGCGGGGGATCTTCGTCATCGCGATCTTCGCGACGAACCCGAACTGCCCTGGTGGGACATCGGTGCCGTGGGCGACGTCCGGCGCGGCGAACGCGGCCGGAGCGGTGGTGATGGTCAGGACAGCAGCGGCCAGCAGGGCGCGCAGACGCAATTTCTTACCCTTCGTCGATGAGGTGATCCGAGGCTAAGACCCCTGCGCGACAAGGGGAATTCCCTGACCAGGTGTCACCCGATGGCACGCCGCCCGCCGGCCGGTTCACCGCGGCGGGCGAGCCAGTGGCGATAGGGATGGCTGCTTTCGGTGTCGGACCGGTAGGCCGCCTCGGCCGCGACGATCAAGACGTCGCTGTCCGCGCCGAAGGCACCTTCCGCACTCCAGGCGATCAGATACCGCATCCACAACGGATCCCCCGCCAGGGGCCGGATCGCGATCCCGGGTGAGGCGGGAAAGGTGACCTGGCAGGGGGAAATCGCCCGGCCGGCGGCGATCAGGCGTTGCAGAGGCCGCAGCTCGGTGCTCCGGTGCGCCACCTGCGGCCGGAATCCCGCCCGGGCACAGGCTTCCTCGAAGCACTCCGGCCAGCCGGCACCGTCGGAGGGCCCGAGCACCCACCGCTCCGCGGCCAGGTCGGCGAGGTCGATCTCGGCGCGGCAGGCGGCCGGATGGTCCGCGGCGATCGCCACGAACACCGGTTGCGTGGCCAAGGGCCGCGACGCCACCCCAGGGGCCGGCGGCAGGCTGTGCCCGGGATAGTCGGCGACCACGGCGGCGTCGAGTTGCCCGCCTGCCACGAGATCCAGCAACCGCAACGGCGAGAACTCGGTGGTCACCGAAACCGCTTGCCCCCGGCCGGAATCGCCGAGCCGGTCCGCCAGCTCGACGACCATCGAACCGCCGATCCCACCCAGCGCGACAGGGCGCTTCTCGCCTTCCGCCAGGAAACGCGCCGCGTCCCGGTGCATCGTGTCCGCCGCGGCGAGGACGGCGCGGGCCCGGACGAGCACGCATTCACCGAACGCCGTCGGGAATACCCCGTCCCGCCCTCGGACGAACAAGATTCCCCCGAACGCGCGCTCGATCCGCTGAACGGCGGCGGTCAACGCGGGCTGGGTGCTCCCGATCCCGATCGCCGCGCGCGTGATGCTGCCCGCGTCGGCGACGGCGCACACCACTCGCAGGTGACGTAACTCGACGTCCATCACGCGGACCTTATGGCCACTTGGGATGTGCCGGAAGCCGTCGAAAGTCGGGATCGTTTTTCGTACTCCCCCTCGTCCCCGCAAGGAGTACGCATGCGACGCGCCTGCCTGATGGTCGCGCTGACCGCCACCCTCGTCGCCGGGCTCGTTCCCGCGACGGCGTCGGCGGCGCCCGGATTCACGACGTCGATGGAAGCCTTCGAACCAGGAGGGACCATCACCCGGGTGGACGTCACCCGGCCCGCTTCGGACCGAACCGCCGCGCCTCAGCAGATCACGAGCGCCGCCGCGGTGACCCCGATCGAAACCAACGGCCCGAGTGAGACCACCTTCGACCTGGTCTTCGTCGGTGACGGCTACACCTCGACCCAGCTGGGCACGTACTCGCAGCACGTCCGCTCCAGCATCGCGGCGCTGTTCGCCATCGAGCCGTACAAGAGCTACCGCAAGCAGTTCAACCTCTGGCAGGTCGACGTGGTGTCACCGCAGTCCGGTATCACCAACGACCCGACCCAGGGCATACGGCGCAACACCGCGCTGGGCTCGTACTTCTGGTGCGGTGGGATCGAACGGCTGTTGTGTGTCAACGAAACCAAGGCGAACCAGTACGCCGCGGCCGCGCCGGACGTCGATCAGGTCATCATGCTGGCGAACACGACGAAGTACGGCGGCGCCGGTGGCGGGGTCGCGACCTCTTCGGGCGGCAACATCCAGGCCAGCCAGATCGTCGCCCACGAACTCGGGCACTCCATCGGCGAGCTCGCCGACGAATACGACTACGGCACCTGCGACGCCCGCGAACCCCGGGAGCCCAACGCTTCCGCGCTCACGGCCCAGCAGATGAAGGACCGCCGGGCCAAGTGGTACACCTGGCTCGGCAAGCCCTCCCCCGACGGCGGCACGGTCGGTGTCTTCGAGGGATCCCGCTACTGCAAGACCGGGATGTACCGCCCCAGCGTGAACTCACTCATGCGCACCCTCGGGCAGCCCTTCAACCCGCCGAGCACCGAAGCGATGATCGCGGGCTTCCACCGCGAAGCCGCTCATCGGCACTGATTCCTCGTCATGGCCTCTTGGCCGGGCCGCCGGCGTGATCGGCGAGCCCGGTCGCCATGTCGCGCATGAAGCGGCGAAGGTACCAACGGAAGATCCACGCGTTGCCCTTGCCGACGCGATACGTTCCGTGCCAGCGGATCCGGGTTCCGCCGCCGGGTGTTTCGCACAGATCGACCGAGGCCTGGTAATCGACCATCACCGGGACGTCCACGCCCTCGTAGGCGAACCGCCGTTCGGGGTCGAGGGCGGTGATCCGCTCCCTGGTGACCGTCTTGCCGGTGCGGAAGGCACGCACCGCGCCGACGCCGTCGCGTCCGTCGGCGGAAAGTCCTTGCGACGCGGCGACTTCCAGGGAACCCACCCGTGACCAGACCGGCCAGCTGCGGGCGTCCAGCAACAGTGCCCATACCGCGGCGGGTGGCGCCGGCGATTCGGCGGTGACGTCGTACGACTGCATTCCAGAACTACTCACACGCCTCACCCTAGGAACGGGCGGACGGGGTCACCATGCGCCGGATTGCGCGGCGACGATCAGGAATTGCGGTACTCCGACGGACGCGATCCGGTGTGCTTCAGGAAAGCGGCCGACAAGGCGCCAGGAGTGGCGAACCCGCATCTGCCGGCGATAGCGGCGATCGGGAGATCGGTGTCGCGCAGCAGCCTTCGCGCTTCCTCCATCCGCAGCCCGCCGAGAAAACGGTGCGGGGTCTGGCCGGTCTTTTCCTTGAAGACCCGGATGAAGTGGTAGACGCTCAAATGTACTTCCCCGGCGATTTCGGCGACGGTGAGCGGTTCGGCCAGCCGGCCGCGCATCATCGCCACCGCGGCGCGGACCCGGTCGTCCTCCCGTCCCGCGTTCGGCGGCTCCGGCTTCCGCGCGTGGCGGGTGAGCAGATGCACGGTGAGGAAGGCGGCCGCGGATTCGGCGTAGAGATCGTCCTGCTCCCTGGCGTTTCCGACCGCGCGGACCAGCTCGTCGAGCAGCGGATCTCCCCCGGCCACGGAGGCCGCCATCGCCTCGTGGTCCACCGCGCGGCCACCCAGCCTCGCGGCCACCGACTCCACCGTGGTGCCCGGGATGTGCACCTGCAGGCTTCGCATTGTTTCGTCACCGCGGTAGCGACGCTGCAGCGGCATGCCGGGAACGGCGAGTTCGAGCCGTCCCGGCCCCCACTGGTGCCGGTTCCACCGGCCTTCGCCGCGGGTCTCCATCACCGCCCGCCCCGAAAGCGGCAGGACCAGATGCAGATCCGCGACGCCGGGCAGCCGCATTTCCTCGGCGACGGGAACGTGGTCGAATCTCTGGACGAGCAGCGATTCCCAGCCGGAATCCTCCCAGCTGCAATACGTCCGCCGGACATAGCGGGACATGTCGAAACCGGTGTACGGCTGAAGGTCGAATCGCTCGGAATCGAACACCACGCCTTCGAGGCTAGCTGAGCAACTCCTTCACGCGCGGGACGACCTGCTCGCCGTAAAGCCGGATCGAGTTCAGGCGCTGCTGGTGCGGAAGCGCGCCGACGCTGTATTTGAGCTGGAATCGCGACAGGCCGAGGGTCCGCACCGCCCAGGCGATCTTCTGCGCGACGGTCTCGGGAGAGCCGACGAACAGCGCGCCGCGCGGTCCGGCCATGGCGTCGTAGTCGGCCCTGGACATCGGGCCCCAGCCTCGTTCGGCGCCGATCTTGGCGAAAGCGGCCTGGTGATGCGAGAAGTGCTGGGCGACGGCGAGTTCGTCGGTCTCGGCGACGTGGCCAGGACTGTGCATCGAGATCGGCAGCTCCTGGTGGCCCGCCTCCTTCACCGCGCGCCGGTACAGGTCCGCGAGCGGGGCGAACCGCTCCGGCGACCCGCCGATCACGGCCATCACCAGCGGCAGGCCGTACGCGGCCGCGCGGACCACCGACTGCGGGGTGCCGCCGACCCCGACCCACGCGGGCAGACTGCCCGATTCGGTGACCGGGAAGGCCTGCGCGCCTTCCAAGGCCGGGCGGACGGTCCCGGACCAGTCGACCGGCTTCTCCCCTTGCAGATGCGTGAACAGGTCGAGCTTCTCGGCGAAGAGCGCTTCGTAGTCCTCCAGTGAGTAGCCGAACAGCGGGAACGACTCGGTGAACGAACCCCGGCCGAGCGTGACCTCGGCGCGCCCCCGGGAAACGGCGTCCAACGTGGCGAACCGCTCGTACACGCGCACCGGGTCGTCCGAACTGAGCACCGTGACGGCCGTGCCCAGCCGGATCCGTTCGGTCTGCCCCGCGATCGCGGCCAGCACGACGTCCGGTGAGGACACCGCCATCTCGGCGCGGTGATGCTCGCCGACGCCGAAGTAGTCCACGCCCACCTGGTCGGCGAGGACGCCCTCGGCCACGACCTGGCGGATGGCTTCGGCCTGGCTCACCGGCTGGCCGTCGGCGCCGTTCTCGACGTCGCCGAACGTGTCCAGGCCGAAGGTCGGCGCTTGCGGGATGCCCAGGATCTCGTAACCCATGTCCAACTCCTCAAGTAGTTGAACGCTCAAACGTCGGGCCCGGTGATCGTATTCCGCGCTGGCCCGGGGACTGCCGCGGGCTCTTGAGCCACCGGTGCGCGAGTGGCGATTTCGCGTGTCTGGAGGGACGACACACGTGATTGGAGGGACGACACGCGTGATCAGGCGGCCAACTCGCGGCGACACCCGGGCCGCGCGCGTGTCGTCCCTCCAGTCACGCGAAACCGGCCGTTCGGTCCGACCACCCGCACCGCCAGGCTCAGGCGCCGGCGATGTCCCGCGCCAGCTGACGGGCATCGGACATGGTGAACTTGCCGGTGATCTGGGTTTCCCCGCCGGTGATGGCGGACTGGATCATCGGCGCGGTCAGCACCCGGCTCTTCAGCACCATCGCGACCTGCTTGCCGACGTTCGCCGCGGTCCAGTCGGCCCACGTCCGCGCGCCCGCGTCGGTGAAGCTGAGTCCGACGAGCGGGCCACCCGACCGCGAATCGAGCCGAGCGTTCGCCCGGCTGAGGTCGGCCCCGGTGAGGAAGGCCGGGCCGAGCAGGTATTTGGTGCCCTGCACGCGGTCACAACTGACCAGTGGGAGCGCCGGATCATCGCGGCCGTCGAGCGGATCCGTTCCCTCCGAGCAATCCAGTGCCGCCGCGGCGGCCTGCTGCTCCGCGGGATCGGTGCTCTGGCGGTTGGTCGCCGCGCCCGCGGCCGGACCAGGTGGCACCTCCGCGAGGACCGGGCGGAACCGCAGCCGCGACCCGTCCTTGATCGCGAAACTGTCGCCTTCGGGCTCGGCCTGGCCGGAAACCCCGCCCTGGCATCCGGTGACACCGAGCAGGACGAGGGCGACCGCTATGAGGATGTTCCGCACGGAGGCATTCTGCCGTGTTCACTGCCCGCGCGCGGGCGAAACGGCTCGACGCCGCACGGTCCGCTCGAGAATCCCCAGCGTGGCCCTGAGCGCGGACTCGGGAACCACGGGGAACGTGATGCGCTCCCTCCACTCCGCACCGACCTCCGACCAGTCGTAGTAGGACGTCACGAGCGTGCCGCCCTCGGCGGGCTCCAGCCGGTAGCCGTAGACATGCCGGGCATGCGGCCGGACCCGGCCTTCGACGGTCCAGGCGATCTCCTCGTCCGGAACGAGGGTCGTGATGACGACTTCGACGTCGTACTTGCCCAAAGGCACGTCCCCGAGCGCTTCCCGGTCCATGTGCACGACGAACCGGTCACCCGCCTGCTCGACCGGATCCCCTTCCGCGTCGAGGAGCATTCCGGACGCGTCGATGTCGACGTGGCCCTTCGGGTCACTCAAGACCGCGAACACGGCCTCGGCGGGAGCAGGGATGAGCCGGGAGACCTCAATGCGTTCGGGGCCAGGGGTTTCCGCCGTGGCGACCAGGACCGCGCGTCCGAGTACGTGCTGGGCGATGGTGAATCCGAGAAAGGCCGGCGTGCAGTCGGCCGGGACGCCGAGCGTCTCGACGTCGAGGGCGTGCACCACGACGTAGTAACGGTGCACGCCGTGCCCGGCAGGCGGCGCGGCACCGAGAAAACGGGCCACGCGGGCGTCGTTTGGGACCTGAAAAGCGCCTTCGGGAAGCCCGGAGCCGCCGTCGTCGCCGGCGCCTTCCGGCAGTTCGGTGACGGTCGCGGGGATGTCGGAGACCGCCCAGTGCCAGAAACCGGAACCCGTCGGGGCGTCGGGGTCGTAGACGGTGACGGCATAGCTCTTCGTGCCGCGCGGGGCGCCGCTCCAGCTCAGCTGCGGCGAGACGTCCTTACCGGCCAGCTGACCGGGCGACCAGGCGGCGCCGTCGGCGACAGAAGTACTGGTGACGGCGAACGAGGCCACTTCAGGCAGCCGGGCGAAGGGATCGTTGGCAGTGATCATAAATCGACCATAACACAGATAATCGATTATCTTTCGGTTCGTCTATGCTACCCGGATGGCTTCACCGGACAAGCAGATGCTCTCCGAGCAGGTGTACACCCGCCTGCGGGACGCGATCATGCGCGGCGACCACGCCCCCGGCGCCCCGCTCAAACCGCAGGACCTCGCCAAGGAACACGGCGTGAGCCTGGCGGTCGTCCGCGAGGCCCTCGTGCGCGTGGTCGGCGACGGTCTCGCCGACCGGCTTCCCAACCGCGGTTTCGCCGTCCCGGCCTTCTCCGACCGCCGTTGGCAGGAGATCACCGAGGCCCGCCGGACCATCGAACCGCTCGTGCTGCGCCTCTCCGTCGAACGCGGTGACCTCGACTGGGAGGCCCGCGTCCGCGCCGCCCACCACCGGCTGAGCCGCACGCCGCCGTTCGACCCCGAAGAAGGCGAACACTTCAGCGGCGCCTGGTCCGATGCCCATCGCGTCTTCCACCGGACCTTGCTGGACGGCTGCGGGAACCCCGTCCTGCTGGAGACCTTCGACCGGATGTGGACCGCGAGCGAACTCGCCCGCCGTTGGGCCGCGCAGCGCTCCCCCGGCCGCGATCATCTCGCCGAACATCGTCTGCTGGAGGAAACGGCGCTGGCCCGCGACGCCGACGCGGCGGCCGAGGCACTGACCCGGCATCTCAGCCTGACCGCGGAAGCGCTGACCGAGAAGTCGTAGATCCGGTCGGAAAATCACCCGGACCGACCTAGCCCGCATCATCCTCACAGAACGTCGTTGATCGACGATCTGGCGCCACCGATGTCCTTCCGACGGGTACTTCGGATCATTCCGCGGGTGTGGTCTCCGGATGGCCCGGCGCCGAAGATCGCGGAGGTCGTTCCGGTCAGTCCACCGCGACCGTGATGGCCGCCGTGTGCACCCGCCCGCCGTGGGAGAATTCGAGGAACAGCCGATATTCCCCGCGTTCCGAGAACAGCGAGTGGAAGGTCAGCTCGCCGTCGGCGAGCGCCGCGCCGAGCGGCTGCACCGGATGCAGATGCGTGGCCGACAACAGCATGGTGTGAAATCCGGTCATATGGCCGTTGGCGCCCAGGTGCGGGTCGACCGCGGTGACGAGCGCGCCGTCGGGGTCGCGGATGGCGAAGCGGAGGACCTGCGCCCGCATCGCCGGGATCCGGGCCTCCGCGTCCACACGCGCCACGCGGTATCCCGTGGACGTCACGGTGTCGCCCGCCGGAGCGGGCACCGGAACGAAGGTGGTGTCGCCCGGCACGGTGAACGGGACACCGAGCACCACCGGATGCTTCGGATCCTTCGTATCGAGAGGGACGAACTCGGCGAACATCCGGTAGGCGCCGCCGTCGGCCAGCGCGAGGCTCGTGCGCCAGGTGTCCCCGTCCAGCGTGGGATGCACGTGCTGGAAGACGTTCATGTCGTCGCGCACGGCGAAGAAGTGCATCTGTTTGGTCTGGTTGTCCAGGAAACGGGTGACCGGCCGCCCATCGGGCCCAATGATCCGGAACGCGACCGGTACCTCGGGGCCCCGGACGGTGGGCGTCGTCACCCTCTCGAACCGGTATCCGCTTTCCGCCTCCGACAGCCCGTCGCTGTGCGCGGCGGGAAGCAGATCCGCCGTCACGACGGGCTGTCGGTGGGCAGAGTGCGCGGAGCCGGGTGTCGGCCGGAGCGCGACGGACACCGCGGCCGCGCCGATCACCAGAGCCAGCGCGAGGAACAACCAATCCGTGAACCGGGGCTTGCGCACGCCTGCCCTCCGGTCACTTGCCGCCGAGGTTCGGCTTCACCACGACCAGGCCCTGTTCGATGCCGTTGACGATGACGATGCCGCTGGAGAAGTACGGGTAGTTGCTCCACGCGCCGTTGAAGCTCGCCGCGTTGCCCGCCGGGTAGATGTCGAAATAGCCGACCTCGGACAGCCGTGCCGAAGCGACGCCGCTGACGTCCAGGATGCGCAGACCGGCCTGGTAGTTCGCCTGGTAGGAGTACTGACCCTTGATGTACTGGTTGTGGTCGATCGCGGTGGCGGGCGAACTGTAGACGCCGGTGTGCACGGGGGCGGACAGCTTGGCCAGGTCCCAGACATAGGTCTTGGTGCGCTTGTCGGTGCCGCGCGACTCGTCCAGTTCGTCGTCGAGCAGGAAGTAGCGCTGGTCGCCGGTCAGCCAGCCCTGGTGCGAGTACTGCGCGCCCGAGTAGCCCTTGCGCGAGATCTGGACCGGCCTGGCCTTGTCGGTGACGTCGACGATGGTCAGCGTGTCCTCGTTGGCGTTGAAGCAGATCTCCCTGCCGCTGTACGCCGTGTCCGGTCCGCGGTAGACGACGCACTGCGTGTCGTGGGTGTAGCCGTCCTGCGACACGCAGCCCGCCTTGGCCGGCGCCTTCGGGTTCTGGATGTTGACCATATGCGGTCCGCCGCTGCACGTGTTGGAGCCGATCGCGTAGGCGAAACCGGTCTCCTCGTTGATCGCGATGTTGTGCGCGGGACCGAATTCCCGGTACAGCGCGTCGGCGGTGAAGGTCTGCGGTGTGGTGACGGTGCGCAGCCTGGTCAGGTCGAACACCTGCATCCCGTGCCCGGTGATGAAGTCGGCCACGATGAACGCGTGGTTCTTGTACACCTTCATGTCCCGCCACGAGCTGCTGCCGCCGTTCGAGGGCAGGTTGCCGAGGAACTTCGGCGAGGTCGGGACGCTCAGGTCGACGAACGCGGTGCCGTTGGTCCGCCCGACGATCGCGTATTCCTTGCCGGACGACGGGTCTGTCCAGCCCCAGATGTCGTTGCCGTTCCCGCCGCCGAGGCCGGACAACGGAAGCACGCTGAGCAGGTCGACGTTCTTGCACGGGTATTTGTCGGCCATGCCGTTGACGCACGGGACACCCGCCGCGGTGCCGGTGACGGCGTGCCGTTCCGCCGGGACATGGTCGGCGAGGAAGGTCCGGGCCGCGGCCTGCCCCTCCGCCGTCTCGGGATCGTGCGCGGACGCCGCCGTCATCGAAAACACCAACGCGGAGGCCGTCACCACGGCCAGCCCCATCATGCGCACGAGTTTCATAGAGGTGCTCCTCACCGGGTTTCGGTCGGCTTCCGACGGTAGGAGCACCCGCTCCCGATGTATCCCTCCGAACGTCGGGGATTTTTAACCGTTTACCGGGAGATCCCGAAATGCTTCCCTGATCTCGGAGACCAGCAGGTCCGGCTGTTCCAGTCCCGGGAAGTGCCCGCCGCGGTCGAGTTCGGTCCACCGGTGCAGGTTCCGGTAGCGGCGCTCCGCCCAGCGTCGCGCGGTCGGCCACGGGTCGGCGGGGAAGAGCGACACGGCGGTGGGCACGGTCACCGGCCGCGCGTTCTCCTCCTCCGCGCTGCGCGGCACCCACCGCATCGCCTCCCAGTACCAGCGAGCGCTCGAAGCACCGGTGCCGGTCAGCCAGTACAGCGCGATGTTGTCGACCTGCTCCGCCAAGCTCACCCCGCCGCCGTATTCCGGCCGGTCGTCGGCGTAGGCGGCGAACTTCTCGCCGAGCCACGCGGCGAGCCCCGACGGCGAATCGAGCAGGGAGTAGCCGAGCGTCTGCGGGCGCGTGCCCATGAGCATTCCGAAGCCGTATCCGTCGGACAGGTGCAGATCACGCCGATCCAGCATGCGTCGTTCGGGTGCGCTCGGCGCCGCCCGGTCCTCCGGCAACGGCGACGCCGAAGGCATCGTCAGATGCAGGCCCGCGACCCGTTCGGGAACCCGGCGCGCCAGTTCCGTGCTGACGACGGCGCCCCAATCCCCGCCGTGGGCCCCGAACCGCCGATAGCCGAGCGCGGTCATCAGGGTGGTCCAAGCCCGGGCGGTCCGGCCAGGGTGCCAGCCGCGCTCGCTGGGCCGTTCGCTGAAACCGAAGCCCGGCAACGAAGGCACGACCACGTCGAAGGCGTCGCTCGCGGAACCGCCGTGGGCAACCGGATCACTGAGCGGCCTGATCACCTTTTCGAATTCTAGGATCGAACCCGGCCAGCCGTGGGTCAGGATCAGCGGGAGTGCCGTGCGCTCGGGCGAACGGACATGCCAGAACCCGATGTCCAGACCGTCGATCCGGGTCCGGTAGTGGGGAATCGTGTTCCACCGGATCTCCCTTGCCCGCCAGTCGTGTTCCCGCCACGCCCGGAGCAACGCCGTCAACCGGGCCAGCTCGATCCCCTGGGTGGCGTCGGAAGCCGTCTCGGCTTCGGGAAGGCGCACCCGGGCCAGGCGAGCGTGGAGATCGGCCAGCTCGCGATCGGGCACGCGGATGGTGAAGGGTTCGATATCGGGCACAGCGCCGAAACTACGGGCGGGTCACGAGGTTTCCCATGCTCGGAATTGACGTTCGGCGGTCAGGGATTGCGCAGTTGCCGCAGCCGGGCATCGCGGGAGCCGCGTTGGCGGGTCTCAGATCGTCCCGTCGAGTGGCCAGTCTGATGGCCTGTCCTATGTCCTCAATGCCGCATCGGGGACACCGAGCGAACGATACTCGCACTCACGAGACCGATGTGACCGCTGCTGCGCGTGGGACGAGCGTGGCGGGCACAAAGGTAGTGAAGGCCTCCTTACCAACCCTCAGGGTAGGCAAGGAGGCCTTCACGGACCGGCCCGCGGCCAAGCTCAACCAGGAGCCGGTGAGCGCGGCCGGCTGGAGGCATGGCGAGGGGCGAGTCGCCGGCGTGGCTGGCGGACTCCTCGGGTCAGACGTGGTGCCGGATGTTACGGCGAGGTTGTCGGAGCGGATCTCGGTAAGGGTGATTCGACTACGGCGCTCCTTGCGCCCGGGTGACCGAAGCACGGCGCCGATCAGGGCTACGCCACTCACGACCCGACCGCGATGACCAGTACGTCGAGTAAGCGCTTACTCTCAACCCTGGCAACCCCTGCGACACCTATCACCGGAGCTCAGGGAATCTCCCCGATGCGCCCGGCAAGAACCGAAGCGAGAGTGAACCGAACGGTCCGGCAAGAAGGAGAACAGCACGCAGTGACTTCACCGGCAGCACAGCTCGAATCAGCCCTCGCCACGACCATCGAAGAGAAAACAGCACGAGGCTCGACCGACCAACTGCCGTCCGCCCAGGGATGGCATCCAGGCGCCAGGATCGGCGCCACGGCCGAACGCGGAGCGCTCCTCGCCCACAACGACGACGGATCCACCGGGATCTGCAATCTCGAAAACGGCAGCGGAACGTGGCTGAACCCGCACCTCGAAGGCCGAGAACCGGATTTCACCCATCGCCCGTACTCGGTATGGCGATGGATGGCCGCCTACAACGGCCGGCCCGCCTGCCTGATGGGACGCCTCGCCCCCGAAGCGGCCAGGCTGGAGTTGCGAGCGAACGACGGCACAGTCGCCGAAGCCGACATCGTCGACGGCACCTTCGCCGCCGAGATTGCGGTGGACATGGTCAGCCTGCGCCACGCGCGGGAAAGACTGGAAGCCCATGAAGCCGATTCACCGGAAGGCCGTGCGGAGTTCGAGCGGCTGCTGGCCGACTCACGAACGGAAATGACGAAGGTCAAGGTCCGGGTCTACGACAGCGCCGGAACCCTCCTCTACGACGGCGCGGCGATCGACGCCACTGACTAGAAGAAGCCGTTCGACGGGCTCCGCGGTCAGGAGCCCATCGAACGGACTACGAGACCAGCTGCCTGAGCAACGATCCGGCATCCTCGGCGAGACCGCTCTCCTCACCGGCGAGATGGCGCAGCAGCGCCTGCTGGAACAAGCCGTCGAAAGCGGCATAGGCGACTGGCCGCGTCACGACCGGCGACGCCTCGGCGAGTTCGGCATAGCGCTCCACGACCCGCCAGATCATCGCCTGCCGCTGAGCGTCGATCTCGAGCACGTCGGCGCGGAACGCGGCCTCGAACAGGCTCTGGTTCCGCAGGTCGTACCACAGCCGGTGCATCACGGCGTCCGCCCGCAGCGTGTCCGCCATCGCGGCACCGAAGCCCCGCTCCAGGTCCTCGGCCGTACGCGCCACGGCCACGGCCTCGTCGTAGCGGGTCACGCACACTTCCTCGAACTTGCGGACCGCGTAGGTCAGCAATTCCACCTTGTCGGTGAAGTAGTAATGCAGGACCCCGTGCGAGAAGTTCGACTTCTGCGCGATCTCACGGAGGCTCGTCCTCGCGTACCCCAGCTCGGACAACGCCTGCAGCGCGGACTCCGCCAGTTCCGCCCGCCGCTGGGCGAACTTGTCCACGCTCCGGCGTGCGATCCGCTCGCTCGTCTCGGTCACCACGAGTTCCTGTCCGGTCCGGGAGCCCGCGCCTGCCGCGGGTCCCACAGTCTAGCGTCGCCGAATTCTTGACGGCTGTCCAAGAAAATCTTGACGACTGTCCAAAACGGGCTCAGGATGTGACCCACACCGCAACGGCGGACCGTCTCAAGGAGGAGAAGTCCATGGGTTCGTACGACCTTTCGGGCCGGAAAGCCCTGGTCACGGGCGGCGCGCAGGGCCTGGGCGCCGGAATGGCCGAAGCGCTGGCGCTGGCGGGCGCCTCGGTGGTCATCGGCGACGTCCAGGAGGATCTCGGGCGCGCCACCGCCGACCAGATCAAACAGAAAGGCGCCAACGCGGGCTTCGTCCGGCTCGACGTCACCGACGAACAGAGCTGGGAGCAGGCCGTCGCCACGGTCATCGGCGAACTCGGCGGCCTGGACATCGTGGTGAACAACGCCGGGGTCGAGATCACCGGGCTCGTCGCCGACCTCGACCCCGCCGACGTGCGCAAGATGCTCGACGTCAACGTGCTCGGCACGGCCCTCGGCGTGAAGCACGCCTTCCGCGCGATGCGGCCCGGCGGCCCCGCGGGCACCGGCGGCGCCGTCGTGAACATCGCCTCGGTCGCCGCGACCATCGCCTTCCCCGGGATCGCGGGCTATTCGGCGACGAAGTCGGCCGTCGACCGGCTCACCAGGGTCGCCGCGATGGAGGCCGGGAAGCTCGGCTACGGCGTACGCGTCAACTGCGTCTACCCCGGCCTCGTGCCCACCCAGATGGGCAATCAGCTCGCGCGGGACGTCGTCGAGGTCGGCCTGTTCCCCAGCGTCGAAGAGGCCATCGGCGCCGTCATCGGGCAGACCCCGGCCGGACGGCTCGGCGAGGTCTCCGACATGGCCGACGCCGTCGTGTTCCTCGCCTCCGACGCCGCCCGCTTCATCACCGGCGCCGGGCTCCCTGTCGACGGCGGAATGGGCATGTGACCAGCACGAACCCGAAAGGAAACACCATGAGCAGCCCCAAGCCCGTCGTGGTCTACGGTGCCTCCGGCTACACCGGACGGCTGATCTGTGAATACCTGCGCGAGTACAACGTCCCGTTCGTCGCCGCCGGTCGGGACAAGGCCCGTATCCAAGAGGCGATCGACCACGTGCCCGGCCTCGACACCATCGACCACGAGGTCGTCGAGGTCTCACACGACGTCGAAGCGCTCACCGAACTCTTCCGCGACGCCAAGGTCGTGTGCAACACCGTCGGCCCGTTCAGCGAGTACGGCCACGAAGTCGTCGAAGCCTGCCTGCGCACCGGAACGCACTACCTCGACACCACCGGCGAACAGGACTGGCTGATCGCCGCCGAAGAGCGCTACGGCGCGCGGATGGCCGAGAAAGGCCTGCTGCTCTCCCCCGGCATCGCGCAGATGTACACCACCGGCGAGATCGCGGCGAACCTCTGCCTGGAGACACCCGGACTGGACACTTTGGACATCCTGGTGTTCTGGAAGGGTTATCCCACGGTCGCTTCGACGAAGACCATCCTGGTCAACGCCGCGCTGTCCGCCGCGTACTACCTCGAACAGAACGAGTACCGGCCCTGGCCCGCCGACGGCGGTCTCCAGGACGTCACCGTGCCCGGTCATCACGAAACCGGGCTGGCCCTGCCCTGGGGCGGCACCTCGCATCCGGTGTGGTTCAAGAACGACGCCCGGGTGGCCAACGTCAAGGCCGTCGGCGGAGTCTTCGACCGCGCGCTCATGCAGGGGGTGCCGCAGATCGTCGCGGCCGTGCTGGAACAGGTGAAAGACCTGCCGCTGGACGAGAAGATGCGCGTGCTGGCGGAGCAGGCCGCCGCGGTGCGCGACGAGATGCCGCCGCGCGAGAACCAGCGGCTCAACACCTCGCTGGATTCGGTGCACGCCTCGGGGCCGTTGGGCCGCGCGCACTGCGTCATCCACGGCACCTGCAACTACAAGCAGACCGGGTTGATGCAGGCCTACGGCGCCTACTCCCTGCTGCAACAGCCGCCGAAGCGCGTGGGGTTCGCCTCCGGGTGCCAGGCTTTCGGCCACCGCGAGCTGCTCGGCGTGCTACGAAGCTTCGGGCTGGTTTCGAATCCGGTCTTGACCGTCCACGACTGACCGGAAGGACGAGCGCGTGCGACTGACCGACTACCTCGACAAGGGCGCTTCACTCGATCCGGCGGCACCCTGCCTCACCATGGGCGACACCTCCCTCAGCTACGGCGAAGTGCGGGAGCTGTCGTGGCAGGTGGGGCGGGCGCTGGCCCGGTCCGGCGTCAGGCCGGGCGACAAGGTGGCGATCCTGTCCGGGAACGATCCCCTGTCGTTCGGCTGCGTCTTCGGGATCAGCCGGGCCGGTGCCGTGTGGTGCCCGGTCAACCCGCGCAACGAGGCCGCCGAGAACAGGGAACTGCTCGACCTGTTCGACTGCACCTGCCTTCTGGTGCAGGAGTCCTTCGCACCGCTCGTCTCCCGGATGCTTCCCGAGCTGCCGAAACTGACCACGGTGGTCTGTCTCGACGGCTCGATGCCCGGCGCCGTCCCGTTTTCCGACTGGCTCGACAGCGCCGAGCCCTGGGAGGAAACGCCGCCGGACGACATGGTCCTGCTCGTCGGCACCGGCGGAACCACCGGACACCCCAAGGCGGTGATGCTCAGCGGTACCAACGTGGAGACGATGTCGGCGCTCACGCTGATGAGTTACCCGTTCACCGGGCGCCCGCGCTATCTGGCGCTGGCGCCGCTGACACACGCGGCGGGCGTGCTCTGTTTCCCGGTCATGACCCTTGGCGGCGAGATCGTCGTCATGCCCTCGCCGGATCTCGGCGAGTTCCTCGCGCTGGTGGAACGCCGCCGCATCACGCACACCTTCCTGCCACCGACGCTGATCTACCTGCTGCTCGACAATCCGGCGCTCGACGACGCCGATCTGTCGTCACTGCAATGCCTTTGGTACGGCGCCGCGCCGATGTCGGCCGCCAAACTCGCCGAGGCGATCACCCGGATCGGCCCGGTCTTCGGGCAGCTGTTCGGGCAGAGCGAAGCCCCCATGATGGTCTCCACCCTCTCCCCCGCCGAGCACGTCCACCCCGATGGATCGCTTGCCCTGGAACGGTTCACGTCGGCGGGCAGGCCCACGCCGCTCACCCGGGTCGCGATCATGTCCGACACGGGCGAGTTGCTCCCGCCCGGCGAACGCGGCGAGATCGTCGTCCGCGGTTCGCTGGTGATGCTCGGCTATTACAAGAATCCGGAGGCGACGGCGGAAGCGAGCGCGCACGGCTGGCATCACACGGGCGACATCGGCTACCTCGACGAGGACCATTACCTCTACATCGTCGACCGCGCCAAGGACATGATCATCACCGGCGGCTTCAACGTCTACTCGGCCGAGGTCGAGCAGGCGCTCATGGCGCACGAAGCGGTGCAGGAATGCGCCGTGATCGGTCTGCCGCACGAGAAATGGGGCGAGCAGATCACCGCCGTGGTCCAGCTGCACTCCGGGAGGACGGCGGCGGCGCAAGAACTCCGCGCCGCCGTCAAGGAGCGGCTGGGCAGCATCAAGACGCCGAAGGAGATCCTGGTCTGGCCGGATCTCCCCCGGTCCAAGATCGGCAAGGTACTCAAGACCGAGATACGGAAAGCCTTGCTGGACAACGCTTAGCGCCGAGCGAGCTCCTCCGCGGTCGGCAGCGGCCACTCGTAGCGTTCCTTGGCGATGCGGAGGTGGACCCACGTCTCCGCGGTCACGACGTCGGGCCTGCCGCTGATCTCTTCGAGCGCCCGGTCGAGGGCACGGGCGGACCGCGCGGCGATGGTGGCGACGACGTCGAACCGGCCGATGGTCCTGGCGAGGAACTCGGTGTCGTCGCGAGCGGCGAGCGCCGCCGTCACCGCGTCCCCGGCGCCCCGCACGTTCAGGCCGATCCCGCAGACAAGGCCGGCGTCCGGCCGGGCACGGCTGAGCACCGGCGCGATGCGGATGACGTCGTGCTCGACGAGGAAGCGCACGCGGGTGCGCGTGGCCGACGGTGACAGCCCGACGTGCTCGGCGATGCTCGCGTAGCTTTCCCGCCCGTCGGCCTGCAACCGCAGCATGATCGCGAGATCGCGGTCGTCGAGCCGTAACCAGGGCGGCAGCGGGCGGCCCGGCATGAACAGGCCCTTGACCACGTCCACGTAGACGAGGGTGTTGACCTGTTCCACCTCCGGCAGGCCGCGGATGTCGGCCACCGTGCGATAGAGCTCGGGCGAGTCGGGCAGGCGCAGCTCGGCGACGGTCTGGTGATCCCCGCTCACCGCGGAGACGAACGCCGCGGCGGGCAGCGCCGCGATGGCGTCCGTCATCGCCCGCGAGCGGCCCGAAGTGCGGATCGCGAGATGCGCGTACGCGGTCAGGCCGAGGAACTCGGGATGGACCGCCGCGACCACGTTCAGCGAGCCGTCGGCCTTGAGTTGCTCCAGCCGGGCCGACACGGCCGACCTCGAAGCCCCGACACGCTTGGCCAGATCGGCGACGCTCATCCGGCCGTCCGTGCGCAAAGCCGCGACCAGCGCGTCGTCCACACGATTTCTCCTCTGCTGAATTTCCGACGGTGAGACACACCATATCACCGGCGCAAACAGCTCTAGAACAGCCGAGATAGCGCGTTGTGTTCATGATCGTGGGCAGATCGATCGTGAACACCATCAGTACACGACCGATCTGATTGCGCTCGGGGTTTTCGTCGCTTACCTTCGCCCCACTTCATCGTCGAAAACCCCAGGAGTCCGCCCGATGCGCCTGTTGCCCCTCGATCGTTCAGTCCTCGACGCGCGAGCGACGATCCTGCATCCCGACGAGCTGGTAACCGTCGACGAAGCCACCGAGGGTGCGGAAGCGGTCCTCGTGTTCGGCGAGGAGATCGCCGCGGTCGGTTCGCTGGACGAGTGCCGTGCCCGCGCGGCGAGCCTTGGCCGTCCCGATCCGGAGGTGCGGCGGCTGCCGGGCACGCTCCTGCCGGGATTCGTCGATCCGCACGCGCATCCCTTGATGTACGGGCAGATGATGACCTGGGTCGACTGCGGACCCGAGCGGGCCTCGTCCATTCCCGCCATCGTCGCGCTGCTACGTGAGGCGGCCGAAAACACCCCGGCGGGCAGGCCCGTCCGGGGTTACGGCTACGAGCACCGCAACCTCGCCGAGAAACGTCATCCCCGCAAGGAAGAACTCGACGCGGTCGCCGTCGATCGCGAGGTCTACCTCATGAACGCCAGCGGGCACGGCGGCGTGGTGAACAGTTTCACGTTGCGGCGCAACGGCGTCACCCGGGACACCCCGGATCCCGACGGCGGGGTGTTCTTCCGTGACGAGCACGGCGAACTCACCGGGGAGCTGTCGGACGCCGCGTGCAACATCCTCACCGGGGTCACCGGGGTCAAGGTCGGGCGGCACGGGCCGAACTTCCACCTCGAGGACGAGCCGGAGGAGCACGCGCGGCAGCTGGCCGCGGCGCAGGAGAAGTTCCTCGCCGCCGGGGTGACCGCGATCGGCGACGCCCAGGTCACGCGCCGCGAGTTCGACATGTACCTGCGGCTGGACGAGGCCGGGCAGCTCAAGACACGCGTCCACATGTACCTGCTGTCCCATCTGCTCGACCAGGCCCTGGAAATGGGACTGCACGGCGCTTTCGGCACCACTCGCCTCGCTTTCGCGGGGATCAAGTTCTACGCCGACGGCACGCTCGGCGGGTGGACCGCGTACTTCCCGGACGGCTACGTCGGCGATCCGTGCCGCACGGGGCAGCTCTACCACGACCCGAAGGACTACTCCGCGCTCATCGACAAGGCTCACGAGGCCGGGCTCCAGACCGCGACCCACGCCCAGTCCCCGGATGCGATCGCGATGGTGCTCGACGCCATCGAGGACGCGCAGCAGCGGAATCCCCGGCCCGACGCCCGACACCGCGTCGAGCATTGCGGGCTGCCATCCTCGGAACAGATCAAGCGGATGGCCGCGCTCGGGGTCCATCCGGTCAACCAGCCGCAGCACTACTACAACTGGGGCGAAGGCGTCACCGACGCCGTCGGTACCCCCGGCGAGCGGTTCAATCCCCTCGGCGAGTTCCAGGCCGCGGGCGTGCCGGTCACGTTGAGCTCGGACGCCCCGGTCGCGGACCCGAATCCGCTCGAAGCCATCCAGACCGCGGTGACCAGGACGACCCGGCGCGGCCACCGGCTCGGCGGGGACGACCTGCTGATCGACGTCCGCTCGGCCGTCGCCGCGCATACGATCGCCGGCGCCCGGGTGCTCGGCCGTGAGCGCGACCTCGGCTCGATCACCCCCGGAAAACGCGCCGATTTCGTGCTGCTCGGCGAGAATCCCCTCAGCTGCGACCCGGACCGGATCGCGGGCATCGGTGTGCTGGAAACCTGGATCGACGGCGAGGTGGCCCGATGACCGTCCGAACCGACACCCAGTCGCTCCGTCGAGCCCGCCGGGCCGGGCTCGCGGCCTTCGTCGGCACCACGATCGAGTGGTACGACTTCTACATCTACGCCACGGCCGCGAGCCTCGTCTTCGGAACCGTGTTCTTCCCCGCGACCGGCGACCGGCTGACCGGCGTCGCGGCGGCCTTCGCGACGTACGCCGTCGGGTTCTTCGCGCGGCCGCTCGGCGGCATCGTGTTCGGGCACGTCGGTGACCGGGTCGGCCGCAAGACCGCGCTCGTGGTCACGTTGACCATGATGGGCGTGGCGACCTTCCTGGTCGGCTGCCTGCCCGGCTACGGCCAGATCGGCACGTGGGCGCCGATTCTGCTCGTGGTGCTCAGGTTCATCCAAGGGCTCGCCGTCGGCGGCGAGTGGGGCGGCGCCGTGCTCATGGCCGTTGAACACGCGCCCCCGGACAAGAAGACGTTCTACGGCGCGTTCGCGCAGGCGGGCAACCCCGCGGGCGCGTTGCTGGCCACCGGTCTGTTCAGCCTGCTGAGCACCGGCGGCACGGAATGGCTCTCCACCTGGGGCTGGCGGATCCCCTTCTTCGCGTCCGCGTTGCTCATCGGTGTCGGTCTGCTCGTGCGGCTGAAGGTCGAGGAGTCACCGGTCTTCGAGGAAACCGTCGAAGAAACCGGCGTGCCGATCCTGTACGCGGTGCGGACCAACTGGAAGCCGATCCTGCTGGGCATCTGCGTGCTGCCCGTCGCGGTCGGCGGTTACTACCTCGTCACCACCTTCGCGACGGCGTACGCGACCGATCCGGCCGTCGGCGTCTCCGAATCGCTGGTGCTCAACGCGCTCACCATCGCGGCCTTCGTGGAACTTGCCGTGAGCTTCGGCGCCGCCTGGCTCGGCGATCGCTTCGGCCGGGTGCGGGTGGTCGTCATCGGGCTGGTCGGGGTCGCCGTGCTCGCGGCCCCACAGTTCCTGGTGCTCTCGACCAAGAACGCGGTACTGATCATCGCGGCGTTCGTGGCGATGCGCCTGGCGATGACGGCGACCTACAGCCCGATCGCCGCCATCCTGTCGCAGATGTTCCGCCCGCGGGCGCGCTACACCAGCATCTCGCTGTCCTATCAGCTCGCGGGCGCGCTGTTCGGCGGCCTCTCGCCGTTGGTGTCGACGCTGCTGTTCCAGGCGACCGGCAGTGTCTGGCCGGCGATCGGCCTGCTGATCGGGATGTGCGTGCTGAGCATCGCCTGTGTGCTGGCCGCGCCGCAGCACACCGACGAGGTTAGCGGATGCGCAAGCGCCGCATGAGTTTCAGCCCGGAGAGCATCCCTTCGACGTACTTCTCGTAGGTCTGGCCGCCGCGGGGACCCATGACCTGCTTCTTGAGCACCGCGACGTTCTTCACGTCGGTGTACTTGAGCAGGCCCTGGTCCCCGTGGCGGGCGCCGACGCCGGAGTTCTTGACTCCGCCGGACGGCGTCCCCTTCGAGGCATACGCGGTGGCCAGGATGTCGTTGATGTTGACGTTGCCGGACTCGATCCGCGCGGCCACCGCACGCGCGGCGCCGACGTCACGGCCCCAGACCGAGGCGTTGAGGCCGTACTCGGTGTCGTTGGCGAGCGCGACGGCTTCGTCGACCGTGCGGTACTTGTGCAGTGCGACAACGGGCCCGAAGGTTTCGGTGACGCCGCAGACCATGTCCTTCGTGACGCCTTCGAGGATCGTCGGCTCGAAGAACGCCGGGCCGAGATCGGGCCGCGGCTTTCCTCCACAAAGGACGGTCGCGCCCTTGGCGACGGCGTCGTCCACATGGGACTTGACCCGGCTCATGTGGTCGACGGAGACGAGCGAGCCCATGTCCGGCCCGAAGTCGTAAGCGGCGCGGACGTCGAGGGCCTTGGTCTTGGCCACGTACGCGTTCTTGAACTCCTCGTAGCGGGACTCGGGCAGGTAGATCCGCTCGATGTGCATGCAGATCTGCCCGGTGTTGCCGAAAGCGCCGAAGATCGCGCCCTGCACGGTCTCGTCCAGATCGGCGTCGTCGAGCACGATCATCGGATTCTTGCCGCCGAGTTCGAGGCAGCAGCCGATGAGGTTGCGGCCGGCCTGTTCGCCGATCACCCGGCCGGTGGCGGTGGAACCGGTGAACATCACGTAGTTCGCCTGGCCGATGAGCGTGGGGCCGACGTCCGGGCCCTCGCCGCACACCACCTGGAACAGTCCCTTCGGCAGCCCGGCCTGCTCCAGCAGCTCGACGCCGTAGAGCGGGGAGAGCGCGGTCTTGTTGTCGGGCTTCAGCACCACCGCGTTCCCGGCCATCAGCGCCGGGACGGCGTCGGAAATGCCGGTGGCGAACGGGAAGTTCCACGGCGCGATGATCCCGACCACGCCCTTGGGCTGCCTGATCTCGGTCGACGTCGTCAGGAACGGGACCGGTCCCCCGCGTTTCGCCGGCGCCAGCAGTTTGGCGGCCCGCGTGAGGTAATGGCTCATCACCATCGCCGGATCGCAGGTCTCCTCGATCGCCATCCGGCGGTTCTTGCCGCTCTCGACCTGGATGAGGTCGGTGACGGCCGGCGCGTTGTCGACGAAGAGCGTGTGCGCCCGTTTGAACACCTCCAGCCGCTGCTTGAGTGGGGTGGCGGCCCACTTCTCCTGCGCGGCGCGTGCCGTGGCGAACGCCTGCTCGATGTCGGCGGGGGTCGACTGGGGCAGCTCGACGAGCACGTCGCCGGTGTAGACCTCGGTGAGTTTCCAGGTCGCGCCGGACGAGCCCGGCACGCGGGCGGCGAGCCGTTGAAGGAACGCGTCGGTCACCGACGCCGGACGGGTGAGCGCGAGCGGTGTGACGGTCATGGCCCTCTTTCCGTCAGTTGTCCGAATATCTGGTGGTGAACCCGCGTCCGCGATCGACGTCGGCAGGGCGCTCGTCGGCGAAGCACGTACCGGTGTGCGTACGAGGCGCCCTGCCACCGCGATAGCGGGGCCTTCGGCCGGGCGGGTTCACGCGTCTGGTCCCTTCCCGGTCATCCCTCAGCTCCGCCACCCGTCCCCGACAAGACAAGCTGCGCGCCCATCTCGCCGATCATGATGGCGGGCGCGTTGGTGTTGCCACCGGTGATCGACGGCATGATCGAGGCATCGCAGACCCGCAGGCCCTCGACACCGCGGACCTTGAGGTCGGGACTCACGACCGCGAATTCGTCCACGCCCATCCGGCAGGTGCCGACGCCGTGGTAGACCGAGGTCGCGCGGTTCAGGATCGCGTCGCGCAGTTCCTGTCCCCGCAGTGCTTTGCCCGGGTGCAGCTCCTCCTTGATCGAGCCGTTGAACGCCTTCGACGCGAAGATCTCGCGGACCATCTCCGAGCCTTCGCCGAGCACTTCGAGATCGGCCGGGTCGGACAGGTACTGCGGGTCGATGAGCGGCGCCGCCGTGGGATCGGCCGAAGCGAGACGCAGCGTGCCGCGGCTCCTCGGGTAGATCAGCGTCGTGAGCACGGTGAGCGCGGGCCGTTTGTCGACGTCGTGCCGGATCGGCGCGTCCTGGTTCGGCGTCACGTACGCCCACGGCAGGAGATGCAACTGGAGGTCGGGCACCTCGGCGGCCTGGGAGGTCTTGAGGAAGGCGACCGCCTCGAAGACCGAGTTCGCCAGGAACGTGGTGCCGGGCCGCATCAGTTCGCTGACGAGGCCGCGCGCGAAGTACGGCGGGGTGCCCCTGTTCTTGCTCGACGACGCGCGGAAGGTCAGCGCGTGGAACATGTGGTCGTGCAGGTTGTCGCCGACCGGCAGGTCCGCGACGACGTCGATGCCGTGCTCCTTCAGGTGCTCGGCGTGGCCGATCCCGGACAGCATCAGCAGCTGCGCGGATCCGACGAAGCCCGCCGAAAGGATGACCTCCTTGCCCGCGCGCAGGATGCGCCGTCCCCCGTTCGCGTCGACGACCTCGACACCGACGGCACGGCCGTTCTCGATGACCACCTTCTTCGCCAGCACCCCGGACTGGACCTGCAGCGTGGCGGGCGCGAGATGGTGGATGTAGCCGCGCGAGGCGCTGTAGCGCAGGCCGTCGGCGGCGTTCTGCTGCATCCGGCTGACGCCCTCTTGGCACTCGGCGTTGTAGTCGTCGAGGACCTCGCAGCCGATCGCGTCGGCGGTCGCCTGGAGGAACTGGAGCGTGCCCTCCTGCGGGGTCTTGTTGCGGGTGACCCGGATCGGCCCGCCCGCACCGCGGAAATCGTTCTCTCCGTCCTCGAAGTCCTCCATCCGCTTGTACGCGGCGTTGACGCTGTCGGCGTCCCAGCCCTTGTTGCCTTCGGCGGCCCAGGAGTCGAAGTTGGCACGGTTGCCGCGCACGTAGACCATCCCGTTGATGGAGCTGGAGCCGCCGACCACCTTGCCGCGCGGCACCGGCATCCGGCGATCGAGAACGTGTTTCTGCGGCACCGAGTAGTAGCCCCAGTCGAAGGGCTTCTTGAGCTGGGGCACAGCGTGCATCGGGCCGACCAGCCCCGGCTTCTTGACGAGCATCTTCTCGTCGGTCTTGCCCGCCTCGAGCACGATCACGCTGGCCCCGGCCTCCGCCAACCTGCCCGCGATCGCGGCGCCCGAGCTGCCCGATCCGACGACCACGTAGTCGGCCTCGTCGCCGCGCGCAGCCCTGTTCGCCATGTCCGCTCCTCGGTCAGCCCACCGTGCAGAACTGTAACCTGTTCTAGTTCTGTCACCGTATAGCGAGACCGGCCGGTTCCGCAACGGGCCGTCGCTCCCGGCCGGCCTTCGAGACCTCAGCGCAGCGGTTCGAGTGCCTTCGCCAGCGGCTCCAGCACGGCGGGCGTGTGCGGCGGGGGCAGGTAGATGATCGCCAGGTCGAGGCCCGCCTCACCGAGTGCTTCGGCCTCCGCGGCGACCTTCGCGTAGTCACCGTCCGTACCGAGGCGCACGTGCGAGGACAAGGTGATCTCCTTCGGGTACCGGCCGATGTCCGCGCAGTGCCGGTGCAGCACCTCGCGCTTGTGGGCGAACTCCTCCGGCGTGCCACCGACGAAGTTCCAGTGCTGGGCGTACTTCGCGGCCGTGCGCAGGGTCCGCTTCTCGCCGCTGCCACCGATGCAGATCGGCGGATGCGGCTTCTGCACGCCCTTCGGTTCACAGCGGGCGTCGGTCAGCTGATAGTGCTTCCCCTGGAAGGTGGTGGTCTCCTGGGTCAGCAGGCCGACGAGGACCTCGCAGGCCTCCTCGAACCGGTCACTGCGCTCCTTGATGGTGCCCAGTTCCATGCCGTACGCGCCGGATTCCTCTTCGTTCCAGCCCGCGCCGACGCCGATCTCCAGCCGTCCACCGGAAACGATGTCCAGTGTCGCGGCCATGTTCGCGAGGAGCGCGGGGTGACGGTAGTGGATCCCGCTGACCAGCGTGCCCAGCCGGAGCCGTTTCGTGGCCTGCGCGAGCGCGGTGAGCGTCACCCACCCTTCCAGGCACGGACCGGTCGAATCCGAGAAAATGGGATAGAAGTGATCGAAGGTCCAGCCCGATTCGAAGAGTTCGATCTCGTCGGCGGCCTGCCAGACGGCGAGCATGTCGGACCAAACGGTGTCCTGCGGCGAAGTCTTGATGGCGAATCGCATGATCTTGATCGTAAACCTGGAGTTCCTCCAGTCGCTTTCGAAAATCAGCGGGCGATGCCGCGGCGAAGATAGTCTTCGGCGTCCACTCCGGACTCGACGAGCAACGCGTGCGTGTGCTCTCCCAAGGCAGGGACGTCGCCCATGCACGCCTCGAAATCGTCGAAGGTCACCGGCGGCAGCAGCGCGTCGACGTGAGCGAATTCGGTGCCGACCTCGCGCCAGCGATCGCGGGCCCGCAGCTGGGGATGATCGGCGACCTGGCCGACGTCCTTGAGCTGCGCGGCGGGGACCCCGGCAGCGGCGAGCCGTTCGTCGAGTTCGTTGTTGGTCCACAGCGATGTCCTTGCGGCGACAGCGGCGTCGCACTCCTCGCGGTGAGCCACCCGCCGCACGTTCGTGGTGAAGCGCGGGTCGTCGGCGAGTTCGGGCGCGTCGAGGACATCGGTGACGAGCTTTCGCCAGCCGGTGTCGTTCTGGACGCCGATGAGCATCTGACCGTCGCGCGTGGGAAAGGCGTCGTACGGCGCGATCGAGCTGTGGCTCAGGCCCATCCGCTCGGGCTCGGTTCCGGCGTACATCCTGGTGTTGAGCGCGTATCCCATCCATTCGACGGTGGCTTCCAGCATCGAGACCTCGATCGTCGCGCCCTCGCCCGTGCGCCAGCGGCGCAGCAACGCCGCCAGCACCGCCTGCGCGCAGTACATGCCCGAGGCGATGTCGGCGGTCGGGATCCCGGTCTTCGCCGGTGCGTCCGGGGCTCCCGTGATCGCGATGAGCCCGGCTTCGGCCTGGATCAGCATGTCGTAGGCCTTGCGCCGCTCCATCGGCCCGCCCGCGCCGAACCCGGACAGGTTCACCACGACCAACTCGGGGTGATCCGCCCGCAGATCGCCGAAACCGAGCCGCTCCGCCGCGCCGGGCGCGAGGTTCTGGACGAACACGTCGGCCTTCGCGACCAGCCGCCGGACGACGTCACGGCCCTCGTCGGTCTTGAGGTCGACGGCGAGTGATTCCTTGCCCCGGTTGAGCCAGACGAAATGCGCGCCGCTGCCGTGCACGGCGTGGTCGTAGGCGCGGGCGAAATCCCCGCCGTCGACGCGTTCGACCTTGATCACCCGCGCGCCGAGGTCGGCGAGGTTGCGGGTGGCCAGCGGTGCGGCCACGGCCTGTTCGACGGCGACGACGGTGACCCCGTCGAGCGGCCGCGTCATGCTTTCTTCTTCTCGGCCCGCACCAGCCCGCCGCCGATGATCAACCGCTGGATCTCGCTCGTGCCCTCGTACAGCCGCATCAACCGGACGTCACGGTAGATGCGTTCGACCGCGACCTCGCGCATGTATCCACTGCCTCCGTGAACCTGCACCGCGAGATCCGCGGCCTTGCCCGCCATCTCGGTGCAGAACAGCTTCGCCGCCGACGGCGCGATCCGCCGGTCCTCCCCCGTCACATACGCCCGCGCCGCCTCACGGGCGAGCGCGCGACCGGCGAGCACACCGGTCTGCTGATCGGCCAGCATCGCCTGCACCAGCTGGAAATCCCCGATCGGCGTGCCGCCCTGGGTCGCCGTCGCGGCGTACGCGACCGACTCGTCCAACGCCCGCTGCGCCGTACCGACGGCGAGGCCCGCCATGTGGATCCGGCCGCGCGCCAACGACGTCATCGCCGCCTTGTAGCCGGCATCGCCGTCGCCGCCGACCAACGCGTCGGGTCCGACACGGACCTGCGAGAACGTCACGTCCGCGGTCCGGGAACCCTCCTGCCCCATCTTCGCGTCCTTCGCCCCCACCTTGATACCCGGCGCGTCGGCCGGCACGAGGAACACCGCGATCCCGGTGTCCGTACGCGCGAAAACCACGAACAGGCCGGCCTCGGTGGCGTTGGTGATGAACTGCTTCCCGCCGTCGATCACCCAGCCGTTACCGTCCGGCTTCGCGCTGGTCCTCAACCCGGCCGGATTCGACCCCGCACCCGGCTCGGTCAGCGCGAACGACGCGACGACCTCACCTGACGCGATCCCCGGCAACCACCGGGCCTGTTGTTCCCGGGTGCCGAACCCGACCAGCACCTGCCCGGCGATCCCGTTGTTCGTCCCGAACATCGACCGCAACGCCAATGACGTGTACCCCAGCGCCATCGCGACCTCGACATCCTGGACCAGGTCGAGACCGAGCCCGCCCCACTCCTGGGGGATCGCGTACCCGAACAACCCCATCTCCGCGGCCTGCGCCCGCAGATCGGCCGGGATGGCGTCCGTGTTCATGATCTCCAGCTCGCGGGGCATCACCCGAGTGCGCACGAAATCCTTGATCTGGCCGAGAACGTCCGCGAACACGTCGTCGGGGACGTCGGGGTTGCCGGTGTACATGCCCCTCACTATCGATCACCGTCCGGGTTCGGTCCACACCCTCGGGTGGACCTCACCGCGAGGCCTACCGGAGATGTTGATCATCGTCCTAACGTCGAAGCATGCGTACACGTACCGCCTTCCTCGCCATGACCAGTGCCGTCGCCCTGTGCTTCACGATCCCCGCCGTGGCCTCCGCGGCCGAAGGCGAATTCACCTACCGCTATTACGACGAAGACGAAGAGCTCCAGGTCGGCACCCTCGTCGACCCGCCCAGCGGCGAATGCATCGAAATACCCGAAATAGCCGACTGGGACGTCGACGCGTTCCGTCCGCAGAACGACACCGACTCGACCGCGGTGGTGTTCCTGGACGACGATTGCAAGAGCGATTCCTACTTCTCGCTTCGCCCCAACGGCGGTCGAGGCTCGGACAGACTTCTCCTGCGCTCGGTCATCTTCAGTTAGGCCGAGCGGACCTCGACACCACACTCCGCGCGGCGAAAGATGAGGCGCGGGGGTGGTCGTCGTGGCACGACGTGGACTGGTTTTCCTGGCCCTGCTCACGATCTTTCTCGGGCTGGTGGTGCCCAGCGCCTCGGCCGACGGCGCGGTCACCAGGTACGAGGGCGAACTCGAAGGCGCACGCTATCTGGTGCTGGTGCCGGAAAACTGGAACGGCACACTCATGCTGTGGAGCCACGGGATGTACTCCCTGGCATATCCGGAACCCGATCGGATCGCGCTGACGTCGCAGCCCGCGACCGAGTCTTTCCTGCTGGCGCAGGGATACGCGCTGGCCGCGTCCCAGTACCGGACCGTGCGCGGCTGGTCGATCGAGGAGGCGCTCACTGACCAGACCCGGTTGCACGACTGGTTCACCCGCACGATCGGCCCGCCGCGACGAACCATCGCGGCGGGCGAATCGGTGGGCGCGATCACCGCGACCCTGCTCGCCGAGCGGAACCCGCGCCGATTCGACGGCCTGATGACCTTCTGCGGCAACCTCGCCGGCGGGGCCGCGCACTGGAACTCGTCGCTCGACCTCGGGTACGCCCTGAACACCCTGCTCGACGCACGGCTGCAACTGGTGCGGATCACCGATCCCGCGGCCAACGTGGGCAGATTCGTCGACGTGGTGCAGGCCGCCACCGCGAATCCGGGAGGCCGGGCCCGGCTCGCGCTGGCGAACGCGCTGGCCGAGATCCCCGGTTGGCTGGACGCCACCCAGTCCCGCCCGCCGGACGTCGTGGATCAGGTTTTCTGGCAGGGCGTATGGGATCGCTACTACCGCGCCGGCGCGTTCGGCGTCGACAGGGTCGCGCTGGAACAGCGGGCGAGCGGCAACCCGAGCTGGAACGTGGGCGTCGACTACCGGCGGATCCTGGCGAAGTCCAGCGAGCGGACGCTGGTGGAACGAGCCTATACGGAGGCGGGGCTCGACCTCGGCGCCGACCTCGACCGGTTGGCGAAGGCGCCCCGAGTCACTCCTGATCCGGCCGCGGTCACCCATCTGGCCCGATTCGGGCTGCCGCTGGGTCGCACGCCGGTCCCGGTGCTGACCATGCACACCGTCGCGGACGGCACCGCACCCGCGGCGCACGAACGCGCCTACGCCGAACGAGTCTCACGGCTAGGTGACGGGGACGAGCTCCGGCAGCTGTTCGTGAACCGGGCCGGTCACTGTGTGTTCACCGCATCCGAGGAAATCACCGCTCTGCGCACCCTGGAGCGGCGGCTGGACCGCGGACACTGGCCGTCGACCGCCCCTGCCACGCTGATCTACGAAGCAGGCAAGCTCGCGCCGGAACACCAGACGATCTTCGACATCGTCCGTGAAACCCGGGTGACGACCACGCCGGCGTTCGCGCGGCATTCTCCTCCCCCGTATCCGAGGGCGCTGCCGTTCTCTTGAGGTGTCGGGCGCGGTGGGCGGTCGCGCCCAGTCTGCGATACACGCCCCGACCATGGGCCTCGCCAAGGGCCACGTCGGAGGCGCGTGAAGGCCTCCTTCCCCACCTTCAGGGTCAGGGTCGCGGCAAAGTCGCATAAGCGCTGGTCGGTGTCGCTCTTGATGGGGTCGTGAGTGGCGTTTCGAGTTAGAACCCGAAAACGCCACTCACGACCCCAGGGCGAAACCACGCTCGCCGCCACAACCCGAATCACCACACTGCGGCTCACCTGACCCGCGGCTAGGCGACCCCGACGCTCAAGGTAGGCAAGGAGGCCTTCACCACCACCTGGGTCGATCACTTCAGCTGACGTTGCGAAAGTGGCTTTCGCAACACGCCACATTTGTCTTACCCCTCTAATTGGGCCCAGCGAGGATCGTCAGCCCGTAGGCCGACAGGACCCGGTTGATCGGGAAGAAGTAGCTGGAGCCGCCGCTCGAGCAGTTGCCGCTGCCACCGATCAGCACGCCCTGCGCCTGTGCCCCGCTGACGAACGGCCCGCCGTTGTCCCCCGGCTCCGCACAGACGGAAGTGCGGGTCAAACCCGTCAGCGTTCCCTCCGGGAAGGTGATCGACACGTTCTTCGCCTGGACGGTGCCGCACCGCCAGCCGGTGGTCGCGCCGTACTTGCACACCGACGCGCCGACCGGGGCCTCGACCGACCCGGTGATCGTGACCCGGCCGTCGGTGGGCGGGATCGAGCCCACCAGCCGCCAGTCGGTCGTGTTGGTCACCCGGATGACGATCGCGCCGGTCGGCGGTACCTGGGCCGCCGCGACCACCCCGACCACGCGGCCGGCGCTGCGGATGGTGTCGCCGGGCTTGCCGCATGCCGAACTCGCGATCAGGTAGCCGACCTTGCCCTGCACGGCGGCGAACCCGGCCGTGCACCTCGTCGCGGCGCTGCTCTGCAACACGCTCCCGCCGCCGAGTGGGGCGCGAGCGCTCGCTTGCGCGGTCGACGGCAGGGCCAGGCCGAGGGCCAGGACCAGGCAGGACAGGGATCGGGGCAGTCTCACGGGACCCTCCGATGGCCGGGGATGTCCCGATCGTAACGAGCGGGACGCCCCGGCCCATCCGCCGAATCGCGCATTCTCAGCGCCAGCCGAGCTCCGGCGCCACGTGGGTGAGGATGCTCTCCAGCACGTGCGCGTTGTACTCGACGCCGAGCTGGTTCGGGATGGTCAGCAGCAGGGTGTCCGCGGCCTCGATCGCCTCGTCCTCCTTGAGCGCCCGCACCAGCTCGTCCGGCTCGGCGGCGTACGACCGCCCGAAGATCGCCCTGGTCGTCTCGTCGATCATGCCGACCTGGTCCCGCGAGTCGCGGTCGCGGCCGAAGTACGCCCGGTCCAGGTCGTTGGTCAACGCGAAGATGCTGCGGCTGACCGACACCCGCGGCTCACGCGAGTGACCGGCCTCCCTCCAGGCTTCGCGGTAGGCCTCGATCTGCTTGCGCTGCTGGACGTGCAGCGGCTCCCCCGTCTCGTCGTCCTTGAGCGTGGAACTCTGCAGGTTCATGCCCTGCTCCGCCGCCCACACCGCGGTCGCGTTCGAGCTGGAACCCCACCAGATCCGCTCGCGCAACCCCTCCGAGTACGGCTCGAGCCGGAGCAACCCCGGCGGATTGGCGAACATGGGGCGCGGGTTCGGCTGCGCGAACCCCTCGCCGTCGAGCAGCTTGAGAAAGACCTCGGTGCGCTGCCGGGCCATGTCCGCGGCGGTCTGCCCCTCCGCGGGGCCGTACCCGAAGTACCGCCAGCCGTCGATGACCTGCTCCGGGGATCCCCGGCTGACCCCGAGCTGGAGCCTGCCGCGGGAGATGAGGTCGGCGGCGCCGGCTTCCTCGGCCATGTACATCGGGTTCTCGTAGCGCATGTCGATCACGCCGGTACCGATCTCGATCTTCGAAGTCCGGGCGCCGATCGCCGACAGCAACGGGAACGGACTGCCCGCCTGCCGCGCGAAGTGGTGCACCCGGAAGTACGCGCCGTCCACGCCGAGCTCCTCGGCCGCGACCGCCAGGTCGATCGACTGATGCAGGAAGTCGGCGGCGGACCGCGTCTCGGAGTGCGCGCTCGGCGACCAGTGGCCGAAGGACAGGAAACCAATCTTCTTCACAGCACGTGTAACCGCCCGATGACCGGGTTTGATTCCCCGCCGAGGGTGCTCGCACCGTCCGGGTCAGGAGCGTTCGGCACACCTGCCGAAGTGACTCACCGCGAACCGACGGGGCGAGGCAGAGGTGTCGTGACCGCCACCACCGCGGTGCTGTTCCGGTCCGTTGGTTTCGCTCGGCGTCCAGCATTTCCCTCGAGCCGCGCAAAAGCGATATTCGACAGCGCCGGCTACGCCGGACAAAAGAGACCATGCCCGAGTCGGCCCCCACCGAACAGAAGTGTCCATGGCAATTCCCGCGACCGGACACAACTGTATCGCAGCCATCCAGTGCGATGGGACGAACCGGGTTTCCGCAGTTCCAGCGCGGCAAACAACGCTGTCTCGACGCCTTTGGTCACCCCTGGGGCACAGCGGACATAATTGGGCCACCCCCAGCACGACCCAGTCAATAACGTCGAATTCGGCCACCCGGATTCGACCAATGCGGCC
Source organism: Amycolatopsis coloradensis (assembly GCF_037997115.1). NCBI lineage: Bacteria > Bacillati > Actinomycetota > Actinomycetes > Pseudonocardiales > Pseudonocardiaceae > Amycolatopsis > Amycolatopsis coloradensis. The sequence continues at coordinate 5,968,648 of NZ_CP150484.1, forward strand.
GAACGGGTGAAATCGATTCCAATGTCATATTCGAATACTTCTACCTGGGTAGTCTCCGTTCGTCCCCGAAAGGCCGACCGAGGACGACACCAATGCGATCAACGTTCGAAAGCCACCTCATGCCCACTCGCTCGTACGCCCGCCGTTCCGGGCGGACCGCGGGGTGGGCCGACCAGCCACGAAAGGGGGCCCGATGAAGACACCTTTTCGGCACCGGGGCTGCGTTTACGGCAGCGATGCGGAGTTCCTCACCATGGCCGTGCCTTTCGCCGAGGACGGGCTACGCCGGAGACAGCCGGTGCTGGCCGTCACGACCGCGGGCAACCTTGGCCTGCTGCGGGCCGCGCTCGGCGTCGACGCCGACCGGATCGAGTGCGCCGAGACGTCGGCCTTCGGCCGCCGGGCGTCGCACTGGGCCGAGGCACTCCGCGATCACTGGACACGCCACCGGTCCGACACGCCCCCAGGCCCGGTACGCATCATCGCCGAGCCGGCGTGGGCAGACCGGTCCCGACGAGAAGTAGCCGCGTGGCTACGGATGGAGGCAAATCTCACCATGTCACTGGCCGACACCGAGATCTGGATGATCTGCCCCTACGACACCAGGAGTGTCGAAGCGGGCATAGTCGAGGAAGCCCACCGGATCCATCCGGAATGCGTGGTGGGGCGCAGAGCGAAGCCGTCCGCGCAGTTCATGGTGCCGGAGGAGTTCACCCAGGCCGAGACGTCACCGGGCCGCACCGCCGACCTGTTCAGGTTCGCCGGGGATCTGGTGTCCGTGCGGCGGTACGTACTGGAAAAGGCCACCCCGATACTGAGCACGGAGAGCACCTCGGCGATGTTCGACGTCGCCGTCGGCGCGGTGCTCGCCAGCCTGCTCAACCACGGCATCGACCGGGCGACCGTGTGGGTACGTCCCGTCGCGGGCCGCGTGGTGTGCACGATGCGCTGTGACCGGCCGCTCGACCTCCAGCGATTTCCTGGCTCAGGGCACCTGGACACGAATCGGCTAGACAACAACCTGCGGATGGCCGAACAGGTGTGCGAGTGGCTCGACGTCAGCTCTGACCCCGGCGGCTGCACCATCGAACTGGCCATGCCGGGACAGGTACCGAAAAGCCAGGCCGGGGCCGGGAGCGAAGGCTGGAGCGTCCAAGGCTGACCATTCGTGTCCCGTTCGACGGACAGTTCTGTCCGGTGCCGCCCGGACCGGAGAGGACACCGTCTTCGCGACGGCGGTGAGGCACTCGGGTGAAGACGGCTGCGCCTTGACCGATCGGGGTGAACACTGATCCGCGTGGAAACGCGAACACGGCGTGCCGTGCGGATCGAAGGGATCGTGCAAGGGGTCGGTTTCCGGCCCTTCGTCCACGGTCTCGCCACCCGGCTCGGCCTGGCCGGCCACGTCGGCAACGACGTCGACGGAGTGTTCGTCGAGGTGGAGGGGCCGGTCGCGGACATCGAGGCGTTCCTGCTCGCCCTGCGCCGTGACGCTCCCCCGCTCGCCGCGGTCGAACGGGTGACCTCGGTGGAGACGACGTCGAACGACGGCCGTGGATTCAGCATCGTGCCCAGTGCCCCCGGTGGAGGCAAGCGGGCACTCGTCGCCGCGGACAGCGCCGTCTGCGACGACTGCCTCCGCGAACTGCGCGACGCCGGCGACCGCCGCTTCGGCTACCCCTTCATCAACTGCACCAACTGCGGCCCGCGCTTCACCATTGTGCGCGACGTGCCCTACGACCGGCCCCTGACCACGATGGCGGCTTTCGGACTGTGCACCGTTTGCGCCGCGGAGTATCACGACCCGGCGGATCGCCGCTTCCACGCGCAGCCGACCTGCTGCGCGGACTGCGGCCCGCGGTTGCGGCTGCGGGACACGGCCGGGCGCGAGGGCACCGGCGACCCGATCGCGGAGGCGGCCGCGCTCCTTCGGGAAGGCCGAGTGCTGGCGATCAAAGGGATCGGCGGCCATCACCTGGCCGTCCTCGCGGCGGACGAGCAGGCCACCGCCCTTCTGCGGAAGCGCAAACACCGTGAGGACAAGCCTTTCGCCGTGATGGTGTCCGATGTGGACACCGCGAGGATCTTGTGCGAGGTGGACTCCGCCGGGTGCGAGTCGCTCACGAGCAGGCGGCGCCCGATCGTGCTGCTTCCCCGGCTCGCGGACGCGCCGGTCGCGGCCGCGGTCGCGCCGGGGACCCGGCAGCTCGGTCTCCTTCTCCCCTATTCCCCGCTGCACCATCTCCTGCTCGCGGCGGTCGCCGCTCCGATCGTGCTCACCAGCGGCAACGTCTCCGACGAGCCGATCGCCTACACCGACGCCGACGCCTTCGACCGGCTCGGCGGGATCGCCGACGCGTTCCTGACCCACGACCGGCCGATCCATATCCGCACCGACGACTCCGTAGTGCGGCCATGGCGCGGCCGGGAATCGGTGCTGCGGCGCTCTCGTGGATTCGTGCCGGAACCCGTGACGTTGCCGTCGGCCGCGCCACGGCCCCTGCTCGCCTGCGGGGCGGAATTGAAGAACACCTTCTGCCTGGTCAAAGACCGGTACGCGGTCATCTCCCAGCACATCGGTGATCTGGAGAACTTCGAGACACTACGGTCGTTCACGGAAGGAATAGTCCACTTAAGACGGTTGTTCGACATCGATCCCGCACTGGTCGCGCACGACCTGCACCCGGAATACCTCTCCACCAAACACGCTTCGGAGCTGGCCGAGCGCTCCGGCGTCGAACTCGTCGGGGTGCAGCATCACCACGCGCACATCGCGTCGTGCCTCACCGACAACGGCGAAGAGGGGCCGGTTCTCGGCGTCGCCTTCGACGGCACCGGCTTCGGGGACGACGGCACGATCTGGGGCGGGGAATTCCTGCTCGCCGATCTGACGACCTACACCAGGGTCGGCCACCTGGCGCCGATGCCCATGCCCGGGGGTACGACGGCGATCAGGCAGCCGTGGCGGATGGCCGCGGCATACCTCGATCGGGCCTTCGACGGCTGCCCGCCGACGGACTTGGCCGTTTCGGTCCGCAACGCCACCGCGTGGGCCACCGTGACCGAACTCGCCAGACGCCGGGTGGCGTCGCCACTGACCTCCAGCGCGGGGAGGCTGTTCGACGCGGTATCGGCCGTGCTCGGTATCCGCGACACCGTCCACTACGAGGGGCAGGCCGCGATCGAACTGGAACAACTGGCAGACGGGGGCGAACGCGATGCCTACCCGGTGACCGTGTCCGGGGCGGGTCCGCTGGTGGTCGCGGGAGCGGACCTGGTCCGGGCGGTCGCCGAAGACGTGCTTCGGGGTGTTCCCCCGGAAGTGGTCGCCGCGCGATTCCACAACGGGATGGCCGAGGTCATCGCACGCTGCTGCGTGTCGCTGCGCGACCGGACAGGAGTGGGCACGGTGGCCATCTCGGGCGGCGTCTTCCAGAACCTGCTTCTGCTCGACCGGACGGTGGACCTGTTGCACGAAAACGGTTTCCGGGTCCTCACCCACAGCCGCGTGCCGGCGAACGACGGCGGTATCAGCCTCGGTCAGGCCGCCGTCGCCGCCGCGAGGGATCGCGCGGGGATCACATCTTCCTGATCGTCAGGTACCGCCGGATGTCCGGGAGGAAGAGCGCCAAGACGACGAGCGCCGCGACTACCGTCATCGCCACTATCGCCAGGAAGATGTAGCCGAGCAAAATCAGGTCCGGCGCCCGCTTCTCGCCTTCCGGCAGTCCGGTGAGCGTTCTCATGTCCCCTCCCGCGGTTCCTTGCGTCCGGCGGAGGCGGCGTCATCCAGCAATGCGGCCACCGTGCCGTCCCAGGTGGGCAGCGCGTGCCGCGATTTGTAGCGCTGCAAGGCCGCGAGTGTCTCCCTGTCGATACGCAGCCAAGCGCTGCCGGGGAAATGCAGGTCGACGGTCTCCCGCCAGACCTTCACCGGCAGGTCGTAGGACGCCTCCTTGCTCCACGGCACCTGCCGCACCGACAACCGGCCGTCACTGATAGCGAAGATGGTGCCGCTGAACAGCAACAGCAGCGGGATCACGCCGTCGGAGACCGAGTTGAAGTACTTGGTCGACGCGATCTCCAGGTCGTAGGTGACCGGCACCGGCAGGTCGACCGTCGTGTTCCCGGTGAATCGCGGAACCATGGCGGACACCGTGATGAACTGCATCGGCTTCACCGTCTCCGCCCACCGGGCGGTGTCCCCGAACAGGTCGCGCAACTGCTCGGCCTCCTCCGCCGAGTAGCGCCGCCGGTGCGGTTCGATCCGGATCTGGCAGCGCAGCGCGATCGCTTCCACCCGCTCGCCGCTGGTCTCGGTGATCCGCAGTCGCAGGGTCAGGCTCGGTACGACACCGTAGCGCTCGGGCTCGGCACCGATACAGTCGAAGACCAGCTCAGCCACGGCTCATCCCTCCCCGCCGAACCGCCGGGCGGCGGAGTGGACTCCCGCGAAGAATCCGTCGATGTGCTCGTGCGCCTCCTGGCCGCCGTCGAAGCCCTTCCAGTACATCCGCACCGTGCCGACCAGGCGATAGCAGACGTCCACCGGAACGAGGTAGGTCTCGACCTGATCCTCGGCGGCGCGGATCAGGATCGCCTCGACCTCGGGTTCGGCCGCGGCCAGCAAGGGATGTGCCGCCGCCAGCTCGGCCAGTGCCTCCAGGTTCAGCAGGCATTCGGTCGCGCCCGCCGGGCTGGGGTAGAACGCCGTCGTCCCACTGTCGCCGCGTAGCAGGAACGCCGCACCCACCGGGATCCCGAGGCCTTCCCATTCGGCTTTGGTCAACGGGCGTTCGTCGTCGCGCAGATAGCGGTCCGGCACCGCCCGATATCTGCCGCCACCTGCTTCCGGACTGGTGAAGAGGAGGAAACAGGCACGGCAGGTGCACAGGATCAAGCGATGCTCCGTGTCCACGACATGACCGTGCCACTCCCCGGCAGGCCGTGCGCACAACTCGCAACCATCCTGGGCCGGATGCGACGGACGCGGCGACGCCGGTGCGACCTCGGCGGGACCGACGAAGCGCCTCAGGCCGGCCCGCCGGGTCACGACGACACCGCCTTCGGCACCGCGACCCGTACTCCTTCGCTGTCCGAGAGCAGCGGCAACGGATCGAGACGCAACCCTCCGTCGTCGACTCCCTTGCCGGCGAGCCGCACGTCGAACCGCGCACCACAGCCCGCACAGCTGAGCACGTCTCCGTCTATTGTGGACTCGCCGAGGGAAGATCCACAGGCGGCGCAAGCATCTCGGTAGGCATAGAGGGTTCCACGCACCGAGCAGACCAGTACGGTGAGCCCCTCGACCGGCACGCTCACCGGACAGCCGGCCGGCGGCCCGAGGTCGGGCAGGGCGCTCCAGCCCGGGCTCACGGTGCCTCCGGACGGTTCGGGCGCGTGCCACCCGTCGGGCGGTCCCATGCCGACCTGGAGCACCGGGACAGGGTCCGGATCCGGTGTGGGGACGCCGTCGACCTCCACTCCGGTGACCTCGGGCGCGGCCTGCTCGATCGCCCCTTCGATCGCCATCTTGACCGTCAGTGACGAGGATGGGCAGCCCTGACAGTTGCCTTCCAGCCGGAGCCGGGCGACCCCGTCGCCGTCGACTCCGAGGTACTCGACCCCGCCCGCATGCGAGCCGAGATAAGGCCTGACCCGGTCCAGTGCCCGCTGGATCCTGGTGTCGACGTCGACCGGATGCAGGTCGTGCAGAAGCAGCAGGCTGCCGACCAGGTCGTCGTCGGCCAACCGGAGGAGGGTGTCGCGGTCGTGCTCGGCCAGCAGCCCGGCGACCCGCTCGAGCCCTTCGCCGTACATGCCGACCACCAGCCGGATCAGCTCTTCCGTGATCTGTTTGCCACGACCTTCCGGCAGCTTGCGAAGCAGGCTTTCCATCCGCTCACCGACGATGTCGGCCGTTTTCGACATCCGGTCTCACTCCTGGTATTCGGCGTTGAAGGCGTGGGGCGTGTGGTACTTCGTGATCTCCTTGCCGGTCCCGACCGACATGTGCACGCCACACGGCAGACACGGATCGAAGCTCCGCACCGCTCGCATGATGTCGATGCCCTTGAAATTCTCCGGCGGGTTCTCCTCGAAGATCGGGGTGTTCTGCACGGCGTCCTCGTACGGGCCCGGGGTGCCGTAGGTGTCCCGCACACTGCCGTTCCACGGTGTCGGCGGATACGGGTGGTAGTTGGCGATCTTGCCGCCCTTGATCACCATGTGGTGCGAGAGCGCGCCACGCACGGCTTCGGTGAACCCGCAGCTCGCCGCCTCGTCGGGAACGGTGAACTTCTCCCAGGTGCTGGTGTTCCCGCCACGGATCTCCGCCAGCGCCTTCTCCGCGAAATGCAGGGCGAGGCCCGCCGCGTAGGCTTGGAAGTAGCTCCGCGCGCGGTTGCGCTCCAGCGCGTTGCTCCACTGTGGAATCTTCCACTCGAAGCTCACCGCGGGTTTGAGCGACGTTCGCGGCAGATTGATCAGCACGCTGTGTCCGGTCGATTTGACATAGTCGGTGTCGACCAGTCCGGCGAGGGCGGTCACCCATAACCTCGCGAGCGGTCCGCCGCCGGTGTCCAGTGCCAGGTGATCGGTGCCGTCGAACCAGCGCGGCGACATGGTCCACGAATACTTGTCGTCGAAGTCGCGCTTGGCGGGCCGCGGGATGGTGTGCTGATTCCACGGATGGCGCCGGTCGACCGGATTGCCGAGCGGGTCGCGCCGGACGAACATCTCCTGGTCCTCCCAGTCCTCGTAGAACGAGTGACCGAGCAGGATGCGGATGCCGAGGTTGATGTCGACCAGGCTGGTGGTGACGAGCTTGCCGTCCACCACGACGCCCGGGGTGACGAACATCTTCCGGCCCCAGTTCTCCATGTTCTCGTAGGTGAAGTCGCAATGGGCGGGATCGTTGAGGCTGCCCCAGCAGCCGAGAAGGATGCGCCGCCTGCCGACCTCCTCGTAGCCGGGCAATGCCTCGTAGAAGAAGTCGAACAGGTCGTCGTGCATCGGCACGACCTTCTTCATGAACTCGACATAGCGCATCAGCCGGGTCAGGTAGTCGGTGAACAACTGCACCGTCGCCACCGTGCCGACCCCGCCGGGATACAGCGTGGACGGATGCACGTGCCGCCCCTCCATCAGGCAGAACATCTCCCTGGTGTACCGCGAGACGTGCAGCGCCTCCCGGTAGAACTCGCCTTGCAGCGGGTTCAACGACCGCATGATGTCGCCGATGGTGCGCATCCCGTGTTCCGAGGCGTGCGGCGCTTCGGTGCGGTTGGCCAGTTCCAGCACGCCGGGGTTGGTCTCGGCGACCATCCGCTCGCAGTAGTCCACCCCGACCAGGTTCTCCTGGAAGATGTTGTGGTCGAACATGTACTCGGCGGCCTCGCCGAGGTTGATGATCCATTCACCGAGAGGCGGCGGGCGTACGCCGTAGGCCATGTTCTGGGTGTAGACCGAGCAGGTGGCGTGGTTGTCGCCGCAGATCCCGCAGATCCGGCTGGTGATGAAATGTGCGTCGCGAGGATCCTTGCCCTTCATGAAGATGCTGTAGCCCCGGAAGATCGACGAGGTGCTGTGGCACTCGACGACCTTCTTCTCCGCGAAGTCGATCTTCGTGTAGATGCCGAGGCTGCCGACGATCCGGGTGATCGGATCCCACGCCATCTCCACCAAGCCGGGGTTCCGCGTGTCTGCCATAGATGGGTCCTCGCTCCGTTCACCAGTTGGACTTGTAGCCGCTCGTCAGTGAATCGCCCTTGTGCCGCCATTTCGGCTCCTCGTCGGCCGTCCGCTTCGTGAAGCCGCGCAGGGCACGGATCACCGTCCCGTAGGCGGTGGTCGCCGCGGCGGACACCTTCGCCCCGGGCGGTTCGTCCATGAACGGCATGAACTTGTCCGGGAAACCGGGCATGGTGCAGGCGATGCAGATGCCGCCGACGTTCGGGCAGCCGCCGACGCCGTTGATCCAGCCGCGTTTGGGCACGTTGCACTTGACCACCGGACCCCAGCAGCCGAGTTTCACGAGGCACTTCGACGAGCCGTAATCGGTGGCGAATTCGCCCTGCTCGTAGTAGCCCGCCCTGTCGCAGCCCTCGTGGACAGTGGCGCCGAATAGCCACTTCGGGCGCAAGGCCTCGTCGAGCGGGATCATCGGCGCCTGCCCGGCGGCCTGGAACAGCAGGTAGAGAATGGTCTCCGAGAGGTTGTCCGGATGAGTCGGGCAACCGGGAACGCAGACGATCGGGATCCCCGCCTTGGATCGCCACTCCCACCCGAGGTAGTCCGGCACACCCATCGCGCCGGTCGGGTTGCCCGCCATCGCATGGATGCCGCCATAGGTCGCGCAGGTGCCCGCCGCGAGGACCACCAAAGCCTTGGGGGCCAGCCGATCCAGCCATTCGCTCGTGGTCATCGGCTGGCCGGTCGCCGGGTTGTTGCCGAACCCGCACCAGTAGCCCTGGGTCTTGATCGCCTCGTTCGGGATCGATCCCTCGACGACCAGCACGAAGGGATCGAGTTCACCACGGTCGGCCTTGTGCCACCACTCGATGAACGTGTCGGCGCCCGTTTCCGGACCGGATTCGAAATCGAGCAGCGGCCAGTGCACCTCGACCCTGGGGAGACCGGGTAACGCGCCGAGCATGATGTCCTCGATGCTCGGCTGGGTCGCGGCGGTCAGCGCGACGGAGTCGCCGTCACAACCGAGACCGCCGTTCATCCAGAGGATGTGCACGACCGGTTCGTCGGCCGACTCCGGCTCCGGGACTCCCACTGCCGTGTCGGCCGTGGTCATGGATGATTACCTCCTTGCGAACGGTTCGACCACATTCGAATGGACGAACAACCGGCGGGCACGGTGAAAGACGGACATGCCGTCCCGACAAGCGGCAAGGAATAACGACCTTGAAAAGATCGACTTCCGCTTTCCGGCCGGTATCACCGTAGCCCCCGTCTTTATGCGGCAGCAAGGACACCCCAGGTACCCGGCCGGACATAACTGTCCGGCCCGGTTGCCCTGTCCACCTTTTGGCGGGTACCCGTGCCCCTGTACGCTGGCCGAACTCGGCAGACGGGCGGGGAACACGTGGAAGTTTCGGATTTCGCAGACCTGAGGACACCCATTGAGCTGCTTCCGGTCGTGGTGCTCTCCAAGATCTTCCCTGCCCGTCCGTCGTCGATTCCCGAGATCCGTGAATTCGTCCGTCATTCACTCGCGGAGTCGCCGCTCACCGACGAAGACAACCGCGAAGTGGGCCAGACGGTCTTCCGCGCACTGCTCGACGCCGCAGGCCCGACCGGCACGATCCAGATCTCGTTCCGGATCTTCCCGGAGCACGTCGAGGTCGACGTCCTGCATTCGCAATCCGGGCAGCCGGGCGAGCCCACTCTCGCCGAGGTGGCCGAACTGGAGGGCACAATACCGCCGCCACAGGCGAAAGCGGCATCTTTCGGACAGCCGGCGACCTTCTCCGAGTGGATGGCCGATGTGCTGCGCAGGGAAGGGCTCACGCAGGAGGCCGCGGCCCGGCAACTCGGCGTCTCGGTGAAGACCGTCGGACGATGGGTGGGCGGCGAGACCGAGCCGCGGATGCGTGACCTGCGCCGCCTGCGAGAACGTTTCGGCCAGCCACCGCTGAGCTGATCCGGCGACCGCGGCCGTTACAAGATCGACCGGCCGAGGAAGTGCCCGATCCGGTGAATCGTGTCACCGAGATGCACCATTGACGTATCACCGTGGGCAGCGAACACTAGTGCCTCGTTCCCGCTGGACAAAGGTGTCCGAGCGAATTGGCCGACGCCGGGATTGCGCGTATTTCCGAGGGCATGGATCATCGCGCGTCCGTATCGGCACCGCGACCGCGCGTTCAGCAGCATGGCGGACGGCGAAGGCGTATATCTGTCTCGAAAGAATGGATCTTCGGCGCGAAGTACATCTACCTCACCGGTGAGTTCGTCACCACATATACCGACTACCTGTCCTGAAACCACATAAGGAATTCGATCGTGACAGAATTGTCGCGTCCCGGCGGTGCCGATGTCCTCGACGCATTGGCCGATCGCCGAATCCGGCCCTTGAACGATCTCGCCGAACATGCCGAGGACATCGCGCGCACCTGCCGCGGCATGGCGACCCGCTTCCAGCGAGGCGGGAAGCTCCTGGTCTTCGGCAACGGTGGCCCGAGCACCGACGCGCAGCATGTCGCGGTCGAATTCGTGCACCCCGTCATAGTCGGCAAACGGGCCCTGCCCGCCCTTTCCCTGACGTCGGATGTCGCCACGCTCACCGGGATCGCCAACCGGGAAGGGCTGGCCGAAGTCTTCGCGCATCAGATCCGGTTCCTGGCGGAGCCTTTGGACATCGCGCTCGGCCTGTCCACCGACGGCGACTGCGTCAACGTGGTGCGCGGGCTCGAACAGGCCCGCGACCTGGGCCTGTTGACCGTGGCGCTGACCGGTGGCCGCGGTGGTGCCATCGCGGCCCGCCGAGCCGCCGACCACGTGCTGATCGCCGCGTCGGCGGACCCCAGGGTGGTCAAAGAAGTACACGTGACGATGTACCACATTCTATGGGAGTTGGTTCACGTCTTCTTCGAACATCCCGGCGTACTCGAGAAGGAGGCGACGGCGTGAACGTCCCCGAATGCCGTGACGACGTCTGCGTGACCTGTTCCGACTCCGCGGTCTCCGTCACCGTTCTCGGTCTGCTGGACGATCGCTACGCCATCGTCCGCACAGCCGCGGGCCGCGAAGAACAAGTGAGCGTCGCGCTGGTCGCCGCCGAGGTCGGTGACACCATCCTGGTGCATGCCGGCGAAGCGATCGCGGTCGTGGCGACGGGCACCCGGTGAAGCGGACCGACGATACGGCCTCCCCGCGACCCGCCGAGGACATGCGGTCGCTCTACCCTTTCCTGTACTCGGATTCGTCCGATGCCGACTCCGTGCTCGACCAGATCCGCCGGTCCACTGTGGACAAAGCGCGCGAGATCATCGCGCTGCGGGAGTCGATGTTCGCTCGCGACGGGAGCCGTCTGCTGGAGTGCGCCGGCGCGATGGCACGCCGATTCGCCGATGGCGGGCGCCTGCTGGCGTTCGGCAACGGTGGCAGTTCGACCGACGCACAGGACTTGGCCAGCCTCTTCCTCAGTCCGGCGAGCGGGCCGGCCGGCGCCCCTCCCCCGCTGCCCGCCTTCGGCCTCACCAACGACATCGCGGTCATCACCGCGCTGAGCAACGACATCGGCTTCGACGTGGTGTTCGCCCGGCAGATCGCCGCCTTCGCGAAGCCGTTCGACATCGCGGTCGGCCTGTCCACCAGCGGTAACTCCGCCAACCTGCTGCGTGGCTTGGAGGAGGCGAACGGGCGAGGTCTGCTCACGATCGGGATCACCGGCTACGACGGTGGCAAGATGGCCGAACTGGACGGCATCGACTACCTGTTCGTGGTCCCGTCTCCGTCGGTGCACCGCGTCCAAGAGGCACAGACCACGCTTTATCACGCATTGTGGGAACTGGTCGTCGAACACCTCGTGGAGCGGGTGGAACCGTGACGGATGCCCTGACCCGGGCCAAGGCCGTAGCCGACGCCGTCCTCTACGAGGGCTACCTGCTGTACCCCTATCGCGCGTCGGCGGCGAAGAACAAGGTGCGCTGGCAATGGGGCGTGCTCACTCCCGCCGCCTACGCGGCGGCGGGTACCGGCGAACATCACTGGTCGCAGGCGGAAGTGATCGCGGAGCCACCGGACGACGGGGTTCTCCAGGTACGGCTCCGCTTCCTCCAAGTGCAGAAACGTGTGGTCGAGGCGGCAGGCAGGGCGGTGCCGTCGCTGACCGTCGACGGAACCGAGTACACCACCTGGGAGGAGGCCGTCGAACGTGAGATCGCGGCCGCGATCCCCTTCTCGGCCCTGAGCAGGGGAACCTGCGTCCCGTTCCATCTGGAAGCCGGTGAGGACGTCGAGCCGGTCATCGGTGGCGACGACGCGCGGCTGGTGCGCAGACGTGCCTGCCTGCGCGGCGAACTGCGGCTCCGCGGGGATGCTTTGCCAGGGCCGTTCGGCGGCGTGAAACTGCGGGTGCGGGTGTACAACAAATCCGTCTGGGACGAGCCGGGAGCGACCAGGGACGAAGCACTGGCTCACTCGATGGTCGCCACGCACACGCTACTCTCCATCCCGGGTGGCGCTTTCCTCTCGCTGATCGACCCGCCCGAATGGGCGTCCGTGGCCACCGATGAATGCGTCAACGAACGCACCTGGCCGGTCCTGCTCGGAGAGCCCGGCCGGTGCGACACCGTCCTGTGCTCGCCGATCATCCTCTACGACCACCCGGAGATCGCCGAGGAGAGCCAAGGTCCCCTGTACGACGGCCTGGAGATCGACGAGATCCTGACCCTGCGCACGCTGACACTCACCGACGAGGAGAAACGGCAGGCACGCGCCACCGACACGCGGGCGGCCGAACTGATCGACCGGGTCGAAAGCATGCCACCGGAATTGCTGGACCGGCTCCACGGCACGATCCGCCATCTGCGCTCCGTCACCGGTGACGCGGAGGAACCGCCCGACGTGCCGTGGTGGGATCCCGAGGCTGACGCGTCGCTATCGCCGGAATCCGACACCGTGAACGTCGCCGGGGTCGCGATCGGCAAGGGCAGCCGCGTACGGCTGCGGCCCGCCAAGCGGGCCGACGCGCACGACATGTTCCTGACCGGCCGGGCCGCGGTCGTGCAGGCGGTGCTGCTCGACGTCGACGGCGTCTGGCATGTCGCGGTCACCCTCGAAGACGATCTCGGCTCGGAGCTCTATGCCCAGCACGGCCGGTACCGCTACTTCGGCGTCGACGAGATCGAGCCGATCGCCACGGAGACGCCATGACCCCACGGATACTGGTGGCCGGCATCGGCAACGTCTTCCTCGGCGACGACGGTTTCGGGGTCGAAGTCGTCCGCCGGATGTCCACGAAGGTCCTGCCGGATCGGGTGCGGGTGGCGGACTACGGCGTTCGGGGTATGCACCTGGCCTACGACCTGGTCGCCGGGCAGTACGACCTGACGGTGATGGTGGACGCCACCACCCGGGGTGATGCCCCGGGCACGGTGTACGTCGTCGAACTGGATCTCCCCGACGGGCCGCCCCTGCCGACGGCGGAGGCACTCGACGCGCACGGGATGCAGCCCGATGTCGTGCTGAACCTGGTCGCCCTCCTCGGCGGGGATCCCGGCCGGGTGCTGCTGGTCGGTTGCGAACCGGCGGTGCTCGACCATCGCATGGAGCTCAGCCCCGCGGTGGCGGCCGCGGTGGACACGGCCGCGGGCGCCGTCGCCGACCTCATCGGCGCGTGCCGGGCAGCTGACCAGACCGCCGAGATCGGAAGGAATCGGGTGCCGTCATGTGCCTTGGAATCCCCGGAGAAGTGATCGAAATTCTCGCGGACCGCCCTGATCTGGCGAAGGTCGACGTGGGCGGCGTCAAGCGGGCCATCAACATCGCGCTGGTCTCCGAAGAGGGCCTCGAGCCGGGCGACTGGGTTCTGATCCATGTCGGCTTCGCCCTGTCCAAGATCGACGAGGCCGAGGCGAAAGCGGCGATGGACTTCCTCGAGAGCATCGGCAAGGCCTATGACGACGAGATCGCGGCCCTGCGCGATTCGCAAATCATCTAGGAGCTGAGAAGCATGCGTTTCGTCGACGAGTTCCGCGACGCAGAGAAGGCCAAGGTGCTCTCCGCGAAGATCGCCGGCCTGTGCGAGCCCGGCCGCGAGTACAAGTTCATGGAGGTGTGCGGCGGCCATACGCACACGATCTACAAGCACGGGCTGGAGGATTACCTTCCCGAGTCCATCACCCTGGTACACGGTCCCGGCTGCCCGGTCTGTGTCATCCCGATGGGCCGCATCGACGACGCGATCCACATCGCCCGCCGACCCGAGGTGCTCATGACCTCGTTCGGCGACATGATGCGAGTGCCCGGCGGCGACGGGAACTTCTTCGACTCCAACGCCGAGGACACCGACATCCGGATGGTCTACTCGCCACTCGACTCGCTGAAGATCGCCAGGCAGAACCCGGACCGGCAGGTCGTGTTCATGGCGATCGGCTTCGAGACCACCACACCGTCGACCGCGATGACGATCCTGCGAGCGGCCGAAGAAGGCATCGAGAACTTCTCGGTCTTCTGCAACCACATCACCATCATCCCCGCCATCAAGGCCATCCTCGACTCTCCGGACCTGCGTCTCGACGGCTTCATCGGACCAGGGCACGTTTCGACGGTGATCGGTTGCCGCCCGTACGAATTCATCGCGAGGAGTTACGGAAAGCCCCTCGTGGTGGCCGGATTCGAGCCGCTCGACATCCTGCGGTCGATCCACATGCTGATGGTGCAGCTCAAGGAAGGCCGCTCGGAAGTGGAGAACCAGTACTCGCGGGTCGTGCCGTGGGAGGGCAACCTCAAGGCGTTGCGGGTGATCAACGAGACCATGGAGCTGCGCCCGTACTTCGAATGGCGCGGACTCGGTTTCATCTCCCACTCGGCACTGCGGTTACGCGAGAAATACGCGCCGTTCGACGCCGAGGTGAAGTACGACGTGCCGGGGGTGCGGGTCGCGGACCCGAAGGCGTGCCAATGCGGCGAGGTACTGAAAGGGGTGCTGAAACCCTGGGAATGCAAGGTCTTCGGCACCGCGTGCACCCCCGAGACCCCGATCGGAACCTGCATGGTGTCACCCGAGGGAGCCTGCGCGGCGTACTACAACTTCGGGCGGTTCACCCGGACCAGGGTGCTGGAGACGAGCATCGCCACGGCCGACGGCGCCATCCGATGAGCGCCGGTACCGGTACGCCGTCCGGCCGGGAACAGGCGGTGCTCGATCGGATCGACAGGGCCCGCAGACGCCGGGCCAAGGTACGCGAGGACCGGATCACGCTGGCCCACGGATCCGGCGGCAAGGCCACCCAAACCCTGATCGAAGGCGTCTTTCTCGAGGCGTTTCGCAATCCTCTGCTGGAGCCGCTCGAAGACGCGGCCGCGCTGACGATCCACGGCTCCCGGCTGGCGCTGACCACCGACTCGTTCGTGGTGTCACCGCTGTTCTTCCCCGGTGGCGACATCGGAGACCTCGCCGTCAACGGAACGGTCAACGATCTCGCCGTGTCCGGCGCCGAACCGCTGTACCTGACGGCGGGTTTCATCCTGGAGGAGGGATTCCCGGTCGCCGATCTGACGAGGATCGTGGAGTCGATGAGGTCCGCCGCCGACGCCGCCGGGGTGGCCATCGTGACCGGCGATACCAAGGTGGTGCAGCGCGGAAAGGTCGACGGCTGCTACGTCAACACGGCAGGTGTCGGTGTGATCGACCATCCGCACAGGCTCGGGGTCGCGACGGTCAGGCCCGGAGACGCCGTCATCGTGTCCGGCCCGATCGGCGACCACGGCATCACCGTGATGCTCGCCCGCGGCGAACTCGGCATCGAGGCGGACCTTCGATCGGACACCGCGCCGGTGCACGGGCTCGTCGCCGCGCTGTTGGCGGAAACCCCTGGTGTGCGGGCAATGCGCGACGCGACGCGAGGTGGCGTCGCGACCGTGCTCAACGAAATGGCCAGGGCGGCGGAGGTGGCCGTGGTGATCGACGAACAGCGGATCCCCGTCCGCGCTCAGGTACGCGGGGCGTCGGAGCTGCTCGGCATCGATCCGCTCTACGTGGCCTGCGAGGGCCGGATCGTGGTGGTCGTCGACGGCGCGCAGGCCGAGACCGCGCTGGCCGCGATGCGCGCGCACCCGCTCGGCTCGCAGGCCGCGATCATCGGCCGGATCAAGGCCGATCCGCCGGGCCTGGTGCTGTTGAACACCGCCTTCGGCGGGACCCGGATCTGCGATCTCCTGGTCGGGGATCCACTGCCGCGAATCTGCTGAAGACCGGCGAAGGGAGCGGGCGTGCACGAACTGTCCATCACCCAGGCGGCGGTCGAGACGATCATCGAACGGATGGGCGCAACCCCCATCCGCCGCGTCACGCTGGAGATCGGGGTCCTGTCCGGGGTGGTGGTGGACTCGGTGCGGTTCTGCTTCGAGGTGATCGTGGCCGGCACTCCCCTGCGGGACGCGGTCCTGGATGTGGTCGAAACACCGGGGCGCGCCGCCTGCCGCGACTGCACTTTGGAGTTCGTCGTCGAGGACCCGAGGATCCTGCTCTGCCCCGGCTGCGGCGACGCCGACGTGCGGGTACTCGCCGGGCGGGAACTGAGGATCAAATCCGTGGAGGTGGAGAACGTATGTGCGCGACCTGCGGTTGCTCGGACGAGGCCGGAACCCGGGTGATCGACCCGGAGGCCGGCGGGCACGGTCATGGACACGATCACGTGCATCCGGAAACGAAGCGGACCGTGCTGCTGGAGCAGGACATCCTCGCCGCGAATGACCTGCTGGCCGAGAACAACCGCGGCTGGCTGGCAGAACGGGCGATCCATGCCGTGAACCTGATGAGCTCACCCGGATCCGGCAAGACCACGCTGCTCGAACGCACCATCCGAGAGCTGGGCCGCGAGTTCCCGATGACCGTGATCGAAGGCGATCAGGAGACCGTGTTCGACGCCGACCGGATCAGGGCGACCGGATGCCGGGTGATCCAGGTCAACACCGGCGCGGGCTGTCATCTGGACGCGGACATGCTGGCCAAGGCACTGCGCACGCTCGATCCACCGAACCGGTCCACGGTATTCATCGAGAACGTCGGCAACCTGGTCTGCCCAGCGCTCTTCGACCTCGGCGAAGGCACCCGCACGGTGATCATGTCGGTCACCGAGGGCGCGGACAAACCGGGGAAATACCCGCATATGTTCCGCACGGCGGACGTGGTCCTGCTCAACAAAATCGACCTACTGCCCTACGTGGACTTCGACGTCGACATGTTTCTCACCGCGCTGACGCAGGTGAACCCGAGGTCTCGCGTACTCCAGATGTCGGCGACCGGCGGTGAGGGCATGGACGACTGGTACGGCTGGCTCCGTGAGCGAGTCGGTCTCGGGCCGACGGTCTGAGAACACCGGCCGAGCGCCGCGACGGCCCCGATCGGAGATTTCTTTCCGTCGCGGGTCGCCCGACCTCTTCGACAAGGCCGGATACCGCTTGGCTGCGACGCGCGAGTCCAGTGAACCGGGGCCTTTGTGCGACCGCCCAGCGTCCAGGCCGGCGACCTCGTACAGCCGCAGATCGGCGTGTCGAGTGCGGGACCGTCGCGGCGCCGGCCACGACATCGTTGGGCTCGGCCAGCTGAGCTCACGTGTGCCAGATCGGGACCGCCCCAGGCCGTCGTGCCTGAACGTTCGGCGGGCAGCTTCAGCTTGCGCAGGCCGTTCGCCTGTCCGGAGTGAAGGCATCCATCGGCAGGCTGGTCGATGTTGCCGCAGTCAGCGCTCGGGACAGCGCCGTCCGCCGGTGGTGGGGAGCGGGACCGCAGGTCATACCGGAGACATCACTGCTTTGCGCGAGCTCGCGCAGAGCACGGCCGAGAACCCGGATACGGAGCGTCACTGACTGGCCACAGGACGCGGCTGAGCGACCCGCGCAGTACCAGATCAGGTGCCGTAACTATGCGTCACTCAGCGTCACTCTTCGACTTTAGCGCCCTGGCCTGCGGTTTTGCGCGACAGGAACACTCGATCGTAGACTTGAACACCATCAGACGGTAACCGGACATCATCTCAATGTGAGTCTTCGTGACGATACGTACCCCCCTGATTGAGGCCTCCCAGGCGACGTATACTCTTCTCACATCAGCAAGTCCGAGTGGCGGAATGGCAGACGCGCTAGCTTGAGGTGCTAGTGTCCTTAACGGACGTGGGGGTTCAAGTCCCCCCTCGGACACAAATTCATGGTGGATCTCCCACAGCACAGAGTAATCGGCCCGCTTCGGCGGGTCTTTCTTGCGTTACCGGTACGACCTGGTCGTCTAGACTGATCCTGGTCGCGCCCTCCCCGTGTACGGCAGTCCGGGGAGGTGTGTCATGACCCGTCCGATCTCGTCGGTGTCCCTGCCCACCGCTGTCCCCGCGTCCGCGCGGGTGCGGTCGCCGTTGCCAGCCCCCGTTCCGCTGGAGCTTCCGTCCCTGCACACGCCAGGCGCGGCCGGAGGACCGCGGTTGTCGATCGCGGTCCTCGACGCCGGCGGGCGCCTGCAGGACCGGGGTGCGGTCGCGGCTCTGGGCTGGAGCGCGGGTGACCGGCTGCTGATCACGCTCGTCCAGACGTCGGTGGTGATCCACCGGGGCGCCGACGGCGTGTTCGTCATGCCCCGCAAGCCCTATGTCTGCCTCCCCGCCACGGTCCGCAGGGCCTGCGGCGTGGAGGCGGGAGCCCGCATGCTCCTGGTCGCCGACGCCGAGCACGACGTCCTCGTCGTCCACCCCGAACCCGCCGTGCAGGCGATGCTGCGCGCCTTCCACGCCTCGCTCGCCACCACCGAGGAGGCATCATGAGCACCTCCTCCAGCCCGCAGGACCTCGAAACCGCTCGTCTTCTCCTGGACCGTCTCGGCGTCGACCCCGCCGAACTCCTCACGACCACCGCACCGGAGGATGGCCAGTCGCGGCGCCGGCCCATGCCGACCATCCGGGAATGGATTCCCGTCGTCGCCGCGCTGCTGTCCCCCAGCACCGCCGCCTCCTACGGTTCGTACTGGGCGAAAGCCGAGGCGGTGTGGGGTGACCGGCCCATGGACACGATCACCGCCACCGAGATCAAAGCCCAATCCGAGATCGCGCGCGCCACGGCCGTGGTCCGCCGCAACTCCCGCGGCGGCCGCAACGCGGCCGAGAACTTCATCGCCGCCGTCCGCTGCCTCTACAAGCACCTGGAGAACGACGGCCGGCTCGACCAGCACCGCAACCCCGCCCGCAGGGTCACCAAACCACGGCGCAATCCCTCCACCCGCCGGGCCCTGCCCAACGGGCAACTGTCCGAGCTCAACGACGTCGTCGCCAGCACCGGAGACGACCCCGAACTCGACGCCCTCCTCTGCCGTCTCCACGAGGAAACCGCCTGCCGCCGCGGCGGAGCGCTCGCCCTGCGACCACGAGACCTCGATCGCCGGCAATGCACAGTCCTGCTTCGGGAGAAAGGCGAAACCGAACGCTGGCAACCCGTCTCCCCCACCCTGATGCGCCACCTCATCGCTCATGGGGAGGAGCGCGGCAACGGCGGCCGAGAGGAGCAGCTCCTGCGCTACGCCAACGGCAACCCCATCACCAAACGCCGCTACGACTACATCTTCCGGCGTGTCCACGCTGAGCTCGAGTGGGCCCGGGCACTACAGGTCACTGCCCACTGGCTCCGGCACACCACCCTGACCTGGGTCGAGCGCAACTTCGGCATCGGCGTTGCTCGCGCCTACGCCGGACACGCCGACACCGCCAGCGACCTCACCACCACCAGCTACGTCAAAGCCGACATCACCGAAGTCGCCGCCGCGCTCGCCGCACTCACCGGCGAACCACACCCGCTCGCCGCCTGACCCCAACACCCGAGCAGCCACGGATGCCGGAAGTGATGCTCGCGGTCTCCCATTCGGGACCGNCCCGGTGACGCCCTGCCCGCCGACGCTGACCGCCGCGCCCAGCCTGGTCTCCCATTCGGGACCGCGAGCATCACTTCCGGCACATGTCAGCCACCCTGCGGGTCACGGCTGTGAAGCAGCGATGCGTGAAACCCGGTGACCATCGCATGCAGAACATGCTGGGGATACACCACCAGCAGATCATGCTCGATCAACGACGCCAGCAACACCTGCTCCCCTACCCGCATGCGACACCTTGACCGTAGTCGCGCAGGCAGCACCACACCCATCTTCGACGGTATCCGCGCGGCCACGCGTTCACTCGTCCGCCCCGCCACCAGAAGACCGGCCGACACATCGAACCGAATCGACTGCCCCGCACACCAACCCAGCTGAGACAGAGCGACCTTGGCCGCCACAGTGCCGGTCTCATCGATCCGCACAAGACTGAAACCCACCGAACCACTCTCGCCCGACACACCGAGCTCAGCCAACGGCGGAGGAACCACGCCCCTGGTCACTGAACCTCGGACAGGCATCACCAACGACGCGACGATCCTGTCAGCCACCGGAAGGGTCTCAGCCCCTCGCCCGAGAGGAATCGACGAACGTCCGGCAGTAACACCGTCATCCCGCTGGCCACCGGAGTCGAATGAACACGTTGCAGTCATGGGCACCTCCCAGTTCCATCACACAGGGAGGGCGCGACTAACCCCACCAGACTGCCGAAACCTGACAGCGATCGCAATGACTGTCCTGGAACATCCGTACGCATCAGGCGTCGCGTTCTGCCAACACCACACGCCGGACCACTGTCACCACCACCGCGACTCGCAGCACAAACATTGCGGCGACCATGCCACCTCCGCTCAGTCCTTCGGAGTGACCGCAGATACCGAGCGCCACGACCACAGCATCAGCACGAAGCACCGTGCCGCCGGACCCGCCGTGCATGTGCGACTTGTCGAAAGGCTGAACCACGCAGATCACCCACGTCCACCCGGTACAGCTGCCCGCTGCCGATCGACTACGAGTGGTACGGCCGCTCCTTCGACGGCCTGGACTACCGGTTCATCGAACCGCTGCGCCGTCACGCACCCGAGGACTACGCCCGAGTCCTGGACTGGTTCCCCCTCGCCGAGATGGAGTTGCTGCGCCATGACCTCACCCGCTGACGACCCGAACGCCGCGCTGCTCGCGCAGCTCAAAATGTCGTCGTCCGTGTCCGGCATGAAGTCCAATGACGACGTGCTGGCCCTGCTCACGGCTGAGCCGGACCCCGATCCGCTCGCCGGCGTCGAGTACACGGGCGACGAAGAGGACGACGCGCGCGCCGAGCTCGACGCGCTGCACCGCGGCTTCCGCGAACGCACCGCCCGCGAGCTGGAACGGATGCAGCTCGCGACCGAAAGCGAGTACTGGTTCTGCGTCTGCTTCAAGAGCCAGGACGACAAGGGCGCCTTCCTCACTACCGCCGGTCTCGTCGTCATTGGGGACAAGTACCTCGACGGCTACGCCACCGCGGAACTGCTCGGCGTCACCATGCCCGAACCCGACGACACCGAGAGGGGGTGAACTGAATGCCTCCACGCAAGCGACAGACCGCCGCCGCAGCCAAGCGACGCGGTGCCGCCCGCAAGAAGGCCACCGCCGCCCCCAAGGCCAAGGGACGGGGCAAGGCATCCAGCGGCTCCAGTTAGTACCAGCGCTAGGCACCGTGAAAGCCGCACACAACTACGCGGTAGTCTCAGCTTGCTGTTTTGACGCTTAAGTGTCAAAACAGCAGCCCAGGTGAGGGCGACATTCGTCTAGGACGAACGCCGCCCCTGCCTAGCCCAGCAGCTTCCACACTTCGTGGGCTAGGGCAGCCAGCACCGTGAGGAGCTGGATCACCGTGATGAGGTTGCGTCTCCAGTCGGGATCTTTACCTCGGCTGGAGACGTGATCCAACGGTCGGTCACCAGTATTGTCTGGCGACGGGCCGCGAAACTTGTCCGGCGACGGGTCGCCGGAGTCGTCTCCATCGTTTCGGTGTTCACTCATCCGTGTTCTCCTTTCCGGGCGGCCTGCCGGTCTTCCGACCGCCCTCCCCGAGCGGTCGAGACCGAGCAGATCATGGAGTGAGTGACACCGCGCACGAGAATAGCCGGAGCTCATCGACGGGATGCCGTCGGGGTCATTTCTGGACACGCGAACCTGTTGTCGGACAACGGGGATGTCCATATCAGTTGACATGCCGACTTGAGTCAATAGTTCAATCTGTCCTTAACACTAGCGTTAAGGACAGATTTGATCAGTCTTTCGGCTATCTATCTCAATATCTATTCGAATGATTCTTTGTATAGGAATTGATTGGCCCATGGCTGGTGGTGATGCCTCGTGGGCAAATGTGGCCCCGCAGGGAAGCCGACTTCGTTGCGTGCCAGGTCGACACCCTTGTCACCTGGCACGTGGACCGGCTCACCCGAGAGGGTGTAAACGTCGCCGCCCTCATCCTCGACGCGGTCGGGGGCAAGGACCCGGTTACGGAAAGGTCATCCGGACACCCGCTCGGCTCCTCGACGCGAAGGGCCTGGACTCCGAAGGCGACGACACCTCGTTCCGCCTTCGCTCCGTTCTCCAGGCCGAGATCGCCCGCGCCGAACGCGCACGGATGAGCGACCGGAGTGCCGCACGCCATCGGCGAGTCCGCGCGGCCGGTCGCTGGTCCGGCGGGATGGTCCCCTACGGCTTCCGTCCGGTGAAGGCCGAGGACGGCAAGGGCTTCGTCCTGGAGCATCACCCCGAGGAAGCGCGAGTCGTGCGCGAGGCCGCAGACAGGGCACTCCAGGAGGATGTGTCGTGGGGCGCGGTCGCGCGTTGGCTCAACTCGCCGAGGGATACAGGCCCCGCCACGCGAAGGCGTGGTCAATCACCTGTGTGAAGGCGGTCCTCACCGGCGATGCGGTAGCGGGACGTCTCATGCGCACCGTGAACGGAGTTCGAGTTCCCGTCCTCAACGCGAAGGGCGAGCCGGTGACGATTCCCGAGATCATCACGCCGGACGAGTCCGTGACGCTCCACGGAAAGCTCCAGCCGACCCCGGAGAACGTCGCGCGCGGTAAGCAGACTGGAGGACGGAAGACCACGCGCTGGCTCGCCGGAGTGATCGAGTGCGGCTCGTGCGGGCGATACCTCGTTTTCAGTCAGGCGCACAATGCGGGTAAGGGGATGTACTTCTGTCGTCACGATGCCTCAGGAGGATGTCCTCGTCCGCCGTACATCTCTTCGGCGTTGCTGGAGGACCACGTCGAGCGCGCGTTCCTTGCCGCGTTCGGCGACCTTCCTGAGTACGTGAGGCGCCGCGAGGTCACGGGAGCGGCCGAGCTGGCTGACGCCGGGGCGGCCCTTACGGCGATGACGAACGAATTGACCCCGGAGGCCATCGCGAAGCTCCAGGAGGCCCAGGCTCGACGCGACGCGGCGAAGAACGCGCCGAGGAAGGTCACGGAGCGGATCACGGCGACTGGTCGCACGATGCGTGATACCTGGAAAGGAACGGCCGAGAACCCGGAAGCCAGGCGTGAGCTTCTCCGAGCCAACTACGCTTCCATCGTTGGTCTCCGGTTCTCGACAGGCAATAAGGGGTCGAAGAAGTGGGACCCGCGACGCGTGGTCATGGTCGCAAATCCGCCCACGGTTCTCGAACACGCCGAGTTGACCTACCGCCATGGCCTCGCCGTCGTGAAGGCTGCCTGAGCACGGCGGCGCCGCTTCGCAGATCTCCCGGACATGACGCCCTTTGTCCGTAACTCTGCCAAGCGGCTCGCCGCCCTCTGCCATACGATCGCTGACCGCCTCCTGGACGTCGGACTCACGAACTTCGAGCGCTACGGCTCGATGACCGAGTGGGCCTCATCGTCGTCCGGGGGGGCGTTCTGCTTTCTCGTCCTCGGCAACCGCATCGAGCGGGTGGGCCGATGATCCAGCGCAAGCACGTCCCGCTCACCCTGGTCCTCGCATACGCGTCGGAGTGGGCCGCCGAGCCGCTCCGGACACCTGGAGTGTTGGCCCGGCTGATCCACGACGGCTTTCCGCCGAAGGTGGCGCTCGCGAAGCTCCACCGCATGGCGGACCAGGATTACATCGAGTACGGCAGCTCGCCCGCCTTCGCCTGGCCGATGAAGAAGGGCCGTGCGTTCCTGGCCGCTGAGGAGGGAGCGGCTTGACCATCATGGAACTCGTCGGCGACATCGCCGACCCCATCGAGCAGGCCAACGCGGCGGCAGTGATCCGTCACGCCGTCGGTCGGCGACTCCGCGCCGCCGAGGCCGCTAGCGTCCCTCGGATCCTCCGGGAGTCGAAACGGTGCCCGGCCTGCCAGGTGGAGAAGCCGGTCGCCGAGTTCGGCCGGAACGCTGCTCGGCCGGACGGTCTCCAGTCCGTTTGCCGCGCCTGTCGGTGACAAAGGCCCCGTCTTCCTCCTCGGAAGGCGGGGCCTTTACCTTTGTGGCGAGGATCACAATCGCCAGAATGCCAGTAGGTTTGGCCGCGACATCGTCGCTACTTGTTGTAATCAGCGCTGCTCAGAGTCATAGGTGTCGCAAACAGTCGCCTTAGCGCGCTTTGCGTCGCACTTTCACAGCACAAACTCAGATAACTATTCAATAACGCCCTATTGGCACCTTGGGGCGTTTGAAGTTCCCGCCCCGCAACGGGCACGATCGGCGCCATGCCCCGGAAAGACATCACTCCGGCTTCGGCGCCGGAGCCCTCGCGAGAACCATCCAAAGTGGACGAGGTCATCCTTCGGCTCATCCATGAAGTCGGTCCAGGCTGGCTTCTGGCAGCCCTCGTCGTCGTTCTCGCCGCGATTCTCGTTCTCGCCGCCATCGTCTCCCCCCACCTCGCGGCGGCGGGGGCTTTCGGCATTGTCCTCACGGGTATTGCCGCAATCATCCGTGCCTGGAAGCACGGCGACTGAGTCACCGTGTTCGCCGATCTCCTAGGTAGAGAGCCCGGACCCTCTGGGTCCGCCGACGCGAGCCCTTGGGGGCGCCGCAGACCGGTCCGGAGGCTCTGCGATCGGCAGTGCGTGATCCCCGTAGCCGACCGCCGCCCCGCCGAGTGCGCTCCTCCGTCTGCTACCCGGAGTTGAAGCGCCCGGCGAGGCCTTCCTCTTCTCGTGACGCGCTAGGACGGTTTCCTACGCCGCACTCTGGTCGCCGTCTTCGCGGGAGAGGCATCGGCGCGATCGAGTGGAGCTACCTCGTCATCGTCTGCCCGCCTTGAACGGACCAGCCCTTCAAAGACGACCACTGCGCGGTCCCGTTGAGACTCACTAAGTTCGCAATTAAGCGTCTGTCTCGCCGCCTTGTTACGCAATCGCGTCGCCGAGACCGCCTCGTATGCGTCGGTGAAGCGGTGTAAGTTCATGATCAAAAGACCAAGGACGGCGGCCCCTGGGCCATAAGCCGCCAACTTGCCGAGCAAGATAAAAGTCTGAGGGTCCATTCCAACTCCCTGCCGAAGTTAAGCGGGAGCCGAAGGCAGCGCACTAGGTCCTGCCGCCTACATAAGCTCACCGCGGATGACGAATGACGCCGATCCGCGATTAGGCCGTGACCAGTGGATGGTTCGGGCTGCTTGCGAACTGCCGAATAGCCTGGTCGCGCAAGGGCAGCCGGAAACCCCGCGCCCTTGCAGGAAGTGATGCCTCACTCAGCCGAGGCACCATCGCGAGCACGATCGTCACGAGCATCGACAAGATGTGGACATCCCAAAGCCGAGACCTGCGGTGCTTTTTTGCACATCGGGCTCGACCGGGCGGACGCATACGAACAGTATGCACTGTGCTGCACCGCGCGTCACCAAGCAGGTCTTTCCCAGATAGCATCAGTTGGCAGAGCGGCGGGCCGTTAACCCGCATGTCCCAGCTTCGAGCCCTGGTCTGGGAGCACGGAGACAGGAACCGGCCTATCCCGCCACGCGCGGTGACGCCACCTCGCGCACCGGCCGGACGGTCGCGCGCCTCTCTGGTCCCGGAGAGCGGTCACAGCGGTGACGTCGGCCTGACGACGTAGGGCACGGACGGGCAAGGCCGATTGGTCGAGGCTCTGGTCTCCAAAACCAGCGAACGGGGTTCGATTCCCCGCGCCCGTGCTCCTCTATCCCGCGCTCACCGGAGCGAGCCGCTGGAGAAGCCAGCCGGCGACCCAGCGAGACTCGGAGTCTTTCGGATCGACCGCTTCCTTCGCGAGCTTCTTCGCGAGTGCGGCCGGTTCCGGTGCCGTCGTCGGATCGTCGGCGACGGCGAGCGACGTCGGCCAATCCCATTGCATGAGGCGCGAGACCTCCGAGGCGACACACAAGCGCCGCACCTTCGCATCGGTGTCCAACGCCTGGGCGACAACGTCCGCGTTCTCACGGCCTGGCAGGAAACCCACGATCGAGATGGAGTTGGCGCGCAAGGTCGAGGTCTTGCCCTCCAGCGCCCACCGTCGGAAGTGCCCGACGCCGGTCTCCGTGAGCTTCGGTGCCACCGCCGCGTCGATAGTGCTCGACGTCGGCCCCTTCGCGAAGACGTCCGGGTCGCTTGCCTGTGGAAGTTCTCGTGCTGGACCGCGACCCGCGGCGGGCGCCCCGGTTCCGGCCGGACGTGGTCGGTGAGACTTCCCAGCTGTGGCTCTGGCACGAGGACCCCACCGCCTACCCCGCGGCCGCCCGGCGTCACGGCGCCTGGCCCGACGAGGTCTGGCTGTTCCAGCACGACGCCGAGGGCGCCGAGGCCGTCGGCCAGGTCGTGATCGTGCCGGGCAGGGAGTTCGCGGCCCGTGCCCGCGCGGAAGACCAGGACACGGAACGCCGCGAGCGTGCGGCGTGAAGTCCGCCGCACTGGCGATCAAGTCACCAGGCTCGACGGCTGCACCATCGTCTGGCACCGCGAGACGGACACCGACGTCGAGGGATACCTCAAGTCGATCCTCGATCCCCGTTCCTCCGAGCCCGCGCGGCGCATGCGCGCCGACGGCACCCAGGAACGCCTCGACGGTGCACCCCTGGGACTGACGGTGTACGGGACCACCCAGTTCAACCGGCCGAGGTTCGCCGCGGCGGCGACTATGACCCCGCAGTACTCCTACCTGCTCGACGGCATCACGCAGTCTCGCGGCATCACGGTAGGCGACTGAACCCAAGAACCTCAGGTTGCTATTTGTGGCGGTCGCACTCGCAGCGCGTCGGTGGGGCGCGCATGGTCGATGATCGGCGGCCTTCGACGTGGTGGCCTGTCGATCTAGGCCACAGTGTGGTCGGTGCTGCGGCGTCCCGAGAACTCTCGCTGTTCTGGTCACCGCTGACGAGTTGTCGCGATGGCGTGCAGAACGGACCGGCCCTCAGGGCGGCCTCCGTATCGCCTATGCAAGATGTCCAACCCGGCCACTTCCCTGGCACAGCACGAGACCGAGCAGACTGGCCCGCTCGCCGTGGCGGCACGAGGTTCTCGACCAGGCTCCCCGAACGTCGCCAATTACGTTTAGGCGCCGACACCAACGGCACGGGTTTCTGCGGACCTGGTAGCGTCCGTGGCACGGGCATTTCCGAGGCCCAGCGATGACGTGCCACAGGTCGTTCCCGGCGGTGGCGCCGAGCCGAAGCCGGCCCACAGGGCAGCACAGGACCACCGACGATCATCGCGTGACGCAGCTTCGTTGCACGCCAGAGCCTGACGTCGGTCGCTGCCGGGACGACCGCACGGTCAGGAGCTTGCTGTGCCTACCGCGTTGCACCGCCGTGACCAGATCCGCCGCCGCCGCGCGCTCACCATGGAGAACCACCAGCGCGCCGCGGTCGAGTACCAGCAGCACGGCGTGCTGCCGGGTACCCGCCCGATCGTCATGGGGGCGCCGCAACGCAAGCTCGAGTACGACATCCTGTTGTGCTTGGGCCGGGGCAGCGTGGCCGCGGGCACGACGTGTCCGGCGGGCACGGTGGTGGGGATCAGGTCCGTCACCCCGCGCACCACGGAACTGCGGATCGACGTCCATCCCGACGCGATGATCGCCTTTCTGCACTCCGTCCTGCCAGTCATCCGGTATGCCGACGTCGGAACTCGCCAGGCTGTGGCACGCGACAACGGCGGCGATCGCCTTTCCCCTCTCCCATCGTGGATCGGGCGGGACGCGGCGGCCGCGCTCGGTGTCCCGTACCTGCGGGCGCGGATCGCCACGGACGGGTTGGAGCTGTACCGGCTGTACGACGATCCCGATGTCCCCGGCCGGATCGTGCTCCCCGGCATCACCGACGCCGCCTGGTCTCGGATTTGCGAGCGGCTGCGTGCGTTGTACGGGGAGAACGAGGATCCGGTCTGGTGGGATCTGCCCGAACCTGTCGGTCTTGAGATCCGCCGCTACGGATTCGGCGACGAGGCCAAGAACCGCACGCGCTTCAACACCCGGTCGAGCAATCTGCTTCGCCGGATCGGCTTGCTGCGCGAACATCACCCGCGCGCGATCGCGGTCGACACCGGTGACCTCGACGCCACCGGGCCAGTGTTCGACACACCAGGCTGGCCTGCTCGCCGTCCCGGTCTGCTCGCGGTGCGGCTGGCACCGGAGAACGCCCGCGCGGGCAGCGATCCCGGGCCAATCGCCTGGCTACCGGCGGCCGCGCTCAACGATCCGGCCCGGCCCGAGCTGGTCGCCCTCTGCTCGCGCTCCACTGTGGACCGCGAGTGCTCCGACGACGAATTGTTCGAGCGCTACATGCCCGAGCACTTCTCCCCGAACGTGTGAACCGGTCGTGACACCCCGTTCACACTGGCGGCGCCTGACAACGAGCCGACGCCTGGATGAAACATCCGCTCGCCCAGACGATCGAGGTGATCGTCTGCGGGTGGCGGAGCACCAGGGAGGGGCCGCTTCACCGGCACGGTGGGCGGCTTGCTGCTCGACGCGTACGACCCGGACAACGAGGAACTGCGGTACATCGGCGATGTGGGCACCGGGTTCAGCGACGCCGCACCGACGGTCCTGGCCGCAGCACCAGTTCGCGGTCGATCCGCCGCGGGCGGACGTCGACCGCGCGCAGTGGGTAGGTCCGGTCCTGGTCGGCGAGGTCGTGTTCCGGCAAGTTACCGCGCCAGCGGACGTCTGCCTCACCCCGCCTGGCGCGGACTGAGGGTACGTCGCCCGATCACGCGAAAAGAGGGATGCCCCGTCGAGGTCGGCGGCCGGAGCGGTGATTGCCCGCACGCGGGGGTGCGCTGAAATAGAGATCATGACGGCACACGAGGACCTGAAGGATCCCTCGGTCGAGCGGGACCAGCTGCGCCGGGCGCTGGAGACCCTGCCAGTGATCGAGCAGGCCAAGGGAATGTTCATGTTGCTGCGCGGCTGGTCGGCCGAGGAGGCATTTACCGCACTGAAGTCGATCTCCCAGCACACCACTGTCAAGCTGCACAACGTCGCGACGGTGATCGTCGCCGCGGGGAGACACGTCGAGCCGTCCTTGCCCGATCGCGAGGCAGTGCGGGCGGTGCTGACCGAAACTCGAAGATCGGTGCCGGCTCATCGTTCGGCGAGTAGCCCTGCGTCCCGCCGGACGCAGGGCTGCACCGGCGGGACCAGAGCGCCGCTCTTCCCTGAACAACACCCGGCACCACGAGTGCCCCTCCCCCGATCGGCTAAACGGACACGACGCCTCCGGGTCCATCTCCAACGCTTAACCGGGGATGTTGCGCGGGTCATGACCGTAGGTGTTCCGCTCGCCGATCTGGCCGTCCTGGTTCCGGATGAAGTGTTCGACCTTGCGTTCTCGCGCCATATCTCGGCCCTTCTCGACAGCGTCGGCCTTGGTGTCATGGACACTGGTCGCGCGTGTGCTGCCCTCGACCTTGTTCTTCCACTGGCCGTCTTCGAAGTAGGTCTCGATGTCACCCTGCACCGTGGCACTCCTCTCCCCGCATGATCTCTCCACTGATCGGTGGTTACCCAGTCACGTGGCGATCCGAACGTCGTCCGCACGGGGTCTCGCCGAGACGACCCGGACGGGTGCGTACTGAAGGCGCTGCCCCGGTCTGGTCCTCGACTCACGTGGCCGGGCCGCCGGGCATACCGCTCCATGCCCCTTATGGGCGGGTTGTGTTTCTGGCGATTCGTGACCGCGCACCCTGTCTCGCCTGAACGAGTGGTTTCGCACCCTGGGAAACGCGGGTAGATCTGCAGGGATCCCGGGATGGGATTACCTGTCTGCGGCGCGACCCTCCCCCTAGTGGGCGCCGCCAGGCCGCTGTGGCCGGTTTCCCGCATAGCGCGCACGCGGGAAACCGGCCACCTCCATTTCCCGCCGTCCACGGCCAAGTTCACGGGGATCACCCGGTCGATGTCCCGAGTGGACAGTGCGGCCCGATGCGCCGGACTCTGATGTACGTGGACAAGGCCACCTGGCCCGTAACTCCGGCCACCCGCACGGTCGACCTCGGCGACGAAGTCTGGCTCAGCCCGTCTCAGCCCCGGTTCGACGGCGAGACGGTCACCTTCCACGTCCACCGGATCTACCGCGGCGGGGTCGAGATCAGCGGGATCGACTACCAGGTCTGCCACGCCTGCAAGACAGCCCTGCTCGGCGAGCTCGAACTCGTCGACGACGCGCAGCGACACGGCATCGGCAGCCGCGTCCTGGACCGGCTCCGCCGCGACCTGCCCGGCTACCGCTGGGCGATCACCCCGGAAAAGGCAACCGCCCAACCTTTCTGGGACGCGATCCGTAGGGCTTATCCCGGCGAATACGACCTCGGGGCCCGTCCGCTGGGCTGCACTCACCTGCTCTTCTGACCCATCACCATCACCACCAGAAGCGACGTCGGCCACGATGTGGACGGCGTTCCGACTACCAGACCGCAGGTTCCGGACGCCGAGACTGAGGATGGTGGGGGCTGCGCTATGTCCCCGTCACGGCAGCGCTGTCGGGTGTCGTCGGCTTAGGTTAGCGGGCAGGCTGTTCGGGGACGAAGACGTCGGCCGGGTCTTTGTCTGGGCGCCATCCGCGCCAGGCGGTGTGGCGGAGGCGATGCTCGCCTGGGGTGAACTGCCGGTACACGACTTCGCCGACCAGGTCCGGGGTGACCCAGCGGGCACCGCGGGCGCGGTCGCGTGGAACGTCACCGGCGAAGGGGCTCGTCTTTCGATCCCGCGGGGCGAGTGTCTGCAGGTTCCCGTCCGGGTCGTGGGCGCCGAGCAGCAGCCCGCCGACGGTGCCTGCGCGGTTGCCCTGGCCCGGGCGCCAGCCACCCACCACGACCTCGAGGGTTTGGATCAGCGGGTGTTTGACCCACTCCGGTGAGCGCCGCCCCGGGTAGTACCTCGAGCCGCTCTTCTTCGCGACGAGACCCTCAAGCCCGCTCGGCGGCAACGTCGAGCAGGTCGGCCGGGCTCATGCCGGTCGCGGACAGATCAGCGTGGCTGTAGGACGGGGTGATCGCAACGAGGTTCTTGTCCGGCGGCTCGATCTCCTCGAGGACCGCCCGCCGCTGCTCGTACGGCTCGCCGGTGAGGTCGTCGTCGCCGAGCAGAAGGACGTCGAACACGAAGTAGGCCACCGCCACGTCGCCGCCCGCGTAGTTCTGCAGGAGCCCGAAGTCCGGGCGCCCGTGCTCATCAAGGGCGACGATCTCGCCGTCCAGCACCCCTGCCCGGCCGCCGAGCGCGTCGCCCAGGGCGCCGTCCAGTTCCGGATAGCGGGCGGTGAAGTCGTTGCCGTTGCGGCTGGTCAACCGCGTTGTCCCGTCCGGCGCGACCTGCAGGACGCTCCGATAGCCGTCCCACTTCCATTCGTACACGTAGCGTGGATCGTCGGGCAGCGTGTTCTTCGACGACGTCGCGAGCATCGGCTCGATGAACGCCGGCACCCTCGACCGTCCGTCGTGTGCCATCGGCCCTCCCGCGAGCCACGCAACGCCAGCCTGGAACCGGCCGGACACGTCTTCCGCTCGCCAGGCCACGGTAACCCGGACGGCCTAACCGCGCCCGATTTCGTACCACCCGACCAGGTGCCGCCACGCTTTCCGCCCCGGTCGGCGGGCTCAACCCTTGTTACACGCACACGCCCGGATACGACATAACCCAGACGACGAGCACGGGAGGTGTGGTGGGATGCGGCCTGACCGAGTTGTCCAGCTGCGCTGGGCGAGCAAGACCGTGGCGATCGGCGACGTCGACGACCAGCCGGAGACACTCTCCTATTCCGGCATCTCGCTGGTCCGCCGCCACGGTGACCACGTTGTCGACGAGGTCTGGCTGCCCGTGGGCGAGGAACCCACCTTCGCCGACGACGAAGCGCTCATCACCGCGCTGCGCACGGCCTGGTCCTGGAGCAGCGCGGCAGCGTGAGCCCAGTGATCTCCTGGGCGGGGTGTGAGCCCGGTCGCGGCGGTCGTGTTTCTGCACGGTGTTGTCGGTGGGCCGATCGATGATCCGCGACGTGGAGACCGAGAACGACGACACCCCCGCTGCGGCTGCGTTTCAAGTATGGGACGAAGCCGATCGAGAATCCTCACGTGCTGTGCGATGGCTGCTTGACACTGTTGGGGCAGGGCGGGGCGGCGTATTGGCAGGCACACGAACAGCGCGGCGCCACCGTCGTCAAAGTCGGGACGTAGTCACGGCCGTTACACCCGAAACACGCCGGCTTTTCGAACACGATTCGCCCGCTCGGCCGCTGGTTTCGGCCGAGCGGGACTGCGACCGTGGAGATCATGAATCGTATCGACGGAAACGTCGAGTCCGAGTTCGACTGACCGGGCCGATGAGTAGCCGCTACTGGAATCGCTACGCCTCGCGCACGGCTAGGGCCGAAGACAGCCTGGCAACCACCGACACGTTCGGCTGGACCCAGTATCCCGCTCACGGCCCGGGACCGGAGTTGCTCGGCCAGCCGCGCACAGCACTCGATCTCGGGTGCTGTCACGGTGACGCGGTCGCGGCCCTGGCCATGCGCGGCGTCGACGCGACCGGGGTCGACCTCTCTGGCGTTCAGTACGAGCGGGCCTGCCGGCAGTGGGGCCGTGTCCCGGGCGCCCGTTTCGAACACGTTGACGTGCTGGAGTTCCTGGCCGGGTCGGACCGGGCCTGGGAGGCGATCTACTCGATCTGGGGCGCGCTCTGGTTTCTTGATCCAGCCGTGGTGCTTCCACTCGTACGAGAACGCCTAACACCAGGCGGAAAGCTGGTGTTTTCCCACGCACCCCCGGTGCCGGGAGCCTACGGAATCCAGGGAACGTACGGAGCTCTGTTCAGCGCCGAGCCCCAGTGGGTGTACCGGTGGTCCTACGAGCCCGAGATGTGGGCAGAGATGTTGCGCGCCAGAGGCTTCAGATCCGTTCACGCACGCGTCGAGGCCGCACCGGACCCCGCGCAGCTGGGAACCTTGATCGTCGAAGCACAACTGCGGGCCTCGGAGAAGAGTGTGCCGGATGGGTGATGGCGACGAGCCCGGTGACCTGGAGACTCTGGGGCAGGGACTACTGCAGCGCGCCGAGTTCGACCGCGCGGTGCGTGCGCAGCTGGACCCCGGCTATCCCGCACAGCAGCAGTGGCGACAGGTGAACGAGGTCGACTCCCGCAACACGGCGTTCTTGGCATCGGTGGTCGACCGCGTCGGTTGGCCGGGCGCGCGATTGGTGGGTTCGGAGGCCGCGCACGCGGCGTGGCTGCTCGCCCAGCACGCGCCCGCTGAGGAGCGGGCGCGCTGGCTTCCGCTGCTCGCCGCGGCCGTCGACCCCGACGACGATGTCGCGGTACGCGATCACGCCTACCTTGCCGACAGGGTCGCCACCGACGCACGGCGACCGCAGCGCTGGGGCACCCAGTCCCTGTGCTTCCCCGGCAGAGGATGCCGGCTGTACCCGCTCGAAGACCCGGCCGGGGTGAACGCCCGGAGCCGGTCGATCGGGCTGGAACCACTCACGGACGCGACCCTGGCGGCCGC
Source organism: Amycolatopsis coloradensis (assembly GCF_037997115.1). Lineage (NCBI taxonomy): Bacteria > Bacillati > Actinomycetota > Actinomycetes > Pseudonocardiales > Pseudonocardiaceae > Amycolatopsis > Amycolatopsis coloradensis. Next base: position 6,002,177 of record NZ_CP150484.1, read on the forward strand.
ATATCCCAGCTACGCCGACATCGACACCGCATAAGGGGCGGCCAGCCCGTCATCCCCGACTCCCCCATCTCCCGGGAGTCGTACCAGCGACGCGGCGGGCTAGCGGTACATGAACGTGCCCGGTCAGCGGGTGCGTGCCACCCCGGCCAGGCCACGCGACCGGGCAGCGTCCTTACCAGTGTCCCCGGTGTCGGGGTGCCATTGCGGCAGCCACACCAGACCGGGCTCGACCAATTCCAGGTCTCCGAAGAACTCGGCGATCTGTTCGCGCGACCGCATGATCGCGGTGTGGTTGGTGCGGCGCCCGTACTCCTGCGCCACCCGCTTGCCCGCGTTCTGTGTGTCGACGTCCTCGGGCGCGACATGGATGTGCGAGACCGCCAGGAAACTGCCCGGCGGCAGCATCGCGCGGTGGAAACCGAGTGCGGCGTGCGGTTTCTGCTCGTCGGGCATGAAATGCAGCAGGGCGACCAGCAGCAGTCCGATCGGCTGGGTCCGGTCGATCAGGCCCGTGTCGAGCACGCGGTCCCACAGCAGGCGCCGGTCGAAGAAATCGGCGTCCAGCGCCGCGTGCCGGTTCGGGTCCGCGGTCTGCTCGAGCAGGATCTGCGCGTGCACCCGGGCGATCGGTTCGTTGTCGATGTAGACCACCCGGCATTCACCCGGCGCCACCTCGTCGGCGACCTCGTGCACGTTGCCCTGCGTCGGCAATCCGGAGCCGATGTCCACGAACTGCCGGATCCCCTGCCCGACCATGAAACGGACGGCCCGGCCCAGGAAGGCGCGGTTCGCGCGGGCGAAGTCCCGGATCTCCGGCAGCACCGCGAGCTGCTGTTCGGCGAAGGCCTGATCGACGGCGTAGTTGTGCGTCCCGCCGAGCAGATAGTCATACACCCGCCCCACCGAGACCTTGTCCACCGAGGTGGCCACACGGGCGGCGTCATCCATGCTCATCGTGTTCCCCCATGGTCTTCAGGTGGCGCGACGGGTATCGGCACCCTATCTGCTCCCGGAGCAACGCGACGTCCGGATCGCTGTGACGAGCCGATGTGGCCGGGCGGCGGCCGAACCGGTAGATCCGGACACCGGCGGTCGTCACCGGCAACGTCGGAGGGACATCTGTCGATGCCCCTCCGAGCGTCAACGCTAGTTCCTCTTGTGGTACGCCTCGACAACCTCGGATGGGATCCGTCCACGATCGGACACGTCGTACCCGTTCTTGCGAGCCCAGGCGCGAATGGCCTGGTTCTGCTCGCGGTCGGCCGCCGTCGGTGCCTTGGACACCACCGACAACGCAGCCGTAGCCGGGGCCGCTACGGCCTTACGCTTGCGTCCACCAGCCCGCCGACCGTGTTCGACATACTGTTCGAAGATGTCACGAAGTTCTTCCGCATTCTCCGTGGACAGATCAATGTGGTACATCACGCCATCGAGACCGAACTCCACGGTCTCGTCCGCTTCCGTGCCATCAAGGTCGTCGATAACACTTACCGAAACTTTCCGAGCCACGCCACGTCCCTCCAGAATGAGATATCGAACCACAGAATAGTACCCACAAACCAGCCCCGGCTATCCCATGCCCGCGAATCGGCGACAGAAACAAGCTTGTCCCGTCACGATCCCGCGGTCCTGGCCACAGGGAAACCTGACTGCGGGGCGGTGCTCGTCAAGAGCGTTCCACTCAGGACTGTTCATTCCGGTCTTCGTCTATCGCGAAACCGGAGTTTCGTGGGGCTCAGTCGGTGTCCTGCTCTACGTGGCGCTGCAGGATCGTGAGGATCTCGATACCCTGGATCCGCGAGTCGTCCGAAACTCCGTCTGCGTGCGCGAGTTCCTCCGCGTTGAACCACTGCACGGCGGACTCTGCGTCGCCGGAATAGTCGCCGTCCGGTTCGGCAACGTACACGTGATCACGATGGACGTGGGGTACACCGGTGTGGTTATCGGGCCCGGCCGGGACTTCGGCGATCCACCACGGGGCCGCGATCGTGTGGTGAGGAAACGAGGCCGGCAGTGGCAGCGGCAGGAGCCTGCACCGTACTCCCGCCTCTTCGCGCACTTCGCGCACCGCCGTCTCGCCGATGCTCTCCCCCGGTTCCTGATGGCCACCGGCCGGCAAGGTGATGTGCAGGCGGTGGTGCCAGATAAGCCCGATCATCCACCGCATCTGCCTGCATTGCACCAGGAAAGTAGACGCTGTCTGCTCTGTGATCGTCACGAGCCACAATTCCCGTCTGCCAGATCGTCCATACAACCCTGTCATACCCTCTAACAACAGGCCTGCGTGAGCCAGCGGCACCTACGCCGATGCCCGCGCGCCCACAGCCGCGCCTCCCCATCCAACCCTTGCCGGGTCCATAGTGGACGGTATCCCGCCGATGCCCGACGTAGTGTGAGTGGCGCTCAACCGCCATCGGTGCTTGTGGAAGAATCCCGCGCGGAAGCTGGCGTTCACGCCGGATCACGGTCACCCCTTCCCGGCAGGGCGAGAAACAGCAGGTTTTGACGATGACCAAGCACAACGCCGCGCAGGCCGGCACCGAGCACGATCAGCAGCAGCAGGCGTTCCGGTTGCTGGTCACGGGCGGCGGGACGGGCGGGCACACCTATCCCGCGCTGACCACTATCCGCACGCTGCAGGCCCGGTTGGCTGATCAGGGCAGAACCGTCGAGGTGTTGTGGGTGGGAAACGCGGCCGGTTTGGAAGCGCGCGTCACCGCCGATCAAGGGATCCCGTTTCAGGCGGTCGCCACCGGGAAGATCCGTCGTGCGCGCAACCCGCTGAAGATGCTGTCGCGGGCCAATCTGACCGATATGGCCCGGGTCCCGCTCGGCGTTGTGCAGGCGCGGTCGGCCGTGGCGCGTTTCCGGCCTGATGTCGTGCTGGCGACCGGTGGCTACGTCGCCGTGCCGGTCGGGGTGGCAGCGCGGGTGTGTGGCCGTCCGCTGGTCATTCACGAGCAGACGTTGCGGCTGGGCTTGGCGAACCGGGTACTGGCCCAGGTGGCGGCTCGGGTGGCGGTGTCGTCGGAATCGACCCTGCCGCTCCTGTCGGCCGCCACGCGGAAGCGTGCTGTCGCGACGGGGAATCCGGTGCGTGCCGAGGTGTTGACGGGGGACGCTGACCGGGCAGTGAAGGCGCTCGGCGTGCAGGGTTTCGATCGGGCGCTGCCCACGGTGTATGTCACCGGCGGCGCGCAGGGCGCCAGGCAGATCAACGAGCTGGTCTCGTCGATCCTGCCGTGGCTGCTGGAGCGGGCCAACGTCGTGCACCAGTGCGGCACAGCGGCCGTGGAGGGCCAGCGGGAGTGTGCGGCCGGGTTGCCGGCGGATCTCGCTGCCCGGTATCTGCCGGTCGATTTCATCGGCGCGGAGCTGCCTGATGTGTTCGCACTGGCTGACGTGATCATTTCGCGCAGCGGGGCGGGGACGATCGCCGAGGTGACCGCGCTGGGCATGGCGGCGGTGTTCATTCCGTTGGCGTCCTCGGCGGGTGGCGAGCAGGCCCACAACGCGCGGCATCTCGCCGAACAGGGCGCCGCGGCCGCGCTGCTGGGCGCCGACGTCACGGCGGCGGACCTTCAGGACGCGGTGGCGCCGCTGCTGGCAGATCCGCAGCGGCGCCACGCCATGGCCGACCTCGCCCGCGCGCAGGGCAGGCCCGACGCCGCGGATCGGCTCGTCGACGTCGTCTTGGACGCGGCGCGGGAGCGTCGGTGATCGTGGGCGTTGGCCGATGTTGTCAGCGGCGGGATTGTGTCGTGGCCCGCGTCCAGCCGTCGCGGTCGCCGAGCAGGTGGTTGTCTCGCCGGTAGTGCGTGGTCGCCCTGGTCTCGTCTTGGGGTTTGGGGGTGATGGCGTCGAGTCGGGGCAGGGTGTCGGTGATGAGGCGGCGCCCGTGGTCCATGGCGCGGGACCAGACGTCGGCGACCTCGTCGACGTCCGGCCAGATGGAGAACAGGGCTTCGGCGAGGACGGGGCCGGAGTCGATGCCGGAGTCGATGACGTGGATCGTGATGCCGGCGAGGGTGTCGCGGTTGTGCAGTGCCCAGTTGACCGGGCGGGCGCCGCGGTAGGCGGGTAGGCGTCCGGGGTGGCAGTTGAGGATGTGTGGGGTGCTGTCGATCAGGCTGGCTCCGATGATTTTGTCGTAGAGCACGCTGAACACGAGATCGCACCGTCCGGGTTCGAGGTCGCGCCAGTCTCCGGAGCGCAGCACGCGTGTGTGCGGCCAGTTCTGTTCGACGGCTCGGGACAGGCTGATGTCCCAGTCGGGCTCGGGCGTGTTGGGGATGACAGTGTCCAGGACGGTGCCGGGCAGTGCGCTGATGACCTCGCAGGCGTGTACGGCGAGGCTGCCTTTCCCGAGCACGGCGGCACGGCGCAGAGTCACCGTGGTGCCTTCAGGTGATCCAGATCCTGATCGGGTGCGGTCGCCTCGGCGTAGGTCGTGCTGGTGGTGAGGCGGAGTGTTCTGCGCAGGGCCGCCGCGACGGTGTGCACGTCGTTCGCGGTCATGGCGGGATGGAACGGCAGGGTGAGGATCTGCCGCCACAGCGACTCCGACCGTGGAAGCGGGCTGGCCCACGAGCGGAACGCGGGCTGGAGATGGTTGAGCGGGTAGTGCACACCCACGGCGATCTCGGCGGCGCGCAGCCGCGTGTGGACCTCGTCCCGCAGCGGCGCGGGAACGAGGACCGTGCAGGTGAACGGCACGGTGTTGGCGACGTCGAGGTCGACCACGGTGACGTTCTCGATCTCGCGCAGTGCGGTCTCGTAGGTGATCCAGAGGCTCCTACGGCGAGTTTCCATCTCGGGAAAGCGGGCGAGCTGGACCCGGCCGATCGCGGCGTGCAGAGTCGAGAGGTGGTAGCGGAACCCGGCACCCTCCACGGTGTAGGACACCGCGGCGCCCCGTTCGGCCCGGGTCTGGGGGATGCCCAGTGCCCGAGCCCGGCGCAAGATCGCGGCCTCACGTGCGGTGCGGGGGACGACTGCCCCGCCGTCGCCGCAGGTGAGTGCTTTGATCGCGTCGAAGCTGAAGCAGGTCAGGTCGCCGGTGGCGCCGACGCGCCGCAGACCGTTGACGGAGCCGAAGGCGTGTGCCGCGTCCTCGACGATCGCGATGTCCCGGGCGGCGAGGTGCTCGCGCACGTCGGCGAGGTCGATCGCGCGGCCGCCGTAGAGGACCGGCATGACCGCGCGGGTGGCCGGGGTGAGGGCGGCGCGGAGGTGGTCGGCGGTGGTGCACAAGGTCGCTGGGTCGACGTCGACGAACCGGGGCCGGGCACCGGTCGCGGCGATGGCCTGGACGCTGGCGCAGAAGGTCAGCGACGGGACGACCACCTCATCCCCCGGCCTGACCCCGGCGGCTAGGAGCGCCAGGTGCAGCGCGGCGGTGCCGGTCGCGACCGCCACCACGTCCGGCACGTCGAGGTAGGCGGCCAGCTCGCGTTCGAAGGCCTCGGTTTCCGCGCCGTGCCCGTACTGGCCGCTCTCGAGCGCGCGAGCAAGGGCGGTGATCTCGTCGCCGTAGAGGAACGGCCGGGCGTTTGCTCGGGGCCCGCCTGGTGCTGTCACGACGGTCATCCGCCGACCGCCGTCAGCTCGATGGCGTCGGCATGTTGTGCCGCGGATTCGGTCGTTGGCCAGCGATCGGCGTGTCCTCGATACCACTGGACGGTCTCGGCCAGACCCGACGCCAGGTCCCGCCGGGGCCGGAACCCGAGTTCGGCGATCTTGCTCCAGTCCATCGCATAGCGGATGTCGTTCGCGGTGCGATCCGCCACGGTGGTGACCGCGTCCCAACCGGCGCCGACGATTCGCAGCAGGCGCCCGGTGAGTTCCAGGGTGGTGAGGTCGGTTCCGCCGGCGATGTTGTAGATCTGGCCGGGGACGCCGCGGCGCAGGACCAGCTCAATCGCCCGGCAGTTGTCCTCGACGTGCAGCCAGTTCCGCAGGTGCTGCCCGTGACCGTGCACGGTGACGGGTTCGCCGGTAAGGAGCTTGCGCAGGAACAGAGGGATCAGCTTCTCCGGGTGCTGGCGGGGACCGTAGTTGTTGGAGCTGCGGGTGATGCAGACCGGCACGCCGAAGCTGACGAAGTACGAGATGGCCATCAGGTCGCTGGCCGCCTTGCTGGCCGCGTACGGAACCGTGGGCCGCAGTGGGGCGTCTTCACGGGCGGAGCCGGTCGGCATCGGCCCGTAGACCTCGTCGGTGGACACGTGCACGAATTTCTGGACACCGCAGCGCATCGCGGCGTCGAGCAGGGTTTGTGTGCCCATCACGTTCGTGCTGACACTGTTGCCGACGTCGCGCAGAGAACGGTCCACATGGGACTCGGCAGCCAGATGCACGACCGCCGAGTGGCCGGGCAGGAGATCACCGACCAGGCCTGTGTCGCGGATGTCGCCTTCGACGAACGTCAATTTCGTGGAGTCCATGGCGGCGGCGAGATTCCGCCGGTCGCCGGCATAGGTGAGACTGTCCAGGACGGTCACCTGGTCGACCTGGTCTGCCTGGATGAGACGGTCGACCAGGTGTGAGCCAATGAATCCGGCGCCGCCCGTCACGAGCACTCTGTGCATGGTCAGTCCAATCTGTCTCGACACGGTTGATGGGACAAATGCTGGTGCTGAACTGATTTCTGGTTTCTCAAAGCGTGTATGCGGGGAGCAGCCCGGCCCGTTCGGCTGCGGCGACGGAGAGTGCGGCACGATCCTTCGCCGACTGGTGCACGGTGACCTCGGGCGGCCAGGTGATCCCGAGGTCCGGGTCGAGCGCCTGGACACGGAGTTCGCGGCCGGGGTCGTGCGGTTGGGACAGCAGGTACAGCAGCATCGAGTTCTCGGCGAGGGACAGGAACGCGTGCCCGAGGCCCTCACCGAGGTACAGCGACAGGTGGTGGTCCTCGTCGAGGCGCTCCAGGTGCCAGCGGCCGAACGTCGGCGACCCTGTCCGCACGTCGACCACGACGTCCAGCACCGCGCCTCGCGCGCACGTGACGTATTTGGACTGCCCGGGCGCCCCGGTGACCACGCTGATCCCGCGCAGCACTCCCCTGAGAGACACCGACATGTTGGCCTGTCGCGGGTGCCAGCTTCCGCCGGTAGCGGCGTGCACGGTGTCGTCTCGATACCACTCGTGGAAACTCCCCCGTCCGTCCTCATGGCGAGGGGTCTCGATCTTCCACGCGCCGGGGATCGGTAGCGGGGTGACGTGGGTCCCCATGTCCGGTGGGCCTCCTCCGTGAGTCCGAGTTCGGCTGGGTCAGGCGGCGACGGTGACGCTCGTGTCCGGTTCCAAGCGCTCACGCTCTGGGCGCGGGTGGTGTCCTGACAGGTCCAGCGTTCCGCGTATCGCCACGATCTCGGTGTCGACGAGGACCTCGTGCGGCTGATTCCGCAACCAGCTCGCACACGATTCGCAGACCTCGAAACGGTTCCCGAGGTCACGGAAGCTCGTCTTGCCGATCAGTTCAGCCAGGTGGGCGAGGCGGTAGCCGAACACCAGGTTGCACACCGGATGGATCTGGGAGTAACCCTCGTGCGCCAGGTCGATGGCCAGATAGGTGTGACGCCGGCCGTCCCCGGCGTAGACGCGGAACACCACCCGCACTCGCTTCCCGCTGCCCGTCATCGCGTCCCCCGTTCCGTCGTGTCACAGCCGAAAGGACACCGCGGCGGGCGGGTGTGCCTCTAGGCTGAGCAGCGACTCACGGTGCGTTCACGCACACTCACGGTCCCCAGACGGTGGAGGCGACGATGACGACGGGCACGACCAGCGGCGGCAATCCGGATGCCGAGGTGAACGTGTTCGCCGTCGAACTCGAACGCTGGCGCGACGTCCGCGGGTTCTCCCGCGCCGCGCTGGCCAAGGCCATGGGCTATGACCGCTCCTACGTCTCCAAGGTGCTCTCCGGCACCGAACGCCCCTCGGAAGCGTTCGCCGGACACGCCGAGGCCGCACTCCGCGCCGGCGGCGCCCTGCACACCGCATACCGTGACTACGAGGCCCAGCGCCCCGCCCGAACCCGACCCGCCCTCCCGCCCGTCACCGAGACCGCGGCCGGGACCGGGAGCCTGGTGGTCGACCACGACGACGCCACCCTCCGCTACGACGACGGCGTCTACCGGCTCACCCAGCGCCGCCACCTGGTCAACCACGGCACCGAACCGATCACCCGCTACCTGATCCGCATCTCCGTCGACCGCTTCCCCGGCGACCCTGAACGCTCCAACCAGCTCTACTCCGAGAATCCCCTGACCTGGGACGAGATCGACCTGCACGCCTGGCACGGCCGAGGCCGTGCGAACCCGATGCACTGGACCGCCCACCACGACCGCGACGCGTTCAAGGAAGTGTGGCTGCTCTTCGCCGGACAACACGGGCACTTCCCCCTGTATCCCGGCGAATCCTGCTGGATCGAGTACGAATACACCGTCAGCGAAGAACACTGGGGCAACTGGTTCCAACGAGCCGTACGGCTACCCACCCGCACCCTGTCGGTCTGCCTGGACTTCCCCGCCGACCTCGCCGCCTCGGTCTGGGGCCTGCACACCTCAATGACCGCACAGGCCATGCCCTTCGCCACCGCCATCGGCCGCGACGACACCGGCGACCGGCACATCTTCTCCTGGTCCTGCGAAGACCCGCCACTGCACGCCCGCTACCGGCTCGAATGGGACTTCCGCGGCCACACCACACACACCGACGGCCCACCGCCGAAACCAAGCGCGGTCATGGCATCCCTCGGCATCGTGCAAGAAACCGACCCCGCACTGCGCCGCATCGCCCGCCGCTTCGACCTCCCGGCCGAGGCCGAGGACGCCCGCCGCGTGGTGACCGCGCTCAACTCCGCCTGCGAACGCGTCGCCCAAGCCCACACCTTCGGCAAAGGCATGGGCATCGCAGCACCGCAGATCGGCATCGACCGCGCCGCCGCCATCATCCGCACACCCGACGGCGAGGCGATCACCTTGTTCAACCCCACCATCATCGAATCCAGCGGCGACGTCGACGAACAATACGAAGGCTGCCTGTCCTTCTTCGACGTCCGCGGCCAGGTCCCACGCCCGCACGTCATCCACGTCGAGCACACCACCATCGACGGCCAGACGAGAATCACCGAGTTCGAACGCGGCGTCGCCCGCCTCATCGCCCACGAGATCGACCACCTGCACGGCACCCTCTACACCGACCACATGCGACACGGAGTCGCTCCCATCCCCGTCGAGCAATACCGCGGCACCGGCACCACCTGGAAATACTGACGACCACATCGCCCGACCTAGTGATAAGCAGGGCTGCAGCACAAACCGGATCAACGCTCATGGACATGCCGAAGATCACCACCACGATCGGCAGGACCACGCGGCCACCGATGGCGTCGGCGCAGCGGATGTGCCAAACGAACGGCACCTGCACCCATCCCACCTACACGACGAAGACCAGATCTTCATACATATGCTCATTAGGCATGAATTGCCCCTTTGTGCTGCTTCTCGTTGCACCTTGACTAATTTTTACTGGACGCTCGATCTGTTCGCATTTCGCAAGGGCAGGTGACCGCACATGTTGATCACCTGTCATGATCAATGTCGATCAGTTTTGACCGCATTACGGCGTTCCTCGCGATCAAGCGTGACCGCCCCTCGACGCCCCTCCTGGTCGTTCGTCCTCCGCTTCGCTCCGGGCGCCCCACCTGTGTCGCCTGCCCGTTGGGGACCGTCACGTTGCCAGTCGTGGGCCATCGACAGCGGCGCAGAGTGGAACGGGTTATCGCGTTGCGGCGATTGACGAACGCTGCGTTCCCGAACGACCGATCAGCGGCATGAGAGTGCATTCGGCATTCGGCGTGGAGCCGGGGCTGGCCGTCCCTGGAGTCCGGGGTCAGCGACCGTCGCGTCGCAGGGTGCGGTAGGGCGGGCAGCCGTAGGTGGTGCGGTAGTGGTGGGCGAAGCGGCCGGGGTGGAAGAAGCCCCAGCGGGCGCCGATCTCGGTGACCGTGACCCCGGTGCCGGGGTCGGCGGCCAGGAGTTCTTGGTGGGCTTGCTGGAGGCGGGCTTGGCGGAGGTAGCCCATCGGGGTGGTGCCGCGGTGTCTGCGGAAGGCGTATTGCAGTGCGCGGATGGTCACATGCGCCGTGGTGGCGATGTCGGCGACCGAGATGTCCTCGTGGGCGTGGTCGTCGATGTACGCGATCGCGCGCTGGAGGGTGGCCGGGTGGGAGTCGTGGCGGTCTTCGATGGTGGGCTCGGTAAGTGCGGTGTTGGGGAAGGTGGTCAACGCGGTGGTGGCCAGCAGTCGTCCGGCCGTGCTCGCCACGAGTGGTTCCCGCATGGCGTGCGGTTGGTCGCGCAAGCCGGTGGCGAGGTAGTCGATGGTCGCGGTCAGATGCTGCGCGGCGGTCCGAGTGGCGGGGCGCAGGTCGGTGAACCGGACCGGGGTGTCGCGGCGAGTCGTCTCGGTGGCGGCGACCTGATCCAGCGTCGCGAAGGGAAGGGTGGCGACCAGGACGGTGCCGTCACACCACCGCACGCGGTACGGCGGGCCCTGCTCGTCCCGGGAGGCGAGGAGCACCTCGCCGGGCCCGAACCGGTGCTCGACACTTCGGGACCAGTAGTCCATCGTCATGGCGCGAGGGAAGGCGATGAGCAACATCGGGAGCGGTTCCACATTGACCGTGAGATTGTGGGTTTGCGAGCCGCTGTCGATGGTGAACGCGTCGGTGGCCATCCGGGTATGCCGGTAGCGGTAGCCCTTCTTGCTGCCGGTGAGCCTGATGTCGGCGCCGTAGACACCGGTGATGAATTCGCCCGCCTGGTCGCTGTCGGTGGTCTCGAACAGCAGATCCCGGGGCGGTGTAGATGCGGCCATCGTCAGAACTCCTTGACGCGACAAGACACTGGCGACGTGGGGTCCGGCCGCCGCCATCAGGACGGCGAGCAGCCTCCTCCCCTCGGCCCGGGAATGGGAGTTCCAGAAAGCCACCGTCACGCGGTTGGAGCAGAAAACCAGGGCGAAATCACTCTGATAGGTCCAGCAGGCCCCATCGTCCGCTCGTCGGCATGAGCGTGCGCTTGGCCCGCCAGGGCCAAGTCACGATCGATCAGCCCGACGTTCGCCGGTTATGGAAGACTGAGCTTCGTGGAGGGGCAGGTCTGGCCAGAGGTCGGTGATCGCGGACGCGGTCGTCGGTGTAGTTCACGAATCGATTCTGGTCATGAGAGCGATGGCCCATCGACGTGAAAGCATGTGCGACGAGTTCTTTCCAGGTTGCGACTACCAACAGCAGATCCGCGAGCTGGCGGACTTGTGCGACAACCTCGTGCCTGGGTTGCGGCCGACCGGTCCACGACGCGCGCAAGACGCGTTGCAGTTCACCTGGGACAACCGAAGTCGGCACCAACAGGACTGGATCCGTCATTGCCTCGCCAGACGTGGGCTCCGTGTCGAAGATTTAATTTCGACGGCGCCTCGTCGGCGTCGGGTCATGCCCAACTGACTATTCGGCGCAAATCGCAGCGGACTGCATCAATCGTAACCATGTCGGCTTCTGCTCATCGGCATTTCCGGAGGTTCGATTGCCGTCGCCATGATCGGTCCGCGAGGTGGATCTGGAACATGTTCTCTCGGTGGATCACCTGCTGCTGGTGGTCCACCGACTGGCAAATGTGGTGGTCCAGCAACGGGTGGCGAACGACACCACCTGGATCCGCGCCTCCGCAACAGCCAAGGGGTAAGGACCGAGGAAAGGCAGAGTGTGCCCGCCTCGCGAGCCGCGGATCAGGCACGGTCTGACCTCACGAACAAAAGTCTCCCCTACCGAACCCGGCGCGGTCGGTTGTCACGGAGAAACGCGGTCGCACCTGACGAACAAAACAGGCAGGCGGTAGAAGCAGTGCGGCCGTGCCGATCCCGCCACGAAGCCACCGAAGAGGATACGAATAGATGCCCGCCGATCCCATCCCATGTCGCGAAAGTCGATATCGGTGATAACGAGCTTTTACCTGCCAGTTCGTTGGCGCGCCAGCACAGCTGTTGCACCTCTGATAGCTTTGCCAACAGGCTCGCAGGGCCCTTGCCTGCGTCGTAGGCACGCATACGTAAGCTTTCTGCCCTATTCCCGATCGGCCCGCAGGTCAGCCAACCGGTCAGCGGCGAACGGGTCGCCGTTGTCGGCGCGCTTTCGCAGTTGCTCGATGTCTCCCCGCTCGGCTAGCAGGTCCGCCAGCCAGAATGCAGCGCTCCTGTCTCCGTTGTCGGCGCGCTCGCGCAACTGCTCGACGTCTCCCCCTGCGGCCAGCAGCCTTCCCAGCTGGAATCGGGCTTCTCCGTGTCCATTGTTGGCGCGCTCGCGCAGCTGCTCGACGTCGCCCTGCTTGAACAGCAGGTCAACCATTTTGTCGGCGGCGTACGTGTCACCGTTGTCGGTGCGCTCACGCAGCTGCTCGAAGTCGCCCCGCTCGGCCAGCAGGCCGGCAAACCGCAAGGCGGCGGAGTAGTCGCCGTTGTCGGCGCGCTCGCGCAGCTGCGCGAGGTCTGCCCGTTCAGCCAGCAGGTCAGCAAAATGGAGAGCGGCGTTCGGGTCGCCCTTGTCGGCGCGCTCACGCAACTGGTCGAGGTCTTCCCGCGCGGCCAGCAGGCTAGCCAACTGCGAAGAGACGAACGGGGCACCGTTGTCGGCGAGCTGTCGGTACAGGGCAATGGCTTCATGGTCTCGGCCGCGGCGTTTGGCGCTGTCGGCCAAATGGTAGGCGTCGTCGGGATGGTAGTGGCGGGTCAGGGCGCGCCAGGCTGTGTCGGGGAGGTGTTCGGCGTGGCGGACACGGAGGGCGTGCTGGTAAAGGTAGTCGGCGACCTGGTAGCCGGTGATGGTTCCCATACCGGAGGCGACCGGGCAGAGGGTGCAGGTGGCGCCGTGCAACAGTTCGGTGGCGTAGTCCAGGGCGTCGTCGAGCCAGCGTGGCGGCGGTGTGGCCTGCTGCCGACTGGTGAGGTAGCCGGGGGCTGCGGCTTCGAGGTAGTCGCGGGTGAGGGGTGCGTGGGCGCCGACGCTGCGGGCGTCGAGAGCAGCAGTGATGACCGCTTTGGCGTAGGTGGGCGCGTGTTCCCAGCGTCGGATCAGTTCCGGGCCCGCAGCCATCACCTGGGTGAAGCCGGCGTCGGGGGTGTCGAGCGCGACTCGGATCCGGCGATCGGCGTGGGCGAGCTCTTCGGCGCGGCGCCGTTCGTGTGTGCTGAGCGTGTCGGGCACGGTGAGCACGTCGGCCAGGTCGAGCAGCCGCCGGTCGTTGGCGTAGGGGTCCGGTTCACCGGCTGCGGGGAGTGCGCTGCGCTTGGTGCGTTCGCCGGGCCAGCACGTCGCCACCAGCACCACGCCTGCCTCGATCATCCCGCGGACCTCTCCCGCCGGCACGCCTCCGCGGAAGTCGAGGTAGTCCTGCAATTCGTCTAGCCACACCACCGTCCGGCCCGCCGGGTGTCCGGCGAACTCTCGCAGCACGTCGGCCTCGCCGGGGTGCAGCAGCCACCAGTCCGGCAGCACGGTCTTCACCGCCTCGAACAGCGCGCGGGTCTTCCCCACCGACGAGTCCCCGGTCACCAGGACGAATCCGCCCTGCTGCCCGGCGATGGTGATCTTGGTGCGCAGGTCGGCGTCGAAGTCCCGAGGAACGTAGGGCGGCAGCTCCTGTTGCCCGCACGTGGCGGGGCAGTCGTCGGCGGGTTGGTCGACCTGGATGGCGGCGTGCACGCCCAGTACCCGCGGACGCGCGTCCCGGACCCGTACCGCTCCGGGCGGGCGCTGTAGGTGGGAGTTCACGACGCGATCCAGCGCCTGAAGCCACGGCCGCTGCGCCTGCTCCCCGAGGACGCCGCATGCTGCCAGCCAGGTCTCCACCGTTTCCTCTTTCGGTACCGACCTGGCGTTGATCACGTCACTGGCGGTGGAACTGGGAAGAGTTCGCTGCCGCCCACCGTGTGGCGAGAGCTTCCTTGCTGCGGCAGCGAGGTCTCTGAGGGAGAAGCCACGGTCGCGACGTAGCTGATCAAGCGCCGCGGCCAGCTGGTCCAGAGTGGCGATCTCCCCCAGCTCCATGCTGACGATCCTCCTTCACCGCGGCAGTTGCCTGTCCGGCGAACGCCATCGGACACGCGCCGGACACCGTACTCAGTCTCTCGACGCCGCCACGTCGTTACTGGTGACCCCACCACTGCCCCTGCCTGCCCGCGACCCATTGTCCGGGTCCGTCCGGCCCGCGTGCCGGACCCGGCTCCCAGTGCCGACGCTGGCCAGCAACACAAACGAGCACGGCCAGGCCGGGCTCCCGACCTTGGAGAACAGGACACACAGCATGTGGACGCCGCTGATCACCCTCACCACACTGGTGCTCCTCACCGCCGCCGGTGCCGCCATGGTCGTCACCCTCACGACCAACAACCCCAGTCGGGGCCACCGTGCGCTGACCCTGCTCAAGATCCTGATCGGAGCCATCCTCGGCGGCACCGGCCTGCTCGCCACCGTGATCCGTCTCCACCAGGCCGGTCTTCTGTGACACCGACACAGCTCGTCCGTGCGCTGTGACAGCACCCCGACCGTGGGGCCGAACACCGGCGGCTGCGTGTATGCCCAATTCACCCCGACCTACGACGTGTCCACCCTCAACAACGACACCGCCCAGGTCGCCTGGCACATCCAGTGGGCACAACGCAACCTCGCCGGCAAGTGGGGCAGGAAAGGCTTCGGGCCCGAGCTCACGCGCACCATGGACAGCGCGTTGATCACCGCCAACCGGAACGTCGCCTGCCCGGCGAGCATCCCGCGCCCGGTAGGGAAGTCGTGCGACGAGTACCCGTTCGCCAGCACCTACCAGGGAGGCTCGCTCAACCCGGACCACTCCTGCTACATGGTGCCCGCGACCCAGAACAGCCTCGAGGGCAGCCGCTACCGCCGCCCCTGGTACGCCGCCAACCGCGTGCTGGACAAGGACAAGTTCTGGGTGAACGTGGTCCTGCCCGCCGGGATTACCGACCAGGAGATCACCGAGAAGACCCGGGCGTTCGTGAAGTGCCCGGGATAACCTAGCTATCCAGCTCGATGGGGTGGGGCCGCGCCGCGGTCTCACCCCTGTCACGTTCCCGCACAAGGAATAGAGACCGATGCCTGCCACGATGACTAGCTCGGCAACGTCCGTGAGGCTCGCGGTCAGCCACTCAAGTTGATCTATACTGACCGCGAGCCCGTGTCACGGAGAGGAACCCATGGCAGGCGACACCCCCGTCGAGGTGCACACCGCGACCATCCCCGTCGACCACTCCCAGTTCACGATCTTCGATGTGTTCGGCAACGACACCTACGCAGACCTACCCATCCCTCAGGATCCAGACTGGCTCGTCAGCGCCGGCAGCGGCGGTGCCTTGTTCCACACCTCCGACCGTGCTCTGTCCGCCGAAGTGACCCTCGAGATCTGGGCTCACGAGCCAGCTCACGACATCGACGAAACACCTCACGAAGAGCACGTCTTCAACTCTCCCACCGGCCGCCTCATGATCGCCTGCATAACGGCCTCGCCCAGTGACAAGAACGTCGCGCTCCCTGCATCCGGCGACTACAAGCTTCGCGCCCGACGAACCCGCACAAGCAACATCGCCGAACCTGGAGACCCTGACGTTTACAAAGAATCCTGGACGGTGCAGGTCTGGCCGCACCGGTGAACCACATCATGACAGACAGATTCACGATACGACCGCGCCCCGGCGCTAGAATGCATCACGCCCTGGAGGCTCGACCGACCACCGTTGGCCTCTCCCCAGGCCACGAGGAGCCTGTACACCCTGCCGGGCCGTAACAGCACACACTCCCGGCAGCGCCTCACCCACATCAACCGCGTCATCAGCCAGCGCCTTAGACGGGCAGCCGGGTGGTTTCGCTGTGAGAGCGAGCCGAGCAGCGGCGGAGGGAGAAGCCAATGAGGCGTGATCTGCGACTGGCGCGTTGCGGCGGTATGCGCAGGACTATGGAAACCTGCTACAGCGCAAGCGTTCGAGCACTTTCCTGCACACGCTTCCCAGTCTCCTCCACACATCAGATTCAGTCCTTCGCCGGAGTGTCAGCATGACGACCGCCCTGCACTCCGGCCTGTGGTCCGACTTGGTCTGATGTCACACGCGGACTCGGCCCGACGTGCCGTCGACCTGTACCGCCGCTACCTTGCGACGAACGAGCTGGCCGCTTTACGCGAGTCGGTGGAGCTGCTGCGTCGGGCCACTAGGGCGCCGTAACCCCAGCTCTCCTGGGTAGCGAACCTCGGCGCTGGCCTGATTCTGCTGTTCGAACGTGTGGACGACCTCGACTTGCTGTTCGAGGGGGTAGCGGCATGCCGGCAGGTGGTCGCGCTGGCGCCCGGCGACCCCGCCTATCTGTCCAACCTGGCCGCCGCACTAGAGATGATGTACTGGCACACCTCCGACACTGAGGTGCTGGACGACGCAGTACGCGTCGCGCGAGAGGCCGTGGCGGCGACACCGGATCACGACCATTCGCGGATGATGCGGCTGTCGAATCTATCGAACTCCTTGCGCACGCAGTATGTTCGCACCGGCGACGAAGCGACGATCCGGAAAGCGGTCGACGTCGGCGAGCGCGCGGTGTCCATGTTGGATGGTCCTGGAGACGATACGAGCAAGAAGGCGTTCGACGCCACGCCCGAATCCCACCCCAACCGGCCCGACGTCCTGTCGAATCTGGCCCTGCGCCGCGCCGCCGCAGCGATCGACCTCGCCGGCGTCGAGGCCGGGGTGGCCCTCGCGCGACAGGCTCTCGAATGGACCGATAAGCAGATCCCTGACCGGGCGCACAATGAAGCCTGCTTGGCGTCGACCTTGCGTTCCCACTTCAACTTCAGCGGTGAGGTGAGTTCGCTCGCCGAGGCGGCCGGACTGGCGCGGTCCGCGATGCTTCGCACCCGGAACGACAACAAGAACCTGGCCAACAGGCTTGTCGAATACGGCACCGCGCCTGGCGTAGCCGCGCCACAGGGGCGCGAGCACGTCTGATTCGCGGCCGGACGCGAAGACGCCGCGGTATGAGCCCTCCACCACTCCAGGACGGTCCTTCGTCGAGGGCGATCAGTTGAACGGCCCCTCGAGCCCGAAACGAACGTGACCTGGATAGCTGTCAATGACGAGGTACCAGAAGTCGTCGTGGGGCAGAATCAGCTCGATCGGGCTGGCTTCCCAGAATTCGCCGTACCACAGGTCGTACTCTTCTCCGTCGAGATACGCCTGAAGTTCTCGGCGTTCATCAAGCAGACCCTCGCGGTAGTACCGCGCAACGTCAGCTCGAAGCGCTCCAGCCGCGCAAGACCCGATCTCGTACCACAGGTGCTCCACACACCTCTTTCTAGCGACGATCCGCTGCCAGCGGAACCGCGCCGTGGGGGGTGATCCGACCACCGCTGCCGGAGCTTCCCGCGGATAACAGGACAAGGTTTGCCGTGTCATCAGGATTTCATCGTGAATCGCTAACGTCGATCGCCGGAATGCGGCACAGCGACGGGCGAAAGGTGACAGGCAGATGCGAGTTCGGAGACGGGATGCCGGGCCCTCTGACAGAGGCATTCTTCAGAGAGGGTGGCTGCGCTACGCGCTGTGCCTGGTCGTGGCGGCCGCAGCGCTCGTGACGACGGCGGGTACGGCCGCCGCCGATCAGTTCCGCAACGGGCATTGGGTCCGCGGGGCGATCGAGCAGGAGTTCATCCGGCTGGGCACATTGTGGCCGGGTGGCCCGCCCACGGTGGGGGAACCCAACAGCGACGAGCTCGACGCCGCCCGCGGCGGCAGGTGGCAGGCCTTCGGCGTCGACACCAACCGCATCTACTGGCACCCCAACGTCGCCGGCGGCAAAGCGAACCAGGTCGGTGGGCTGATCCTGCAGAAGTGGCTGACCAATGGCGACGAACGAGGCACCCTGGGCTATCCCCTGGTCTCGGAAACCCCGGTCGACGGTGGCCGGTTCAACCACTTCGAAAGCGGCTCGATCTACTGGAAGAACGGTACAGCTGCGGCCTACATCGTGCGTGGCGCGATCCGGGACTACTGGGCCCAGGCGGACTGGGAGAAAGGAACTTACGGGTTCCCGGTCAGCGACGAGTACGACTTCGGCGGCGGCCGGCGGCAGGACTTCGAACGCGGCTCCCTGTACTGGAACGTCCACATCATCGACGCCGAGACAGGTCCGCAGCAATACACGACGAGCACCACCCCGCAGCGGATCAACCCCAGCGACAGCACCACGGACCCCACCGCCATGGACGACATCGGACCGCGTCCAGGCCCTGACCTCGCGCCGACAGCGCTATCACCGCGGTGCAACGGCAACATCACCAACCCGGACCGGTGGACCGCCTGCTCCCGCAAGGGCTGGGTACTCAAGGAGCGCCGCAGCGAGAACGGCACCCTGCGGGAGATCGGCCGCCTCCCCTACACCGTGAGCCTCTCAGTCGAGTTCGACAAGGTCACCCAGTTCAACAGCGGGAACGCCGCCTGGAAACTCGACGCCAAAATCGACGTCGGCACCGGGCAGGAAAGCCTGGCCGGCGGCACCCGCGCTCACCTCGCGACCCCCTGCCTCACCAACACCTCCAAATGCGGCACCGGCACCGTCCTGCCCACCAAGGAAGTGCCACTCACACCGAGCACCACCGTCGAGCACACCTGGAGCCAGTACGCCAACAACCTCGGCACAGCCGGAGCCATCGAGAAGTTCACCGGCCTGATCGGGATCACACTCAAGAACGCCGGTGGCCTGACCTGGTCCCACACCGACGCCTCCCTCGATGCCCGCTGTGACCGGGTCACCATCCGCACAGGCTGCGTGAATCCCACAGCGAAAACCGCCGTCGTCTACGACCCGGTCAAGAACCCTGCCATCGCCGCAGTGTCCCAGCACGTCTTCGACGCCCAAGCCAGCCTTCCCAGCCACTGGGGCAACCCGCAATACAACTACCTCACCCGCACCACCAACCAAACGATCATCGACGCCAACAGGAACAAGGCCTGCCCCTCAGGCAGCCCCGTCAGCTGCGACGAGTTCGCCATGGCCAGCACCTACCAAGGCGCCTCCAGAGTCGCCGCCAACGACTACTCCACCCGCACCGTCCCCAAAGCCTCCAACGACTCCCAAGGCGGCATCATGAGCAACTACTACAACGCCACACGCATCCTCGACGGTGACCCCTTCGGCGTCGTCGCCATCCTGCTCGACGGCCGCCAATCCTGGTAACCGCACTCACACAACACAGCGTCGTCTGAGACACCACACGATATGGTGCTGGCCGCCTCCTCACGAGGCGGC